>DAOTVS010000296.1:0-11801 GCA_034436375.1 Anaerolineae bacterium | reverse complement strand
GCCTCGCTGCGTCGTTGTTCTTTCGTGCAGGGACCATTGTCACTTGGCATACAGATCTGCCGGCAGCAACATTCACCCCACACACCTATAAGGAGGCTGCCGGCTAGAGGCGAAGCAAGTTGACCGGCCTCTGGCCCTGCCAAGACCAGGCCAGACTTTTTGCCAGAGGACTGGCCTGGATTGCTCGCCAGCGAAATCGGTGTGTCAGGTCTCACTGGCGATATGCGCAACCGCCGCCGGGTCCACAAAGGCCAGGCTATCGACCGCCACGGCCATGGCGCCCTGGGCCAGAAAAGCGCGGGCATCGGCGGGGGTGTAGATGCCGCCGCGGGCGATGACAGGCAGCGGCACGCGACGGGCGACCTCGCGCACGGCCAGCAGGTAGAGGGGGTGCAGGAGCGGCCCATGCACCTCGACGGGCAGGGGGGAATGGGGGTCGTCCAGGGCCACAAGCCCGTGCGCCGGGCCGGCCACCAGCAGGGCGTCGGCGCCGCCCTGATAGCAGGCCTCGGCAAAGGGCAGAGCTTCCAGCAACGGCACCTGGGCGATGAGGGGCACGTCCACGGCCGCCAGCACCCGCGCGACCGTATCCTCCGCCGCGACCGGGTTGCCCGGCGGCAGATCAAGCACTACCCCCTGCACCCCCTCCTCGGCCAGGCGCTCGGCCGCACGCACGGCAGCTGTAGGGTCGGCGCCGAGCGCCCGGCCCAGCACGGGCAGGTCGCCCGCCGCACGCACGAGCGCCCGCAGACCGGAGAGCGAGAGCGCCCCCCGGCCCACTTCGCGCGCCAGGCCCCCGGGGCGTCGGACCATCCGCAGGGGCTTGCGCGCGCGTGAGCCGACCTCGGGGGCGATGAGGGCGCCGAGGGCCTGCGGGCCTGCCAGCAAGGGCAGCAGCTCCGCTGTGGCGTTGGCCACCAGCAGCGGATGCTGCAGCGTCAGGCCCACCTTGTGCCGCGGCGCCAGCTCGATGCTCATTGCTTGGGGAACTCTTTAAAGTACTGGACGACGGCATCCGCATAGGCCTGGGCCAGGGCGTCCTGGGCGGCAGGTTGCTGCACCAGGGCCGCCTCGCGGTCGCAGGTGATGAACACCGGCTCGGAGAGGATGCCGGGCATATTGGTGGAGCGCGTGATGATGTCGTTGGCAGGGCCCAAGATCATCAAATGCCCCCCCGTATCGCCGGGGTAGGCCGGCGCATCGTCAATGATGACCCCACGGTCGCTGACCTTGTCGCCCAGTTTTGCCAGGGTAGCCAGCACGTTCTGATGCACCAGTTGGGCCAGGCGCAGGTTCTGCTTGCCAAAGGGCCGGTCGGGGCAGTAATAGGTCTCGGTGCCGCCTGTTTCGCGCAACAACTCCTCGTCGTCCGACTCCCAGGCATTCATGTGGATCGAGAGCATCAGGTCGGCGTGCGACTGGTTGATCAGGTCGATACGCGCCTGCATGATGTCCCGCAGGTCGACCTTGCCGTCGCCGTTGATGTCCTGGTCAAAGCCGTCATCGGGCTGGGTATCATCGCTATGGGTGTAAAAGACCTTGTAGCCGAGCGCCTCCAGCTTTTGGCCCAGCTTGAGCGAGATGGCCAGGGTGACGGTGCTCTCGTGCACGTCCATCTGGCCATTCTTGTCGAAATGGCGTGCGCCCAGGTCCGAGCCGCCATGGCCCGGGTCGATAGCGATGGTGATGCCGGAGGGTGTGGGCGTGGCCGTGGGAGCAGGCGTGTGGGTAGGCTGGGGTGTGGCGGTGATGGCGGCGGTAGATGCCGGGTCAGGGGTGCCGTTGCCCATGGCGACAGGCAGCGCGGTGTTGTGTTGCCTGCTGGCCGCGGCCGCTCCGCAGCCCACCGACGCCAGCAGCAGGCCGGCGCTAACGATCAGGCCCAAGAGGGTGCTATTTTTCATCCTAGGTAAGCTCCATGAGGTCGAACACAGGGCCACCCACGCAACCCCGGCGGGGGCCACGCTGGGTCTCCGTCAGACATGAACCACACCAGCCCAGGCCGCAACCGAGGGCCAGGGGCAGGTAACACTGCACGCATCCGGCCCGCCGCACGGGCAGGGCATCGCTCAGGGTGCGCAGGCCCTCGCGAGGCCCGCTGACCGCCGTCAGGTCGGCCCAGGGGAGCAAGCGCACGGCTTCTCGAGACGGGGCGGGGGCGGTGATCACCTCAACCGCCGGTGCGAACAGTGGAGCCAGGTCGCGGGCCAGGGCCGCGGTGCATACCAGGGTCACGCTGGCCTGCGCATCGGCGGCCAGCAGACGGTCGGCCAGGGCCAAGAGGGGTGCTGCCGGCCCGCCCGCCGCGATCAAGAGCAGCCGCCGCACGCCCGCCCCCAGCGCAAAGCCGTGGCCCAGGGGGCCGATCAGGTCCAGCGTATCGCCCAGGGCGAGGCGCTCCTCACCCTCCATGAGGAAGGAGACGGTATCCTCACCGCAGCGCAAGAAGGGCAGGGCAGTGCGCAGGTAGGGGTCCCAGCGCCCGGGCCGGCGCAGCATGGCGAACTGTCCTGGCGCGCTCAAGCGCGCCAGCTCAGGCGCCGCCACGGTGACGAGAGTCTGCCCCCTGGCCAGCTCAGCCTGGGTAACGACCGGCCCCTGCACCTGCACTCTTGCCGGCATTCTTCTCCCTATGCTCGGTGAGCGGCTGCAGCTCCAGCTCCAGCCCGCCCGTCAGCCGCGCCAGGAGGTTGTAGCCCAGCCCTCCCGCGGCCAAAAAAAGGGCCAGCACCAGCCCGGCGCCCAGGCCCAGGCCCCAGGCCACAGCCAGCCCCAAAAGCCACCCTGCCGCATCCAGCGCCTGCAGCGCGGCCAGCGATCCCTGCAGCCCCAACGCTTCTACCAGGTCAAAGCGCAGAAAGCCCAGGTGGGCATCCTGCCAGCCCTCCAACAGCCCGCGTGCGCTGCCAACGGCCAGGCGCGTGAACACGCCGCACAGGATAGCCGGCAGCACGATCCCCAGGCCGCCGAGCACACAGCCGAACCTCGCCAACGACCATAGCCCCACCCTGTGGACCTGGTAGCGCGCCATAGCGGACCTCCGTGGGTAAAGGCCGGGCAACCTGCTTTGCCGCGATCCGGCAGCCTCCTTATGGGGGGTGTAGAGTGGATGTTGGCGTCTGCTTTGCTGCCCCTCGGGGCAGCAAAGCAGACGCCAACATCCACTCTACACCCCCTAAAGGCCCAATGCCGGGTGGTCGCAAAGCCCTCAACTCGGTAAACCGGCCGTCAGGCTTCCGCTAACCACTCCCTTGCCAAGGAAACGACGCGACAAAGAGCTAATGGTTGATTGCTTCCATGACCCGGAACGGGTCGCTCGAGATCACACTCTGCGCATAGAGCTCCATGGCGCCCACGTCGGCCGTGCGGTTGTTGAGCTCGCCGCGGTCGACCACGCGCACGACGACGGGGAAATCGGTCCAATCCTCCTGCACGGCGTCGATAGGGCGCAGCCAGAAAGCCACGTTGAAGCTGCGCACACCCAGCCGGTCGATCAGGGCGCGCAGCACATGATAGAGGGCGTCGGTCATGTCGCGGTCCAGGCGTCGGCCGATCAGGAGCACTTCCTTCTCCTTGACCGGCGTCAGGTGCGCCAGCGCCTGTATATTGCCGAGGGTCGTGGCCAGGCCCAGCGAGCGGTGCACGGCCGTCAGGTCGGCAAAGTAATCCGCGCCATGAGCCAGCTTGTAGAGGAGCGCCGCGCGGCGCAGCGCCTCGACTTTGACATAGTGAATGCCGCGGCTGAGGGTCATCTGCGCGTGGCCGTGGATAATCGAGGCCCCGGCCCGCCACAGGCAGTTCCACATCATGAAAAAGTAGCGCGCGGCATTGTCCGCTTCGTGAGACCGGCGCGCCCAGGTCAATGCCGTGCGGACGTAATCATCGAGGGCGTCGGCGGAAAAGGCCAGCGGGTTGTGCTCGTTAAAGACCACGATGCCATGAAAGCCGTCGTACTTGGCTACGTTGGAGGCCGTGATGCAGTGCTCGCCCCGCACACGGCCGAACACATCGGCGGGGGGGCCCGTCTCCGGGTGGCAGAAGGGATCGCCTGTCTTGGCGATCTCGGCCTCGGCTTCGGGAGAGCCCTTGGCCTCCATAGGGCGGCTCGCGCGCAGCTCGTTAAAGAGCGCCCCTTCCAGGGTGATCAGGTTCGTCACCTTGACGATCTGCTGCTCCTCCACCGCTGCCAACGAGCCAAAGTACTTTTCAATCCACGCCGTCATCTCGGGCGGGGGGACCAATTTGCCCACCGTCGTGTTGATCTGATAGATGCGCGCCAGGCGGTCGCGCTCCGGCTGCGGCAATGCCAGCGCCAGCTCCTGCAAATGCGCAATCGTGCGCGGAACTTCAGTCACGTACAGCCTCCATACTACTTTGACAGTGGGCGGATGTTAGCATAGGTATGTAGAAATAGCAAACGATGGTGACAGCATATGGCCGGGGTGTGTCCGGCTGCGCCGGACACACCCCGGCCATATGCTGCGAGAGCTATCTATTTCGGCATATACTCGAACCAGCAGAAGCTCTGCACCGGGGTGCGCTTGTCGGCGGTGTTGAGCACCTTGCCCGAGGCCCACGAAACCATCGAGGCGACCTGCATCACGCGCGCGTCGGGGGTGAACTCAAAGTGTTGATCGTCCATCTGCAGGGTCGCGCTCTGGATAAAGCCATCGGCGGCGTGACGCACGTCGAGGTGATTATGGCGGCCGATCATCGCCTCGCCGTTGCGGCAGTAATAGGCGGCCTCGAACTCATCGGTGCCGCAGCAATAGATGCCGGTATCGGTGGAGTCATCGTCATAGACGTTGAGCCAGACGATCCAATACTTTTCCAACAGGGCAAAGATCTTGCTCTGCACCCAGTCGCAGCCCGGCGCCCCCCAGGCGGCATCGATCACGCCATAGCCGCTCACCGGCGTGCCGTCAATGGCGCCGCGTACACGCATGGGCTCGGAGCGGTACATGCCGTCCTCGATCAGCCCCGGCACGTAATACTCCAGCGCCGGGCCGAGGGCGTCGAATGCCAGGTCCACACGGCCATTGGCATCCTTCCAATCCACATGCTGCGGCCGGATGGTGACCGAGAAGGCATTGGGGTTGGCCAGATAGGGCTTGACCTCGATGAGTCCCCGCTCCTCGTCGATCTCGTGCCAGCAGCGGCCCAGGTACATCTCACCGGGCTTGAAGAGCGCCTTGGACGTGGCATCCAGCCCCTTAACCTCCAGCGAAGAGACGGTCATGGCCGTCTCCATGCTCTTGTATTGCCGGAAGAGGTTGTACTTTTGCCCTGTGGCATCCATGACATTGGCCACCACCCAGATGCCCTGGGAAACCAGGCCATGGGGCGTGTAGGTGCGAAAGTACTCGTAGAGAGTGGGCGTGCGCAGGTAGGCGATCGTCTTCGATCCCCACTCTGGAGTATAGACGGTGGATGGCCGCACGGAATTGCGCCGGTACTCGAGTGACATGGTGCCCCCTTGTGTGTGTCGCAATGGCCTATACGAGAAATACACTATGACGCACGCGGAAAAATACACCCGGCGCCCGGCGCTGTCAAAACAACAGACCGACCATTATTCTCTATCCGCATCTTCCGGGGCCGGCACCTCGTCGCGCGCCAAACGCAGTGCGCCCCGGGCAGGATCTTCCACGCAGGTGACGGGGGCGAGCACAGCGCCATCATCTGCTGCGGCCTGCAGGGCCCCCCGCGCGAGGGCGGGCATGTGCACCAGCAGCCCGCCGCCGAGGGCGCAGGGTACAGCCTGCCCGCTCAACCCCAGACGGCGTGCCACAGTTACCGCCAGTTGCGCCAGGTCCTCCGCAGCGGCGCACAAGATAGCCTCAGCCATGGGGTCGCCCCCTGCTGCAGCCTCGCCAACCAGGGGAGCGAGGGCGGCGATCTGGCTGCGGGGGATGGGCGAGCGGTAGACCCAGGGGATCAGCTCTTCCTCGCTGTGCGCAGGCAGCGCAGCGAGGACCGCCGGCGCAAAGGCAGGCGCCGGGCCGCGGCCATCGGCGGCCCGCACGATGGCGCGCAGCGCCGCCAGCCCGATGCTGTAGCCAGACCCCTCATCGCCGAGGAGATAGCCCCACCCGCCAGCGCGCGCCCCGGCCCCCCCGGGTGCGCGGCCGCAGCAGAGCGAGCCCGTGCCGGCAATGAGCGCCAGCCCCCAGCCCGCCGGCGTGCCCGCCGCCAACACCAGGTCCGCATCATTGACGAGCAGCACCCGCTCCGCCAGGTGTACGCCCGCAGCCCAGCGCCGCAGGGCGAGCCGCTCAGCCGGCCGCCCGTAGCCGGCCATGCCCAAGCAGGCCACGCGCACCCGGGGGCGCTGCACACCCAGGCCAGTCAGGGCCTGGTCGATTATCTGCCCCAGCGTGTGCAAGGCCGACTCAGCGCCCACACTGTGCAGGTTGGTCGGCCCTCCCTCGACCCGAGCCACGATGTGGCCGGCCTCATCACCGATCACCACTGTGGTGCGGCTTCCCCCGCCATCAACACCCAGGAACAAGGTTGTTGCCATCTAGCTTGGGTCCCGGTACAGTGCTTCGCGCACTCGCCCGCCGCAGGCCTGCAGACGCGCGCGGGCTGTAGCGGCGTCGATACCCAGCAGCTGCACCACAATCGCCGTTTTGACCTCACCGCCGCAGGCCCCGAGCAGCCGGCCGGCCTCGTCTGGGGACACGCCGGTAGCCTCCGCCACTAACCACTGCGCGCGCCGGCGCAGCTTATCGTTGGTGGCCTGCAGATCAACCATCAGATTGCCATAGGTCTTGCCCAGGCGGATCATGGCCGCCGTGCTGATCATATTCAGGACCATTTTCTGGGCGGTGCCGGCCTTGAGCCGCGTGGAGCCCGTGATAACCTCGGGGCCCGTCACCACGACGATGGGCATATCCACAGCCTGGGAGAGGGGGCTATCGGGGTTGTTGCTCAGGCCAATGGTCACTGCCCCCCGCTGCCTGGCTTCGGCCATGGCGCCCAGCACATAGGGCGTGGCGCCGCTCGCGGCGATGCCCACCACGGCATCCAGCGCGCCGGCGCCGAGCTGGGCAAGGTCCGCGCGGCCGGCCTCGCGGTCGTCCTCAGCGCCCTCGGCAGCCCGGCGCAGGGCCCGCTCGCCCCCGGCAATCAGGGCTTGCACCATCTCCGGCGGCACGCCGAACGTGGGTGGGCACTCGGAGGCATCGAGCACAGCCAGGCGGCCCGAGGTGCCCGCGCCCATATAGATCAGCCGGCCGCCCCGGCTCAGGCGCTCTACCACGGCATCGACAGCCCGGGCAATCGGCTCCAAAGACTGCCCCACAGCCCCGGCAACGCCGGCATCCTCCCGGTTCATGAGGCGCAGGATTGCGAGCGTCGGCAGTTGGTCGATTTCGCCGGTGGCAGGGTTGCGCTGCTCAGTAACGGCGCGTGACATGGCGCCCAACTCCTCTACCAACGGGGCTTGAGCGGCAGCCAGCCCGGGTCGCGCTGCCGCATCGCCGAGACGTCGTCGCGGCCGGTCGCTGGGCGCCTGGCGTACAGCTCGGCCAGCTGGGCGACCCTGTCGCGGTCCAGCGCGACCCCCAGGCCCGGGCCCTTGGGCACGTCCATAAGCCCATCGACGATGGGCAGCTTGCCGCCCCGATACGCCCGGCTGCGCCCCGGATCTGCGCGGCCATCATCTCGCCACCATAGGTCTCGCCCAGGCCGGTCAGCCCGGCGTCGGTCTCGACCTCAACCAGGTTGCGCAGGGCATGGGGCTCGTGCACGCCGGTGGAATTGCGCAAGGGCGGGTCGGGCACGGCCAGTGTGGTGACAACGACACGGGTGATGCGCATGGCAGGCCTCCAAAGATAGGTGGGATGAGCGTTACCCTACTCGCACTCGCCGGATCTGTCAAAAGGGGCTACAGATGGCCCTGGGCCATGAGCTGGAATGCACGGTGCTCACGTCGGTGCTCTCCAGCGGCGGCAAGGAAGCCTGCGCTTTTTCATTCCGGATCGAGCAGACCGGTGAGGGCCTGCGCCGGGTAGTGCACTCCATCTCTGGCCGGCCTCAATTCAGACGAGGAGTTGGCGTGCGGTCTGCGGAGCGAGTAACCCGGCAGTCTGCTGCACAATTCGCATTGCCTCCAGCACCTGCTATAATATGAGGCAGGCATTAGTCTATTCTCTGCGCAAAGGAGGCACGCCATGGAATCTCGCATCCTCTACTTTGAGACCGCCGGCCAGCAGAACACCGACGCCACGCTGCAGGCCGCGCGCCGGCGGGCAGGCGAGTTGGGCATCCGGCAGGTGGTGCTCGCCTCCACCCACGGCTATACGGCTCGCCGGGCCGCCGAGATCTTTGCCGGCTCGGGGATAGAGCTCATTGCCGTCTCTATCTGCGCCGCTTTTGATGACGAGGGCTGGACCATGACCCCCGAGGAGCGCGCCGAAGTGGAGGCGCTCGGCATCCGGGTGCTGACCTCCATGCACGCCCTGGGCGATGATGTGAACGAGGCATTTGGCGTCATCTGCCCCAACCGGGTCGTGCGCGAGACCCTCTACCGCTTTTGCCAGGGCATGAAGGTGGCGGTAGAGGTGGCGATCATGGCCGCGGAGGCAGGGCTGCTCGATGTCTCAGGCGAGGCCATCGCCATTGCCGGCACGGGCGATGGCGCCGACACGGCCATCGTCATCAAACCGGCTTATGCGCGCAAGTTTGGCGAGCTGGAGATCCGCGAGATCCTGGCCAAGCCGAGGTGAGACGTAATCCGTAAGGCGTGATCCGTAAGGTCGCCACGGGGAGACAATCCCTGCTCCATGCGGTTTGCTTTGCGCAAGACGATCGCGGAGCGGCGACTTTGCCCTTACGCATTACGCTCTACGTTTGACGTTCCTTCGTTATAATGAACTGTTCGTTGGCGGGCTCGCCCCGCGCCATTCCCAGCACTATCGGAGGCCCTGTATGTCTGTCACCGTCGTTGTCGGCGCCCAGTGGGGCGATGAGGGCAAAGGCCGTATTGTGGATTACCTGGCCGCGCGGGCTGACCTGGTGATCCGCTTCCAGGGCGGCGACAATGCCGGTCATACCGTAGTCAACGACCATGGCCGCTTTGCCCTGCACCTGGTGCCCTGCGGCATCTTTTACCCCCGGGTCTACAATCTGCTGGGCGCGGGCACGGTAGTGAACCTGGATACCCTGAGCAAGGAACTGGCCGGGCTGAAGCAGGCGGGTGTCGATACGGCCAACCTGCACATCGACCTGCGCGCGCACCTGGTGTGGCCCTACCACTGCCTGCTCGATGGCGGCGCCGAAGACCGGCGCAAGGGCAAGACCGGTCAGGGCGACAGCGCCATGGGCACCACCCGGCGGGGCATCGGCCCCGTCTATGCCGACAAACATGCCTACAACGGCATCCGCATGGGCGATCTGCTCTACCCCGACTGGCTGCGCGAGCGGCTGGAGGCCCTGCTGCCCATGCGCAATCACCAGCTCGCCTTTTACGGCCTGAAGCAATACACAGTAGATGAATTGATGGAGATTGCCTCGGCCTGGCGCGAGCAATACGCCACGCGCATCGTCGATAGCGTACCCGTGGTGCGGAGGGCCGTGCAAGGCAACCAGCGCGTGCTGCTGGAGGGGCAGCTCGGCATCGGCCGCTGCATCAACTGGGGCATCTATCCCTATACCACCGGCTCCTCGCCCACATCAGGCGGCGCCTGCGAGGGTGTGGGCATCCCTCCACGGGCCATCGACGACGTGCTCGGGGTGGTCAAGGCCTATTCCACCTCGGTGGGCAGCGGGCCTTTCCCCACCGAACTGTTCGACGATGATGGCGACCGCCTGCAGGAAATCGGGCAGGAGTTTGGCGCCACCACTGGGCGCGTGCGCCGCTGCGGCTGGTTCGACGGTGTGGCCATCCAATATGCCAGCTGGATCAACGGCTTTACCGGCATCGCTGTCACCAAGCTCGACGTGCTCGATGGCTTTGACCAGATCCAGCTCTGCACCGGCTACCGGCTGGGCGAGCAGGTGCTCGACTATGTGCCCGACACCCTCACCCAAGCCCAGGTAGAGCCGATCTATGAGACCTGGCCCGGCTGGCAGCAGGAGACGGGCAACTGCCGCACCTGGGAGGAGTTGCCAGAGCGCGCTCGCGCCTACCTCAAGCGCATCGAAGAGTTGGCCGGCGCACCGATCCGCTTTGTGTCGGTCGGCCCGGAGCGCTCGCAGATCATCGTCGTTTCCTGATATGAGGCGCCGCGGGCAATGTGAACGCATCGCGCCATTCATTCCGGCAATGGCGTCCAACGGCCGCTGCCTGGAAAGGTCCCAGTACTGTGCCTGATGATCAGACAACCTCCGCCCCGCGTACGCCCGAGCAGTTGGCCGCCGCTCTGGCGGCCCTGCTGCAGCCCGACCCGGATGTGCTGGCCCTGGCGCTCTTTGGCTCGGCGCACTCTCCGGGCGCCGGGCAGGACGCGTGGAGCGATCTGGATGCGCTCGTGGTCACCCGCGATGCAGCCCGGGAGCACTTCCACCCGGCCCTCGGCTGGCTACAACCCCTGGGCGAAATCTACTGCTATGACCAATCGAGCGGCGGCCATACGGCCGTCACGCGCGCCTGCTTCACTGACCGCCCGCAGCTGGACCTGGTCATTACGACCGAGGGGGCGCTGCGGCAGATCGGCCGCTGGCCCGGCGTGCCCTTTTGGCAGGGGGTGCGGCTGGTCTTCTGCCGGTCGGCGGAGGTCGAGGCGCTCCTGAGCGGGCCGTTCCCGCCGCCCAAGCCCTCGTTGCCCACGCCCGAAGAGATGGATCACCTGGGCAATCAATTTTGGTTCAAAGGCATGCTGGCGGTGCACAAGGTGGTACGCAACGATCTGCTGATTGCGCTGCACCTGGCCCTGGATATGGTGCGCGACTGTTGCCTGCTGGGCATGATCCTGCGCGACCGGGCGCTGGGCACCAACGTACACCGTCACGGTGGCATGGGCAATGACACCGTGGCGCAGCTGCAGGCGGCCGGCCGGCCCTACACGGCGGAGGGCATCCTGGACATGGTGGAGCAGAGCGCCATCGCTTTTGACCACCTGGCCGGGCAATGGTCGGCAGACTATCACGAAATGCGGGGGCCGCTGCTGGCGCAGGTTCGCGCCGCGCGTGAGGCTCTGGGCGTACGCAACCAGTAGAGACGCGCCCGGTGGCGAATATAACCGGCATGTATGCGCCAGCCAGTAGAGACACGGCCCAGTAGGCGCCGCGACCGACGGGCGTCTCCATCGCGCACCGGCTGGGCTACCCCCTACCGTTCCCCCCGCGAGGGGGAATGAGCCGGTGCCCCAGCATCGCTGCCGCGAGCACCCAATTCTCCCTCGCGGGGGGAACGGTACATGAGCAGACCACCGTCTGAGTTTTGCCGGCTGCTTTCTGGCCAGGGAAATCAGCATAGCAGGGAGGAAGGGAATGGCAGACATCTTTCAGGGCAAGCTGGTTCGCCTGCGCGGGCTGTGCCCCGCCGACGCCGAGTTCTTTCACGCCTGGAACCGCAACACCGACATGGCGCGCGCGGTCGACTGGATCTGGCCACCCCGCTCTCTAGAGGCCGAGCGCCTCTGGCTGGAAAAGGCCGTCTCTGAGCGGCCCACGGACGACAACTATAACCTGGGCATCGAGAACGCTCAGGGCGAGCTGGTGGGCAGCATCACCAGCCACGACTGCGACCGGCGTGTGGGGTGCTTTTCCTACGGCGTCGCCATCCGCGATGAGTATCAGCGCCGGGGCTACGCCCGCGAGGCGATCCTGCTCCTGCTGCGCTGGTTCTTCGAGGA
>DAOTVS010000295.1:0-13255 GCA_034436375.1 Anaerolineae bacterium | reverse complement strand
GAGGAGTTGGGGGTGTCCCCCCCAACTCCTCGCCTCCCCATATCTGCCTGTCTACTCCCTACCCATACTCTCGTCTTAGCGCCTCATAGTCATCCTCGCTCCATACGCGGAAGGGCTGCTGCGCCAGCGGGCCGGCCTTGAGCTCCGAGACCTGTTCCTCATAGGCCGGGCAGTCCTCCGTCTGGTAGAGGATGCCGATGGGGATGCGCTCGCCGAACTCCTGCGCCCGGGCAAAGGCAGCCACGCGGTCGGCCGGATCATACCCCGGCTCCTCATTCACATTGACCACACGCGGGCGGTAGTAATCATAGTCATGCCCTTTGTCGAAAGTGACGCAGGGCTGCAGCACATCGATCAGCGCATAGCCCCGGTGCTGCAGAGCGCGCGCGATCACAGCGCTTAGATGTGGGATATCACCCGACCAACTGCGGGCCACAAAAGTCGCCCCGGCGGCCAGGGCCAGCGCCAGTGGGTTCACGGGGTCCTCGATGGCCCCCTCCGGCGAGGTCTTGCTGACACGGCCGTGATCGCTGGTGGGCGAATACTGCCCCTTGGTCAGGCCATAGATGCGGTTATTCTGCACCAGGTCCACCAAGCCGATATTGCGCCGCGCCGCATGCAGCATGTGGCCCAGGCCCTCGGCATAGGCATCACCATCGCCATGGGTGCAGAGCACCTTCAAGCCGTGGTTGGCCAGCTTGACCCCCGTGGCCACCGGCACGGTGCGCCCATGCAGACTCATGAACCCGTTGGCACGGGTATAGTCGGGCAACTTGCTGCCGCAGCCGATCCCCGAGACGATCATCACCTCGTGCGGCGCCACCCCGGCCCCGGCCAGCGCCCGCTTGACGGCGTTCCAGATGCCGAAATTGCCACAGCCCGGGCACCAGGTGGGGCGCACAGGGCTTTGATAGTCCTTCACATCAACCATGGTGCATACCCTCCACATGGGCCAGGATGTACTCCGGCGACAGCGGGCGCCCGTCGTATTTCAGGATGCGCCTCGCCACGTGATGTCCAGTCGCCGTGCGGATCAGGTCGGCCATCTGGCCGGAATAGTTGCTCTCCACGGCGATGGTGGTCCGCGCACCGGCCAGCGCGTCCTCGAGCGCCGCCGCCGGGAACGGCCACACGTCGTGGATGTGCAGCATGTTGGCGCGCTCGCCGCCCGCATTCAGGCGGTCCACCGCCTCACACAAGGGACCATAGGTCGAGCCCCAGCCGATAAAAGTCAGCTCGGCCTGCTCGGGGCCATAGCGGATGGGACCCTCCATCTCGCCCAGCGCCGCCTGCAGCTTGCGCATACGCTTGTCCATCATGCGCCGCCGGTTGTCGGCATCCTCCAGAATGCGCCCATATTCGTCGTGCTCGTCGCTGGAGGGCGCCGCGACCGCCTTCGGGTGCCCGGGTAGCGCGCGCGGCGAGATGCCCGACTCGGTCAGGGCAAAGCGCTTGTACTCGCCTTGCAGGGCATCGAGTTCGGCCTCCGTCAAGAGCTCCCCACGGTCGATGCGCACGGCGCCGAAATCGAGCGCCTCGGCATCCACGTCGCGCAGGGAAGAGGCCAGGTAGTGATCCGAGAGCACCAGCACCGGGCACTGGTAGCGCTCAGCCAGGTTAAAGGCGCGCCAGCCGGCCGTAAACGATTCCTCGATGGTGCCGGGGGCCAGCACGATGCGCGGGAACTCGCCCTGCGAGGCGTGCAACAGGAACTGCAGGTCGCCCTGCTCGGTGCGGGTAGCCTGCCCCGTAGAAGGCCCCGGCCGCTGCCCCTCATAGATCACGATCGGCACCTCGTTCATGCCTGCCAGGCCAAGCGCCTCCACCATCAACGAAAAACCGCCGCCCGAGGTGGGGGCCAAGGCGCGCACCCCGGCCTGCCCCGCGCCAATGATCATGCAGGCAGCCGCGATCTCATCCTCAGCATGCTTGGTCACAACGCCATAGCGCGCCCCGTGGGCCGCCATCCACTCCAGCACCGGGCTCGCCGGGGTCATGGGATAGCCGGCCACAAAACGGCAGCCGCCCAAGAGCGCCCCCAGGCCAAACGCCTGGTTGCCGTTCAGCACCAAGCGCTCTCCGGCCGGGCGCACTTGCAGCTTCCAGGGGAACCCGGAGCCATACCGCTCGCGCGCCAGCGCATGGGCTGCCTGGAGCACCTTGCGGTTCCCCTCGACCACCGCCGGCCCCTTGCTGCGGAAATTGTCCTCGATTACGCTCAGCAGCGGGGCCAGGTCGAGCTCGACCACCCCGGCAAAGGCGCCCAGCGCTGCGGTGTTGGCCATGACCTCATCGCCCCCAACCTCACGGGCGATCTGCAAAAGAGGCAGAGGGAAAGCATCGATCTCCCTGGCCGTCAGTACACCGGCGTCCACGGGCAGCCGATCGTCATAGAGCACGCCGCCCCCAGGCACGAGCTGATCCAGGTGCCGGTGTACTGCCTCTGCCGTCAATGCCAGCACCAACTGCGCCGGCTCGCTGTGGCTGCCCAGCGCCCTCTCACTGATGCGCACCTGGGCGAAATTGTGCCCGCCACGGATGCGCGAATGGTAATCAAAAAGCACGAAAACCCGCAGGCCCCCACGCGCCAGCGCCAGCGCCAGCCCCTCGCCGCTGGATTCCACACCCTGGCCGGCCTCGCCGCCGATCACCAGGGCCATGTCGTTCACCGTCACGGTCATCGCTCACTCCACTTCAGGATCTGCTCCAGCCGGGCATATTCCTGCTCCAGCAAGGCCAAATGCACCCCTTCTTCATCGGCCAGCTTCTGCAGCGTCGCCTGTACCTGCAGGTCTTGAGCTCGCTCCGCCGCCAGACGATACTTGGCCTGCGCCCCCCGCTCATCGAGCATCATCATCTTAAAGAAGGTGAGCCAGTCCATCCCTTTCCTCCTCCGGGCGGACCCATCCGCCACAATGCCTCCGCGTCTGAAACCGGGGGTGTCAAATTGCTGTCACTGCAGCGACGATCTCCTCGATACCGGCCACCTGCTTGCGCTTGCCTTCTTCGTAAAGTAGAAAGGGCAACCTCACGGTTGCCCTAGGGCATTGGGAGGGCCAGGCTCCTGGCAGTTCACACGCCGTGCAAGGCGTGCCACACTCGGCAGGAGCCTCGTCCTCCCAACGGCAAAAGTGCTGCAGCCTCGTCATAGTCGACTCTAAGAGCTGCTCCAGCCGCGCGCTTGCCTCGACCTCAAACGCTCACTCTGTCACTTTGATCTCTTTGCTGCTTTGCCAAAGGCCATGGATATTGCACAGGGAAAGAGCATACAAGGTGCCGGGCTTACTGATCTTGAGGGCCGCCGTCACCTGATGGTGCGTATATACCGGACCCTGGTTGGGTCCGGCGGTCGATTCGCCATGGGCCGAGAATTCGAAATGGCCCACCTGGTGGGTGAACTTGTCCCCTTCCGGCTGGAAGTAGAGGGAGATCCAAGCGATGTGGTGCTCGGTCGTATTGGGGTGCGCAACCTCCTTGCCCAAAGTCACCGTGGTCTGGAACACCTCACCAGCCTTCACCTGGTCGGGCGCCTCAATCACAGGCACATGCTTCTCGACCTTCCAATCCGCCTTCTGAATGCGCTCACCGAGATCCATTCTGTTTTTCCCCTTTTCCTCTAATGCCTCACGTCACAGGCTCACATCAACGGATCGCGTCTCACCATTGCGCCAATAGGCCAGCGCCACGCGCTGCCCGCGCAGGCTGCCCAGCAGCGATCTCAGGTCCTCGACGCCGTGAACCGGCCGGCCGGCCAGTCCCACGATCACGTCGCCCACCTGCAGCCCAGCCTGCCCGGCCAAGCCGCCGGGCTTGACGGCGCCCACATACGCCCCTTCAGGCAAGGTGAGGTTGTGATTGCGCGCATAGGTTGCTGCCGCGATCACGCTGGCCCCCAATCCCGCACCCTCGGTTGCCGCAGCCAGGAGTTGCTCCAGGCGTGGCCGGTCAAAGCCGACCACCACCTGCCCGTCGATGGTAATCACGGGCACACCGCGCTGCCCCGAGATGCGGATCATCTCATTCGCTGCGCTGTGGTCCGCCGCCACATTGCGCTCGACAAACTTGATGCCGCGACGCGAAAGAAACTCTTTCGCCATGTTGCAGTAAGGTCAGGTATGCGTTGTATAGATTGTAACGTCCATCTTCTACCTCCTGTTTGACCCACTTGGGCCATTATAGCACTGATCTATCGGCTCGTCTGTGGGGAAATCGCGACAATCTCGTTCCATCCGTTGACACCCCTCCTGCGCTGTGCAGCCTGTGCAGATCGTGCGTCCCTGCCCCGGCATGGATCGAGCGCGCCGACCATGCCATGCCCAGCACCAGCAATGACCGCACCATCATCGTCGTGCAGGAAGGCTCGGCCCGCCCCAGCCAACTTGCCTTTACAGCATGGCACAGACAGGCCGTCACCCTCAGATGTCAGTATCTTCCTGTTGCATCAGGAGCTTGTTGATTCTGCTGGCTCTAGTCGCCAAAACCCTCGGGTTACCTCTGCGGGCAGCGACCGCGCTAGCGCCAGGTTACAGCTTTACGGAGACTTTACCACACAAATCTCCGAACTGTGCTACAACAGATGCGGGAAGCGAAGGATTCCACGGGTGAACAGCGCCCAATAAACAGGGGAAAGAGCAAGAGTGCTGGGATCCCATGGAGGAGACATCTCTCCCGGTCCGTGAACCCAAAGCGCCTGGAGCAGGCCCGGCAGCTCCCCTCTGCACTGGGCCGAACGGAGGTGATGGAAGACCACGGCGGATGCACGGGCAGACTCTGGCCTTGGGACTCAAAGCGACAATCCTACTCTCAACACAGCACACGAAAGGGGTCCAACATGTTCGATCGGCTCAAGAGACTGTTGCGGGATGAGGGCGGTATTACCGCTCTTGAGACTGCCATCATCTTGATCGCCTTTGTCGTGGTCGCCGCCGTGTTTGCGTTCACGGTCCTGTCGGCCGGCACGACCACAACGGAAAAAGGCAAGGAAGCCATCTACTCCGGGCTGCAGGAAGTCCAGTCGTCGTTGGAGTTGCGCGGCAGCGTCATGGCCATCTCGAATACCGTCGGCATCAGCGGCACAGGCAAGATCGGGCACCTGGTCTTCACCGTGGGTAACGTCGCCGGCGGCTCGGCCATTGACCTGACCGACACCAGCGCTGGGCAAAACAAGGTCGTCATCGATTACCGCGATTCCAAGCAGCTGCAATCTAACGTCAGCTGGACCGTCAGCTGGCCGGTGCGGCATGATGACAACAACCTGCTGAACGATGGTGAGCTGGCCAAGATCGACGTCGATCTGAGCACTATGAACCTCAGCACCGACACCCCGTTCGCCATCGAAATCAAACCGCCGCGTGGAGGCGTCCTGATCATTGACAAGACCACGCCATCCTACATTGATCAGGTGATCAACTTTAACTAAGCGCCCTGCTCTGCTGTCATGTGCTCTGGAATTCGAGGCGGTTCAGCCGGGTCTGGCCTGGCTGAACCGCCCGTTAGTGCCAGGCGATTGCCCGCTCAGAATGGTAACAGAGGTGCCCATGTCGTCACTGGATAACAGAGTGAAGGTCCTGGAGGATGAGCTACGCATCCTGAAAGATGAGATCCACCAGACGCTGCTGGAGATTCAGGAGCAAATCCTCATACATTACTACCCTGATCTCAGGTCGGATGAGTCTCTGGCGCGCCCCGTAACCACGCCCTCCAGGCCAAAAGAAGCTTCCGACAGCATGGCCTCCGGAGTGGAGCGCGCGGCTCTGGAAGAGACGGCAGCGGATACAAAGAAAGAGGCTGCTCCAACCCCTGCCGAACCTCTGGCGCCAATGATCATGCAAATGCCGCCGCCGACAGCCCTGCAGACGCCAGCAAGCCAGGCGCCGGCCCAGGTGGTGGCGCCAGCGCCTTCTCCAGCGCCTGCCCTGCCAGTGGGGCAGGCGCCAGCCAAACCGGTAATCGCAACGCCTGCACCATCAGCGGTGCAGGCGCTCGCGCAGATGCCGGCTCTGGCAATGGGGCAGACATCTACAGACGAAGGATCGGGTGCGTTTCAGGATGCCACCGTTGCGCGCCTGATGGCATGGGCCAGCGGCAGCGTCGAGAGAATCGGCCGGGAACGGACGATCAAAGCCATCCAGGTGTACGCTCAGGGGGGGCACCTGGCGCCAAGCGTCACGGATGCTCTCCTGCAGCTGATCTCGCTCAGCGACGAGGAACCGCAGATAGAGCGGGTGAGCTTGCGGGCCATATCCGATGCCCTCACAAAACTGGAAGAGGCCCTCGGCATAAAGAGTGACACGGCATCAACCCGCCGGCTCATGGAGGAGACAACGGTTGGATAAAGCGATCGTTACGACCTTTATGATCGTGGCAGGGGTGATCGCTGCTGTGCTGGTGTTCAATGCCGTTTTTCCGGCTGTCGTGCAGGGCAACGGGGCGCTGGTGGGGATGGGAGCGCGCATTGACGATGGCCTGCGCACGCAGATCACGGTCATTCACGCCACCCAATCCCCCGAATACACCGATGTGGCGCTCGTCTGGGTCAAGAACACCGGCTCGGTGACGATCAAGCCGATAGAAAGATGCGATGTTTTCTTTGGGCCAGAAGGCAATTATCAGCTCATCCCCTATGGAAGCGGGGTCCCGCACTGGGAGTATACGGTAGAGAATGACTCCGCATGGAAGCCTACCGCCACCCTGAAAATCACCGTTGATCTCAGCTATCCCTTGACGGCCGGCGAGCGGTACTATTTCAAACTGGTCACGCCCAACGGCACGGCCGATGAGTACTATTTTAGCGTGGGCGGGTAAAACGATGGAGCAAGCGGTTACAGCATTGATAATTCTGACCCTCGTCCTCTTTGCTGCTCTCTCGTTGGCCCAGGCCTGGCTCAGCACCCAACAGGGGATTGCCGTTTCCTGGCAAGCTATGCAAGAGCGCGTGGGCGAGCGCGCCAGGACCAGCGTGGTGCCCATCAGCGGCACAATCGCCAGCGACGTGGTGGATGTCACGGTCAAGAACGACGGGCACGTCCGGCTGGCCGACTTTGCGCATTGGGACGTCCTCCTGCAATACGATACCGCCGCCGGGCGCTCTGTGGAGTGGTATCCCTACGTCAAGGCCTCCGCTCCCGGGCCAGGTCAATGGACGGTGATGGGCATCTACCAGGATGCCGCTCGAGCCATCCCCGAAGCCATCGAGCCGGGGATCCTGGATCCCGGGGAAGAGATGGTCATCCAGATCAAGACGGCGCAACCGGTAAAGGCGGGAACCACAAGCATCGCGACAATCGCCACGCCGAACGGCGTCAGCATCTCCATCGCCTTGACTTCATAGTCCAGAACGGGAAGGCATGGCCCTATGGCTGAACAGAAAAAGCTGGTCGTGTCGACCGGCAACTTTGAGATCGACAGCAAGATGGCGGGGGGCATCCCGCTTGGCTCGCTCACCCTGGTCGATGGGCAATCCCATGCTGGCAAGTCGGTGCTCACCCAGCAGATGATGTGGGGCTCCCTATGCGACGGCTACCAGCTTTCGTTCTTCACGACTGAGAACACGGTGAAAAGCCTGATCAAGCAGATGCAGAGCCTCAATATCGATGTGCTGGACTATTTGCTGCTGCGCCGGCTCAGGGTATACCCGATGGAGCTGGCTCGCTCGAAGAAAGGCGCCCTCAACCGCCTGTTGCAGGCCATCCGGAACGAGCAGGCCCGCAGCCGCGACATCGTGTTTGTGGATGCCCTCACGCCGTTCATCCTTTCCACGCCGACTACCGATGTGCTCGCCTTTTTCGAAGGCTGCAAACGCCTGTGCTCAGACGGCCTGACCATTGTGAACGTCATCCATTCGCATGCCGTGTCGAGCGAACTCTTGGTTCGCCTCACCGCCGTGTGTGATGCTCACCTGGCCCTGCGCACCGAAGAGGTGCGCTCCAAGCTGGTCAAGGTCATGGAAGTCGCCAAGGTCAGGGGTGCCAGCAAGAACACCGGCAACATCGTCAGCTTTGAGGTCGAGCCCGGGCTGGGAATGAGGATCATCCCACTCAGCAAGGCCCAGGGATAAACCGCGCATGCCAGAGAACCTGCTGCCTTTTCCCAAAGAAAGGATCACACGGAGGCGGCCGCAAGCCGCCAGCCAGCTCTCCAAATATCCCCCGGCGCTGCAAAAAGTGGCCCGGGAGAAATTCTACCTGCGCGCCTATCTGGAAGGATTCCCAACTGAGCAGTTCGGCGTTCCCCAATACTATCCCGAGCTCTCACGTTCGCTGCAGAATCTACCGGTGCGCAACCTGATCTACCCGATCAAGCAGGGATTGTTCATCCACATCTGTCCCGATCCCAACAACACCCGCGATACCTATATCGCCATCACGCCTGACCTGCCCGTCGAGCTGGATGGCCTGCTGCAGGAGGTCGACTTCAGGCTCCTCGACTATGCAGAGGAGATCGGCCAGGCTCCGGAGGAAAAGCGTGGCGAGATCTTCCTCCGTAGCCTGAGCAAGGTCTGCACCACCCGCCCCGGCCAGAACAATGGCATGCTCCACGTCACGCGCCCCCAGATGGAGGCGATACGCTACCTGACGCTGCGCGACAAGATCGGCCTCAGTATCCTGGAGCCGCTGCTCCTTGACCCCTACATTGAGGATATCAGCTGCAGCGGCATGGGCAGCATCTTTGTCGAGCACAAGATCTTCAAGAGCGTCAAGACATCGATCGCCTTTACATCGTTGGACGAACTGGACGAATATGTGGTCTGGCTGGGAGAGCGGATCAAACGGCCCGTCACGCTGCGCACCCCCATCGTTGATGCGGTGCTTCCCGATGGCTCCCGCATCAATATTGTCTATGGTCGCGAGATCGCCAAGCGCGGCAGCAACTTTACGATCCGCAAATTCAGCGAAGAGCCACTCAGCATCGTCCAATTGATCAAGTTCGGCAGCCTGAACTATACCATGGCCGCGTACCTGTGGATGGCCATCGAAGAAAACCTGAATGTCTTTGTATGTGGAGAGACAGCCTCGGGCAAGACAACCCTGCTCAACGCCCTGACCACCTTTATCCGCAGCGAGTCGAAGGTGGTCAGCATCGAGGACACGCCCGAGCTGCAGATGCCCCAGGCCAACTGGCTGCGTGAGGTCGTCCGCGATATGGGCGGCTCCGACAAGGGCGCTTCCGTCGATATGTTTGCCCTTCTGCGGGCCGCCCTCCGCCAACGTCCAGATCGCATCATGATCGGCGAGATCCGCGGCATCGAAGGAAACATCGCCTTCCAGGCCATGCAGACGGGGCACGGTGTTATGGCCACCTTCCACGCCGCTTCGGTGCAAAAGCTGATCCAGCGCCTCACGGGTAACCCAATCAACGTGCCCAAGACCTACATCGACAACCTGGATATCGTCATCATCCAGTCGGCCGTCCGGGGACCCGACGGCAAGACCGTGCGCCGCGTGCTCAGTATCAATGAGATTGTGGAATATGAGACCAAGTCCGATAGCTTTGCGTTTATCACAGTCTTTCGCTGGCGGCCAGATGACGATACCTTCGAGTTCCCCGGAAACCAGAACAGCTATGTTCTGGAAGAAAAGCTCGCCAAGAGGCGCAACCTGCCGGACAACCGGAAAAGGGAGATCTACCAGGAACTCGAAAAGAGGGCCAGGATTCTAGAGAGACTGCACAAGAAGGGGGGCATTGATGGCTTCCACCAGCTCTTCCAGGTCATTACCGAGGCCCGCAAACAGGGAATCGTTTAGCATCCCCTCGGAGTTTGACCTCTTCTTCCAGCTGATCTACATGTCGGCCGCCGCTTCAGCAGGGGTTTCCAGGGGCAAGCTGTTCCAGATGGCGTCCGCCTTGCTGCGGGCCCCAGCCGAGTACTTCCGGCGCATCCATCTGCTTTGCGAGAAGCTGGGCTACAACTACCCCTCCGCGTGCATTGTCGTGGGCCAAAAATCCAGATCGGAGGCCATGCGCACCTTCTTGCTGCGCTTTGCCGACGCCCTCTCCTCAGGGCACCCGGAAGTGAACTTCCTTTCCGAGGAATCTGAGGTACAGCGGGAGGTGTATGAAAAGCAATCGGAGCGAGACCTGGCTTCACTCACCAAATGGACCGATGCCTATGGCGCCATCATGGTCTCGGCAGCCCTGATCATCATCGTCAACCTCACTTCCACGATGATCTATGACTTGGGGACCAGCATCATCATCGTGTTGGTGCTAATCGCCATCCTATCCAGCTCGGGCGGGGCCTGGGTCATCTCGCGTGCCGCACCGAGCGAGCCCGAATCTTTCTTCAGGAGCGACGGCTCGCGCAAGCAGCGCCTGGCCCTCCTGTTGGCGCAGATCACAACCCCTGCCGCTGTCCTCGTTTGCCTGTTGCTCGCCGTGCTCGGCGTCAGGTTGGGTTGGGTGCTGGTCATCGGCGGCCTGTTCCTGCTGCCGCTGGGCATTCTCAGTATGCAGGCCGCCAAGGAGGTCGAGCGGAAGGACAAGGAAATCGGCCCCTTCCTCCGCTCCTTTGGCGCTATGACGGTAGCCACGGGCACCACGCTCGCCGAAGCGCTCAACCAGATGGACCTTAGCTCATTCCCAGCCCTCCTTCCGGATACTCAGAGGCTCGGCTGGCGGCTCAAGGCAGCGATGCCCCCCTCCCTCTGTTGGAAGAAATTCGCGACCGAGACCGGCAGCCGGCTGATCGCCGACACGATCAGGATCTTCCACGATGCGATTGAGCTGGGCGGCGATGCGGAAAAGGTGGGCTCACTCTGCAGCCAGTTTGCCACAACCGAAGTGATGATCCGGGCCAGGCGCAAGGTGACGGCCTCCACCTTTGCGAACCTGACGATCGTCATGCACGGCGCGATCGGGGCGCTCATGATCATCATTCTGGAGGTCATCCGCAACTTTAACCTGATGGTGACCAGGGCTTCGGCCGAGCTGCAGCAACAAGAGTCGCTGAGCAGCATGCAACTGCCGATGCTCAGCTTCGGCAGCCCCATGCTCGGCACCCTGGGCACACTCACCTATGCCATGGTCATCGTCCTCGCTGCCATCAATGCCTACGCGATCATCGCCGCCGACGGCGGGCACATTCTCAAAGCATCCTTCTACCTCTCGATCCTGCTGGCGCTGTCGGGGATCAGCTTCCTGATCATGCCCCCCTTCGTGGCCTCACTGCTCAAGGTAGGAGGATGACATGGCAACCAATGACCGTGAACACGGACGAATCGCTGCGGATGCCGCAGCCCGAGAGGCTTGGCGGGAAGCCGAGGCCCAGGCCCTGCTCGCGGACCTGGATAGCCCGCAGAGGCCACAAAAACGGCTCTTCCTGTCGCAGTCACCGTTCAGGAGATACGCTGTCAGCCTCGCACTGGTCGGCGGCATCCTGTTGGGATGGCTCGTGATCGGCTGGGGGCTCTGGCCGGTTGGGTGGGTGGAGTGCAGCCCGTGGGACATGCAGGAGGCTTATCAGAAAAGGTACGTCGCACTGGTCGCGGCGGAATACGCGCGGACGGGAGATGCCGCCCAGGCACAGTCGGACCTGGCAGGTTGGGACCCACAGTCTCTGTCGCACCTGCTGGCGGTCATGGAGAGCGAAGCCCCCAACCCCGACGCAAACGCCACCCTGGCGGCACTCCAACAGACCCTGTCGATAGAGGATGCCACGCCATCCCTGTGGGATTCCATACTGAGGCAGAAGCCCATCCTGGCCAGCGCCGCGTTGGCCGCGCTCCTGCTGGCGGCGGCATTGATCGTTCCCGCAATCCCTCATCTCGGCCACATCGGCAAGGGGAAAGAGGAACAGCAACAGCACACCGGCCACGCGCTGCCAGCGGGCGAGGGCAAATTGGTTGCGCCCTGGCTGGAGGCCGTGCAGGAGATAGAACAGGAGACTGCAGTTCCATCGGCTGCGCCCGGCCCAGATAAGGGGCAGCTGGTAGCCCAAGCTGGGCAAGACCAGCAGGGGAAAGAAGATGAGCCGGGCAAGCCGACCGAGGGGCCAAAGGCGGGTGCCCCAACCGGTGAGCGCAAAGTAGAGCGAGTCCCTGCGGATGGCAAGAAGGCGGAAGAGAGCTCGGCGGACCCCAAGGTGAAGAAGGCCTCTGAGGGCGCCAGGAAAAAGGATACGCCTCAAGGGGATAAGGCAGAAAAGGCGTCGTCAGAGGGCGAGCCGTCCAAACCAGAGGCCGCCAGCTCCATCGCAGAGGAAGACGAGGACGCAGAGGAGGAAGAGCATCTGGAAGGTCAAGACCTCCTGGCGGACTTGCTGGAGGGGGCCCTTGTGTCGGACCCACACCGCGATGCGCTGGCCGGCTACGCCCAAACTGTAGATATTGTGGACCTGGTGCAGAAATCCAAGTCGGTCCTCAATCGGCTCAAGTATAGCCACAGGAGGGAGGCCGCCGAACCATGATGCTTGCCTGGGCGCTCATTGGGTTCGCCGCCGGAAGCCTGATCAACCGGGCGGCTGATCGTTGGCCTCACCTGGGCTCGCAGCAACCGGGTCACCGTTGGTTTGGGGTGGCAATCATGCTTTCGGCGACCTTCGCGTTCGTGTGGCTCTACAGCGCCAGCGGCCCGCTGGAGCAGCGGTTGCCCTTGGCCGCGGCCTTGTGCTTCCTCCTGCTGATCGCCGCAATTGATCTCAAGCACCGCATCATCCCCAATGTGCTGCTGGGCCCTGCAGCGATTATCGTCTTGCTCTTCCACGCCGTCCCCCCCCGTGGGCAAACCCTCGGTGCCCTTCTGGGTGGCGTGGTCGGCCTGGCGCCTTTTCTGCTCGTCGCTTTGCTGCGGCCTGGCAGCCTGGGCGGCGGCGATATCAAACTGGCGGCCCTCATCGGGCTGTGCGCGGGCTTTCCGCTGGTCCTCTGGCCAGTGTCGCTGGGCATCATAGTCGGGGGCGTTACATCCATCGCGCTCATCATCACCCGCCGTGGAGAGCGCGGCAGCCAATTGCCCTACGCGCCCTTTCTCTGTCTGGGCGCCATTGTCGCTTTGTTCTATAACCCACTTTCTACTCTACTCCGAAAATAGCGCCGGGGCCCTCCCGGGCAACTGCCGGCTGGCACTACAGCCGTACTTACCCATCGGGGCGCGGATCCAATCCGGGCATCGCGCTTCGCACGCGACTGGAGGTCCCTGGCGCGAAGCCAAGGCTTTGACGTCTGAGGGCAGGTGTTCGTTCCGCCCGCCGGACAGCGCCCCAAGGTCCAACCCGTGCATCCGACGCTCTCCGCGGGACTTCTTCGGCTTTGCGCCAATG
>DAOTVS010000294.1:0-12255 GCA_034436375.1 Anaerolineae bacterium | reverse complement strand
CAACCGTGAGACAGCTGCACCCCTGTACCGTCTACGGCAGGCAATCAGCCGCTTGTGGCTGGCATTCCCGCCCAACGGACTGCCTTTGTTAAATACGGGATAAACCATGACCCGCCAAATCCCCCTCCCGGGTCAGCGCCGGGCAGGCGCACAGCACCTTTGCCGGCTGTTACCGGGAGCCGGCTGGATCAAGTGCGGTTGCAGTACTAGTCCAGACATGCGTCAGAGACAGGCGGAGAGCAGCGATGATTGAGCGGACCTATGACATTCCCTTTGTTGCCAGTCTCGCTCTGCGAGAGAAGCAGATCCAACAGAATTACCGCCCCATCATTGCCGTGCACAAGTGGTTTGCGCGGCGCCCAGGTACGCTCTTCCGCAGCTTGCTCCTCTCCGAGTTTGTGCCGGGCAGTCTTCGCGAGGCCTATTTCCATGCCCACAATCTTCACGGCAAGCGCGTCGCAGATCCCTTCATGGGTGGCGGAACACCGCTGATTGAAGCCAACCGCGTGGGCTGCGATGTTGTTGGTTATGATATTAACCCTATGGCCTACTGGATTGTCCGTCAGGAGATCGAGTCGCTTGATCTAGCGGCATACCGGGCAGCAGGTGCACGTCTACGGGCGGAACTGGAAAAACAAGTAGGATCTTTCTATCGGACAACTTGCACTATTTGTGGATCAGCCAATGCCCATGTGAAGTATTTCCTTTGGGTTAAGAGGCAACGTTGTGTCAGATGCGGTTTGCTCTACGACCTGTTTCCTGGCTACCTGTTGGCTGAGGACCAACGTCATCCCAAAAATGTGCTCATATGCTCACTTTGTGGTGAGTTGAACGAGGTGGATGATCTCCATGCCCCCGGGCCATGCCGCGCATGTGGTGTAGACCTTCAGTTGCATGGGCCAGCAACACACAATCGGTGTGCATGCCCTCATTGTGGCCAAGTGAACACCTATCCCATTCAATCTGATGGCGCTCCGCAGCATCGCATGATCGCCATTGAATACTATTGTCCAAGCTGCAAAGCCAGCCATCGTGGCCGGTTCTTCAAGAAGCCGGACGATGAAGACCTCAGCCGTTACGATACGGCGGTGATTGCCTGGCACATGCTGCAACCTGCCTACGTGCCGGATGATGGAATCCCTCGTGGCGACGAAACCGACCGCCTTCACCGCTGGGGATACCACTACTACCACGAGATGTTCAACGAGCGCCAGCTCTTGGGCCTGGAGCTCAGCGCTCGGCTTATTGTCGCCGAGACTGATGAGCGCGTGCGCAATGCCCTCGCCACCAATCTCTCGGACCTCCTGCGTTACCAGAACATGCTCTGCCGTTATGATACGATGGCACTCAAATCGTTGGACGTTTTCTCGGTGCATGGTTTCCCTGTCGGCCTGGTACAATGCGAATCGAACCTGCTGGGCGTGGTGAACGAAGATAGGCAATCTAGCGTTGGCAGCGGCGGTTGGTCCAATATTATCGACAAGTATGCGACCGCCAAGCGGTATTGTGAGGAGCCTTTCGAGGTCTTGCAGGAAAAGGGACAGCGCAAGTCCTTGGTGCCAGTGCGAGGTGAATGGATCGGTGAGCACTGGAATGGCTCACAAGGCTCTGAAGAGAGGTCGGTGCAGCTAAATTGCGCTAGTTCTACCACAGCTCACCTTCCCCCGGCATCTCTTGATGCTGTATTGACAGACCCACCCTATTTCGCCAACGTCCAATACGCAGAGCTGATGGATTTCTGCTACGTCTGGTTGCGCCGGCTGGCTATCGATGGGAACGGAACATTCAGCCGCCGCTCTACACGGAACGAGGACGAGCTGACCGGCAATGCCACCCTGGAGCGGGGCCTGGATCATTTTACCGAGGGTCTCGCTGCCGTGTTCGCCAATATGGCCCGCGCCCTCAAGCCAGGCGCCCCTCTGGCCTTCACCTATCATCATAATACCATCGAAGCCTACTATCCTGTCGCAGTGGCCATACTGGATGCGGGCCTGACCTGCTCGGCTTCTTTGCCTTGCCCGGCTGAGATGAGCGCATCAATCCATATTAACGGGACGAGCTCGTCGATTATTGATACGGTTTTCGTCTGCCGATCCAGCGGCGTCGTGCCACGATCCATGATCGCTTCAAATGGTCAAGAGATCGCTCGTCTGGTGCAGCAGAACCTGCGAGACCTGCAAGAGGGTGGGATCAAGCCCACGAAGGGTGATACCCGTTGCGTGGCCCACGGGCACCTGGTGCGTATGGCCATCTGGAACCTCCGTAAGGGTTGGCGGATCGACCTACCGACGGCTGAGAAGATGCGCCAGATGGCGGCCGAAATCGAGCGACTGGGAGGATGGGCCGGTGTAGCACAGTATCTCAGCGAAGAAGCATCTTGGGGTCCAATATTCGAGTTGCGAGTCGCACGCGAGGATGCGCCTGGTTATGCTATAGGAGAATCGGATGATATTCCCTTTTGAGGTTAGTTTCGCCGATATTGAGGCGGACCCCGACCCTTTTATCTCGGCGGTGTTCTCAAGCCTGGAAACTGAGTTTCTGGTGATGCCCAAGGGGGAGGGCTTTATTGACTACTCAACCTTTGAGCAAGGGTATGAATGCCTGAAGCGGGCGACTGCTGGCTTCAGGGACGTTTCTCCTGAACCCATCTGGCAGGCGGCGCTCCAGACGCCCATGGTCCTGATCGTGTTGCGTGCCACACTGGGCTTCACACCATCTGAATAGGCCTATCTGGCGAGTGAGCGCACAGGCATTGTTGTGGATCAGGGATTTGCTCGCAGCCTGGATCGTCGCATCCGGCAGCATCCAGTACAGCCACTACGAGATACCCCTGTGGCCCGCCAAAGAACCATAGCCATGATCGAAGCGGCCTGCCAGTTGCTCAATGCAGGCAGCCCTGAGGTTGATGAGGATAAGATCCACCGGCTGGACAAGGCGGATACGCGTCATGGCCGAGATTCCTTGCGGTTGCTGGCAAGCATGGGCAGTCCTTATGCCATGCTTCTCTACGAGCGTTTCCTTGGCCGGCCCTTTGCAGCACATAGGGATTCAGTATCCGAATTGGTGGGTGATGCTCTGGAATCGGCCATTGAGAGTGCATTAGCTGCGGCGGGCATTAGCTATCGTAAGACCAAACGCGCCGAAGTGATCCCCGATTTCGATCAGGCGCCTGATTTCCTGGTGCCGAGTGAGTTCAGCCCACAGGTGGTGATCGAAGCCAAGATCACCGAAGATGACGGCACCGCGCGTGACAAGGTGACGCGTATCCAGCATTTGGCAGAGCTCAGCCGCACCAGGGGATTTCAAGTGGTGGCCTGTATTGCTGGCCGAGGCTTTGGTGTGCGGCGAGAGGATATGAAGAAACTCTTGCTGGCCACAAGAGGCAAGGTTTTCACGCTCAAGACGCTGGATCGCCTGGTGGACTGCACACGCTTGGCCGAGTTCCGTACACACTGATCTGTGAATGGAACGGCCGGCGACAACTGCCATGTCGCCGGCCGTCCGGGTTCCACAGGGCTTGCAACCTCCCGGGGGCATGGCTGCCCCGGGAGGTTTTTCTATCAGGCAGGCTGCTTTGCGGGGGCGAGGGCCTCGCGCAGCAGGTCGGGCACGTCCTCTTCCTTGACGTGGTTGTATTCGCGCCCGTTGATGATGATGTTCGGGCCACGGTCGCAGCGCTCCAGGCAGAACGCGCCGTGCAGCTCGATCTGCGCGTCGAGGCCCTGGGCGTCGATCTCCTCGCTAAAGCGGCGCAGGACGTCGCGCGCGCCGTGCAGGTAGCAGCTCGTGCCCACGCAGACCTTGATCTGCACGGCCGGCGCGGCGGGGGCCTCCTCGGTCACGATGCGGCGCCGGTGCCCATAGCTGGTGTGCAGCACGCGGTGGGCCGTCTCGCTGTTGGGCTTGCCCAGCCACTGGCGATACAGGTCCTGGATCAGCATGTTATCCTGCGCCAGGCGGATCTGCTGCCGCGTGTCGGCGGTGTGCAGGCCCCGGGCGCGGGCCGCGCGCTGCGGCGTCTCGTTGGGCAGGGGCTGCCCCCCACCGCCGGCGCAGCCGCCGGGGCAGGCCATGACCTCGACAATGTCATAGGCCACCTCGCCCCTGTCCATGGCGGCGATCAGGCGGCGGGTATTGCCCAGGCCGCTGACGACCGCCAGGCGCACGGTCCTGTCTGCGATATTCAATTCGGCGGCGCGCACGCCGGGCAGACCCTCTACAGGGTTCAGGTCGATATCGGTCACGCGCTCCCTGGTGAGCGTGTACACCGCCTCACGCACAACGGCCGTGGCCACGCCACCGGTCATGCCATAGATCACGCCGGCACCGGTGCCAAAGCCGAAGGGCAGGTCGAACGACTCCTCCTCCAACTCACTGAACAGGATGCCGGCCGACTTGATCATGCGCGCCAGCTCCTGTGTGCTGATCACCGCGTCTACGTCGCGCAGTCCATCACCATCGGCAAACTCGGGGCGCTCGGCCTCGAATTTCTTCGCCGTACACGGCATGACCGAGACGACAAAGAGCCCGGCGGGGTCGATCCCCTCGCGCACGGGATAGTACGTCTTGAGCAACGAGCCGAACATCTGCTGCGGCGAGCGGCAGGTGGAGAGCTGATTCAGCTTCTCCGGGTAGTATTGCTCGGCGCACTTGACCCAGGCCGGGCAGCATGACGTAAACTGCGGCAGGCGCTCGCCCGAAAGCAGGCGGCCGATGAACTCATTCGTCTCCTCCACGGTCGTCAGGTCGGCCGTAAAGGTGGTGTCGAACACCCGGTCAAAGCCGAGGCGCTTGAGCGCCGCCACCATCTGCCCGGTCGAGATATCGCCCGGCTGCAGGCCAAAGGCCTCGCCGATGGCCACGCGCACGGCCGGGGCCACCTGCACCACCACGTGCTTGTCGGGATTGCGCAGCGCAGCCCACACCCGGTCCATTTCGGAGCGCACCGTCAGCGCACCTGTGGGGCAGACGGCGACACACTGGCCACAGTTGACGCAGTTGACCTCACCCAGGCCGCGGTTGTAGGCCGACGTGACGCGGGCCTTGGAGCCGCGGTAGGCAAAGCCGATGGCGCCGATGCCCTGCACCTCGGAGCACATGCGCACACAGTCGCCGCACAGGATACATTTGTTGTTATCGCGCACCAGGCTGGGCGTCGAGAGGTCCAGATCCTCCTTGTGCTCGCGCGCCGGGAAACGGACGCGGTCCACGCCATAGCGCGCACACAGGTCCTGCAGCTTGCACGACCCGTTCTTGCTGCAGACGGTGCAGTCGCGCTCATGGTTGGCCAGGTACAGCTCCAGCATCATCTTGCGAATGTGCATCAGCTTGGGCGTGTTGGTCTTGATGACCATGCCGTCGGCGGGCGGCGTGGAGCAAGAGCTCATCACCGCGCCGCGCGCGTCCTCGACCACGCACATACGGCAGGCGCCATAGACGCTCAGCTCGGAATGATAGCAAAAGGTGGGCAGATCGATGCCGGCCTGGCGCACCATCTCGAGCAGATTGCGCTGCCCCTCGATGGGCACCTTGATGCCGTCAATGGTCACAGTTCCAGCCATGATTAAATCTCCTCAACCGCGTCGAAGCGACAGGTATCCATGCAGGCGCCGCAGTGGGCGCATTTGTCCTGATCGATGACGTGCACCTGCTTCACTGCACCCGTGATGGCGCCGGCCGGGCAGGCCTTGGCGCAGCGTGTGCAGCCCTTGCACTTGTCGGCGTTAATCGTATAGCGCCGGAATGCCTGGCAGACCCCTGCCGGGCAGCGGCGGTCGCGCACGTGGGCGATGTACTCGTCCCTGAAATAGCGCATGGTGCTCAGCACCGGGTTGGCGGCCGTCTTGCCCAGGCCGCAGAGCGAGGCGTCGCGCACGACCAGGGCCACTTCCTCCAACAGGTCCAGGTCCTCCATGGTTGCCTTGCCCTGGACGATCTTGGTCAGCAGGGCCAGCATCTGCTTGGTACCCTCGCGGCAGGCCACACACTTGCCGCAGGACTCGCCCTGAATAAAGTCCATGAAGAAGCGAGCCACTTCGACGATACAGTTATCCTCGTCGATGACCACAAGGCCGCCCGAGCCGACCATGGCGCCCATCGCTTGCAGCGAATCGTAATCGAGCGGCGCGTCCAGCAGTTGCTCGGGCAGGCAGCCGCCTGAGGGGCCGCCGATCTGCACCGCCTTGAACTTTTTGCCGTTGGGGATGCCGCCGCCGATATCGAAAATCATCTCGCGCAGTGTGCAGCCCATCGGCACCTCCACCAGGCCGGTGTTCATCACCTTGCCGGTGAGGGCAAACGTTTTGGTGCCGGCCGACTTTTCGGTGCCCAGACCCCTGAACCAGGCCGCGCCGTTGGCGATGATCGCCGCGACGTTGCCCAGGGTCTCGACGTTGTTAATGACCGTCGGCTGACTGTACAGGCCATGGACGGCCGGGAAGGGCGGTTTCGGGCGCGGCATGCCGCGCTCGCCCTCAGCCGAAGCCAGGAGCGCCGTCTCTTCACCGCAGACAAAAGCGCCTGCGCCTTCCTTTACCTGGACGTGGAAGCGGAAGCCCGTGCCCAGGATATCATCGCCCAGCAGGCCCATCTGCTCGGCCTGGGCAATGGCCAGGCGGATGCGCCGCACGGCCAGCGGGTATTCGGCGCGGATGTAGAACACACCCTCGCTGGCGCCGATGGCATAGCCCGCAATGATCATGCCTTCCAGCACGCGGTGCGGGTCGCCCTCCAAGAGGCTCCGGTTCATGAACGCGCCGGGGTCGCCCTCGTCACCGTTGCAGACGACATACTTGACGTCGGATTTTTGCACGCGGGCGAACTCCCACTTTTTCCCGGTTGGGAAGCCAGCACCGCCGCGGCCGCGCAGGTTGGAGGCCAACACCTCCTGCACAACCTGCTCAGGCGTCATGGTCGTAATGGCTTTGGCCAGGGCTTGATAACCGCCCCCGGCGATGTATTCCTCGATATGCTCCGGGTCAATCGTGCCGCAATGATCCAGCACCTGCCGCTTTTGCTTGCGGTAGAAGGGCGATGCCTCAGGCCTGGTGTAGGGCTCGCCATTCACCGGGTCGCGGTACACCAGGCGGCGCACCACATCGCCACGCAGGGTCGCCTCCAGGATCTCGGCGGCGTCCTCGGCCCGGACGTGGGTATAGAGCACGCCCGCTGGCTCGATGTGCACCAGTGGGCCCGCCGCGCAGAATCCGCGGCAGCCGGTGTGCACCACGGCGCTCCCCGCACGCTTCTCATCCTCCTGCAGCAGCTCGATATCAACCAGGTCGCCCCGCTCGCGCATCAGGCGGCTCAGTTCCTCATAGACCGCCAGCGACCCGTTGGCAATGCAGCCCGTGCCCGCGCAGACCAGGATGCGCACCCGCTCGCGCGCCAGGTAGCCCATAAAGCGCTCCTGAGCTTGCTCAAGTTCTATCGTATTGGCAATCATTTACCTGTCCTCCAGCGCCGTCATCGTCTCCGCCTCGCGCTGCATGAGCGTATCGATGATCGTGAGGGCAGCTTCGGGGGTCATCTGCGGATGCACCACCTCGTTGATGACCATGACCGGGGCAATGCCGCAGGCGCCCAGGCAAGCTACCGTCTCCAGAGTAAAGAGGCCATCCGATGTGGTCACCTTACCCTCGCGCAGCCGGAGCTTTTTGCAGATCGCATCGTAGATCTTTTCAGAATTCTTGACATGGCACGCGGTGCCGTTGCAGACGCGCACCAGGTATTTACCTTTGGGATCCAGGGAGAACTGGCCATAAAAAGTGGCCACCCCGAAAACGGTGGTGGGCGAGATGCCCAGGGCTGTGGCGAGGTAATTCAGGGCCTCTTCGGGCAGATAATGGTACTCTTCCTGGATTTCCTGCAGGATGGCAATGAGCTCGGAGCGCTTGTAGCCGTGCCGGGCAATAATACGCTCGATATCGACGAGCTTGCTCACCGCCTCGCCATTCGGTTTGCCGTTCACCAATTTCTCCTCCACTTGGGTACCCTCCAACGCTAATGTGGCCGCCGGGCCGGGCTCTGCGCGCCGCAGAGCCCGGCTAACTCGCCTCAACAGCTCCCTCTGCCTTAGAGCCCCGGCATGCAAACGCCCTCCTGTTGCGACGGGAGGGCGTCACGTGCGGCCGGATTCCCCAGGCGACCCAGGACCAGAGCAGGGTAGCGCGATTTAGCAAGCCGCGCACGGTTTCGCGCCAGGCCTTGGCAGATCGGAAAGGGTGCGCGGCTTGACGTTAAGCGCTACCAGAGCGTGAAAGTTTGTACCTTTCTTCACAATGTGGTCTAGATGATACCCCGAGTCGGCGGGAATGTCAAATGGGTTTGTGCAGCTTTGCACAAAGTGTAAGCACGAAGGGGGAGCACGAAGGACGCGAAGGGGCGTGCAGTGTGGCGCCGGGTTGGGCGGAGGCCCTGCCTGCCATGTCTGGGGGCAGCTATGCGCGGAGCGGCGCATCGTCTGGCCGCCACACAGATCTTGACGGGGCAATCCGGCTCAACGACCGGATGTCCATCAAGATCTGTAGGGGAGAATTGCCTGCTATACCAAAACCAAGATGAGCGTTACATGTGCAGCCTCGTGGGTCATGCAGGGTCCATATCCTGGATGCAGTCCAGTGGCTTCCCGCACCGGTTTTGATGGGTCAGAGTTGCTCTCCTGCAGGCAACGGGTACTCGTCAAAACCAGCGCGGGGGCCCACTAGAAGCCAGATCTTCGTGTGTTTCGCGTCGCTTGACGTTCTTCGCGCTGGATGGCGCCTGTGGGGCAGACGCGGGTGCAGCGGCCGCAATTGGTGCACTTGCTCTCATCAACAATGGGAGCAGAATAACCGTTCTGGCTCATGGCGCCGGCGGGGCAGACGCGGATGGCGGGGCAGCGGTGGTTTTTCGGGCAGCGGTAACTGACTACAGTAATGGCCATAGGGCCTCCTTCACTGGCGGGTCAGACTATTATACCCCCATGGGGTATAGGTGGAGTATACCATGGAAAGGGATGTGAGTCAATGAGCTTAATATGTGGAGAACCCCTTGACAGTCGCCTCATAAACAGACAGGCCCCAGCAGAGCGATGGTGCTGCTCTACCGGGGCCCATCTGTGGCAAGGTACGACACTCGTCCCGAGAAAGGGAGGAGGGCTGCCGGCGGTACCGGATCAGGGCACAACCAGCAGCGCCTCAATCGGGCTGGATGCCAGCTAGGCCGGCCCAACCCGGCTTCCGCAGCGGAAGCCAGAACAGGTTACTTTTTCGCGCTCACTGCCTGAACGGGGATGTGTACTGTCCGCTCCCACTCGGGCTTGCGAATGCGGACGACGAGCATCCCGGCGGCGACTGAGGCATCGCAGTGGGTGGCCTCGACCTCAGCGGGCAGCTCGATCCGGCGGTGATAAGGCCCCGCGGCCCACTCGTGCAGCAGGTAGTCCTTGGGCAACTGTGGGAATCCTTTGGGCTCAGCACTAATCTCGATCGCGTTGCCCTCACAGGTCAATTGCACGTCGCCCTGTTCCATACCCGGCACAGGCGCCGTCACGACCCAGGTCTCCGCAGTGTCATAGATGTTGACCGGCAACTCCTGGTCCCAGTCGGCATCAACGCCCCTGCCGCCCGGCTTCCAGGGCGCCCAGCTTCGCACTCCCGGATACCAGGGAGAAATCCGCGCCATGAACGCCCGACCTCCTTAGCCGCATTGTTACCGTGCATAGCCTGTAAGCAAGATTCGTGCCATTACCGTTTTTGCCCTCACCCCTCAGGCCAGCCACTGTGGGTGGTGAGCGGTGCTGTCATAGCCGTGACTCGTCTTGTACGGCTCATATCGTCCATCGGCGGCAGCCCGCGCCGTTCGCGCCAGCAGGGCCGAGACCTGCTCCTCGCTGAGGGGGCGGAAGAGCCGCGCGGCTTCCAGGGCCTGCTCCAGGACCGACATCGACTCGCAGCCGGTGATGACCACGGAGACGGGCAGGTTCATGGCATAGTGCAGGCATTCGATGGCGGTCACGGCACCGCTCTCCAGGATGTGCCCACCGGCCAGGGGTTTCATCCCCAGCACACCGATGTTATGCTGAAGCAGCACCGGCAGCACCTTGGCCTCAAAGCTGCGGAAATGGGCGTCCATGACGTTGAGGGGCATCTGCACCGTATCAAAGGTCAGACCGTGGGCAAAGGCCGTATCCAGCATCTTGAGGTGAATGGCCGGGTCCTTGTGGCCGGTAAAGCCGATGTAGCGTACCTTGCCCGCTCGCTGTGCCTCGAGGAGAGCCTCCAGGTCCCCGCCCGGCGCAAAGACGCGGTCCGGGTCCTCGGGGCGGATCACCTCGTGAATCTGGAGCAGGTCGATGGTCTCTACCCCCAGGCGGCGCAGCGATTCCTCGAGCTGCTTTTGCGCGCCCTGCCGGCTGCGCGAGTCGAGCTTGGTCATAACAAAGGCTTTCTGACGGTAGCCGTCGCGCAGGGCCTTGCCCACACGCTCCTCGCTGGCGCCGCCGTGGTAATCCCACGAGTTGTCGATAAAGCTCACCCCCTGGTCGAGGGCGGTGCGCACGATGCGGATGGCCTCTTGCTCGTTGGGCTTGCCCAGATGAGCGCCGCCGATGCCAATGAGCGAAACCCGCTCCCCCGTACGGCCGAGAGTGCGGTAGGGCATGTTGCCGCTGGAACTCATTCCTCTCCTCCAACAGGCTGCTCTTGCGTGATGATCGCCTCGGCTGCAAGAGCTATGCCATGCTGGAGTCAACGCGGTTCGGCAGGAGCCTCGCTCTCCCAAAGGCGCGCGATGCGTATGATCGGGAGGGCGAAGCTCCTGCTCAGTGCCTCATGGCACCCGGCGCCATTTGGATGCCGCTTGACGCTCGTGTCGTAGTGGCGGCTTTAGCCGCTCAAGACGCTTGAGCATGCAAGGCGTTGAGCAACGCTGCTACAAGTGATGGGCCTGACCAACCGGCTTGAGCGGCTAATGAACATTAACAATTTACTCCCGTAACCTTGGTTGCTGGTCAAGTGTTATGTTTGGTAGGAGGTGCTGATGCCATGGCCAGATCACTCTGCATCGTCCTCTCCGCCCAACAGATCCTCGAACTCGAGCACGCGCGCGATAAGCATTCCCTGCCTTACATTCGCGAACGAGCTGCCGCTATCCTCAAGGTCGCCGGCGGCAGGTCCGCTCGTGATGTCGCTCTCCACGGCTTGCTCAAGCCCCGCTTGCCCGACACTGTGTATGATTGGGTCAAGCGCTACCGCGGCGGCGGCCTCAAAGCACTGTACATTCGTCCAGGACGCGGGCGAAAGCCCGCTTTTTCCCCCTCGCTACGCTGATGCCAACAGTGCTCAGGAGGCCCTATCGCATATTGTGCACCGTGCCCCCCGACAGTTCGATGTGGATCGTACGCGCTGGTCCCTGCAAAGCTTGAAGAAGGTCTGCGACTGGCTACGGCTGCGTACGGTAGCCGGCCTTTCGCGCTTGCTCAAGCGCCTGGACATTCACTACAAACGAGCTCGCGACCACATTCACAGTCCGGATCCAGACTACCTGGCCAAACTCCATGACATTCATGTACACGTCCAACGCTCGAAGGTGGATCCCGAACTGGTGATTGTGCTTTTCCAAGACGAATTCACCTTCTACCGCCAGCCCACTTTGGCCTCAGCTTACGAAATCAGCGGGCACCAGCAGCCTTTGGCCGAGCGGAGCTACCATAGCAACAACTCGTGGCGCGTTTCAGCCGCAATTGACATCTGGACGGGCCGCGTTGTCTACATCCAGAAACAGCAGTTGCGCCTGAGGCATCTGATTGCCTTCCTCTGCCAGGTGCGCGATGCCTATCCGACAGCCCAAACCATATACATGGTTGTAGACAACTGGCCTTGTCACTTTCACCCAGACGTGCTGGCCGCTCTAGAGCCGCAGAACTTCAGGTATCCGCTCCATCTACCGCCTGACTGGCCCAAAGAGCCCAGCGGCCTCACCAAGCCTTACAATCTGCCGATCCAACTGGTGCCGTTGCCCACCTATGCCTCATGGGCCAACCCGATCGAGAAGCTGTGGCGCAAGCTAAGACAGGATGAACTGCACCTGCACCGGAAGGCGGATGACTGGCCAGGATTGCGACAGAGGGTGGTGCGCTTTCTGGATCAGTTTGCCCAAGCCTCGCGCGATCTGCTACGATACGTTGGCCTGCAAGACCCAGAGAAGCTATACCACTCAGCTCTTTCAAGAATCCAGGACATGCAACCGTTACGGGAATAAATTGTTAATGTTCAT
>DAOTVS010000293.1:0-7697 GCA_034436375.1 Anaerolineae bacterium | reverse complement strand
TGGCCTCACGCAGGGCGCGCATCTCTTCCAGGCAGGCGATGACCTCCTGCCGCAGGCCGGGCGTATAGGGTATCTCAAAGGTCTGCTCGCGGTAGCGCAAGAGCCCGTGTGTGGGCTTGAGGCCCGTATCTTCCTCCACGAGCAGCAGATAGGCGCCGAGTTGGAGGACATCGCCTGGGTAGGGGGTGCGCGCCGTGCGCCCGGGTTTGACCTCAACGGGCACCAGCCCGCGCCCCGTCTTGACCAGATAATCGGGCCGGCCGGCCAGCCGGTAGCGCGTTGAGAAGAGGGGCTCCTCGCACTGGCGCCAGGCGCCCATATCGGCGCGGACGATGCGCCCCTCCGGCAATCCGAGCCGGGCGCGGCCCCGCCGGCTCCACTGCCAGAGCAGGTAGGCCGCCAGCGCTGCGAGCAGACCCAGCAGGACGAGCCCCACCCCCCAGAGGATCACGACGGCGCCTTGGTGCGCGGCGCGATGGTGATCGGCACCCCTTGCGGGTTCCAGTGCGTGAGCCACAGCGCATCCTCGGGCCGCAGGCGAATGCAGCCGTGGGAGGCCGGGCGATTGCCAAAGGCATCCATATCCTGGTAGACCTTCTGGCCGTTCTCCCAGACGTAGGGGGCGCCGTGGATCAGGATATCGCCGGCGCTCTTGAACAGGAACCACCCGTTATCCGCATAGACACCGAAAGCGTGGAACGTGCCGACATAGTAACCCACACGCCCCGACCAGGGCGGTGTGGATTCGCCGGGTTGGCCGGTGCCGGTGCTGCAGGGGAATGATTTCACCTCGATGCCGTTTTCATAGATGTGCATGATCTGCGCATCCTGATCCACAAAGATGGCGCGGGATGTGATGGGAACGCGCGTGGGCGTTGGGCTCGGCGTGGCAGTTGGGGCCTCGGTTGGCGTGGCGGTGGGCGAAGGAGTCGCGGTGTTGGTCGGTGTGGCTGTCGGCGCTGCCGTCGCTGTTGGCGGGATGGGAGTGTCGGTTGGCGTCGGGTTGGCGGCGATCGTCGCCAGCAGGTCGTGCAAGCCGGCGTGCACGGGCACATTGGGCGCCAGGGTGGCGACCATAAGCGCCGTAAACGCAACCAAAAAGCCGAGAACGATCGGGGTACGAAGCCTCAAACGATGCCTCCCATGAACTCGTGCAGCAAGAGCAGAATGCCTGCCGCAACGGAGATGATTGCGATTGTCAGCCCGCAGAGAGCTACCTTCCGCAGGCGGATACTGCGTTGGGCGCGGAGCCCGTGGCCTTCATGCCGGGCCTGCCCCTGCGCCAGCGCGCGCACGTTCGCAGAGGGTAGACCCTGCACCCGGCTGAGCCACCAGGCGCGCCGGCAGTAGCTGTATTCGCCAAGCTCGCTGGCGCTGATTATGGGCCCGGCTCGTCGTTGATCGTTCACCGCTCTCCTCGGGGCGGGTAGCGCTGCTCGAACTGCTGGAGGGCCTCCTCCAGGCGCTGCTGGCGGATGGCGACCGTCAGGTCACCGCGCGTGCGCTCGAGCACGCCGCGCACCATGTCGGTGGTGCGGCGCAGACCCGCTGTGAGGGCATCGGGAAAGTCAATCGTCACCAGGACATCATAGATGTCGTCCATGGCGCTGAGCATGGTCTCGGCGGTGGAAATCTCGCCGCGCCGTAGAGCATCCAGGGCATAGCGGCGCAGCTCGCCGGCCGCTTCACCCAGGCCGTTCAGATAGGGCGCATACTCTACGCCGAGTTGTTCCGGCTCGGGCAGGTCATGCCCCTGCACCAGAGCAGCCGTGATGTTGGCCTCGGCATACTCCTTGAGAGCGTCCTGGGTATAACCGGCAAAGTAGAGGTCCGGGTAACCTTGCAAATCATTGACCATGGCGGCAGCGGCCGCATGGGCCTCATCCAGCAGCTCGCCGGCCGTGCCGAACTCGTTGCGATGGGCGGCGCGGATGGCGTTGGCGCAGAGGCGGATCAGCTCGCGGCTGCGCCCCACGGCCAGGTCGCGGGCTGCATTCTTTGTGGTCAGGTTCTCACGGATGCGCTCCGTGATGGCATCCAGGTTCTGTAGCATTGTGTCTCCTCTGAAGCTGGGAGTCATGCCTCGTATGGAAATAACGCCGGCATGTAGAATCGTCCTCCCATTGTTCTCATCGTATGTTGTGCCCCAACAGTGACCGAGCTCGTATGGTCGGGCTATGCCAGGGCGGTCTCCAACCCCAACTGGTATTTGTCGGCGCCCAGGCTATTGGCTCGCAGCTGCGATTGTTGGCTCTTCTCGACTTCGCCCAGCCGGGCATAGAGCCGGGCCAGCTTTTGGTGGACGGCAGCCTGCGTCGCCGGGCTGGGGCAAAAAGCGGCAGCCTTTTCCAGGTTCTCTGCCGCCAGGCGCAGGTGCCGCAGCCGCTGGTAGACTTCGCCCAGGGCGTAATACGAGAGGTACTGCTCTGGGTCGGCGCGGATGGCGCGCTGAGCGGCGTCGATCGTCTCGGCTTCGCGCCCGGGCTGCACCGCCAGGGCTGCTGCCTGTTTGGCGGCCTGGAAGCTCTCTCGCTGCAGCGGCGTCATGTTGAGGTACGACTGGAACTCATTCAGCCCCGGATGTTCGGGCGCCAGCGCCAGCCCCTCCCGGCAGATGCGGCAAGCTGATTCCTCATCGCCCATGCGCTCGTGGCAGCGGGCGATATTCAGCAGCAGCTGAGCTTTCTGGGTTGGGTTATCGGCTAAGAGCTTGAGCGCCTGCTGGAACTCGGCGGCCGCTTCGCCCCAGATATTGCCCGGGGCGGAGCCGTCAGGCGACGGGCCGGCCTCTTGACCCGCGTGACGATCGGTGTCTGACCCAGCCACCTGATTCTGCGCCTGGGCGTAGAGGATCGAGCCCATCGTCACATGCGGCAGCGGGTGCTCAGGCATGCGGGCAGCGATATCACGGCACAGCGCCACGGCCTCAGCGACCCGGTGGGCCGTGCTCAGGGTACGGGCCAGCAGACAGGCATATTCGACATTATCCGGCTGCCGGGCTACAGCGCGCTGCTGATACTCGATCGCCTGGGTGTATTGCCGGAGCTGGAAATAGCGCCGGGCTGCATTCATGAGCAAGGCCGGGTTCTCCGCATCGGTCTCCAGGGCCGCCAGAACTTTGCTCAGCTCGGGGTCTGGCGGCGGCTCTGGCTCTGCACTGGGCGTCGCATCTGCCGGGGTGGACCCTGCGGCCTCCGGTGTTTCGCACCCGCGGAACGGCTGAGGCATAACCATGATGGGCGCCGGAGCGCCCCGGTTGATGCCGAGCGTCTCACGCACCAGGGCATGCTCCTGGTTCAGGACGAGGGTGCGGATATTCTTCGTCTGGTTGCTGAGCGGGTCTTCAAAGGTGTAGGTGCCGCGTAGGAAGATCAGATCATCCACCGCCTGGTTGAGCAGCACCATCAGTTGGTCGCGGCGCAGGTGCGGCAGAATAGCCGCGCGCATGATCTGGTCCACCAGGTACATAAAGGCGACATAGGGGCTGCGGCCCTCCAGGCCATCGGCGAAGCGGATGATGGCGGGCATCACCGTCTCGTCGATGGGCTCCAGGGTAGCTGCCTCGCGCGCGTCAAGCTCCTCGGCCTCCTGGCCGCCAGGCAGGCATGCCCAATCGACCAGGCCATCTTCCACAATATAGATCAGGCCGCGGCGTTCGGCTTCCTGCATAAAATGTTTGAACTTGGCAAAGCCGAAGTGACTCTCATCGAATTGGCGCAGGCGGCGGATCATCTCGTTCTTGATCCACGAGAGCAGGGCGCGGTCGCCATGCTGAGAACTGCGCACAATCTCGACGACCATTTCGAAAAGACGCTGCAGCTCGCCGTCGCGGCCGGCGTCGGGCGCCAATGCATGCCCGCGATAGGGCGGCACATCGACCGGGTCCACGTCCTTGTCATAATACAGGAACTGATCGACACGGTCCGCCAGGCGAGGTGAAGTGCTCCACGAGACACCCACCGCAACGACCAGCTTGCCGTAGGGGCGCAGGGTGTTCACCATATGGATGAAATCCCCATCGCCCGAGGCCAGGATGAACGTGCCGATGTTGGGATGGTTATGACAGCACTCCACACAATCGGCGGTCAGCTTGATGTCGACCGAGTTCTTGCGCCGCCGGACCCCGGTGCTCTCTGTGACCACTCGCGTGGGGACATAAACTGGCTCTATGCCCGCCGCATACAGATTCTCCGGGTCCGACTGATGCCAATCTTCCTGCCAATCGGCATAGGCGTTGGCGATGACGAGCCTGCCAAAGGTCTCGGCCGTCTCGCGCAGCGACGAGACATTCACGCGCAGGTTCGCCTGGCTGAGGCTGATCTTCAGGTTTTCCCAGTCGATGAACAGGGCTACATCTTGCGAGTGAACCTTGTTTTGCAGGCCAGAACGGGCCTGGCTTGCCGGCATAATACCTCCTTGCGATATATACATCTCACAAGGTCAACCGTATACACCAACCGGGGTAGGAAGAATGCGCCGGGCCGTCTCTACTTTTGCCTAAAGTCGGCGACACCGACATAGCCGAACTTGGACTTGACGTCGACGGGCTGCATGGGCACCCCCTCAAGGCTGACGGTAAAAGTCAGCTCGTTGTTGAGGAACTCGAACTTGTAAGTGCCATCGGTGGCGGTCGTCACGGTGTTGTGCCAATCATAGGCCGAGAGCCGTACCTTCACGTTGGGCACGGGCTTATCTTGAGTATCGACGACCTGCCCCTGGATGGTGGCCCAATCGTGGGTGCGGAAGGTATTATCCTGATAGCCTTTGAAGGTGCCCACAAAGGTGCCGCTGGGCACGGGGGTCTCGTCGGGCGCCTTCGTGGGGGTTGGCGCGGCGCACCGTTGGGCGGCGTCATCGCGTTTGGCGGCTACGTCGGCATCTGTGGCGAGGGCGAGGGCGGCGTTGTAGTACTTGACGGCATCGCACCAGGTGCCCGCCTTGCCGGCGGCATCGCCCGCCGCGACATCGGCCTGGCGCAGGCGTTGCGATGTATCCAGGTAATCAGGCTTGATCGCATAGAGCGCTGAGAAACGCTTGATCGCCTGCCCCCAATCGACGCCCCAGACGCTGATGGCGCTCTGATAGAGAGTCGCCAGCTGCAACTGGCTCTTTACATCGGGGTTATCGGGTTGCAGGGTCAGGGCCTGGTTGAAGAGGCGGATCGCTTCCTCCAGGCTGCCGTCGTTGACCCGTTTGATGCCGCTATTGGTGTAGGCGCCTACGAGCAGGCGCTGGACGGTCGCCTGCTCGTAGGAGGGATCCAGTTTTTCCAGGGTTTCGAGAGATTGGATAGCGTCATCCCATGCGCCCTTGTCATAGGCCGCCTGGCCGTCCGCCAGGAGTTTGGGCGCCTGCCCCTGGGCCTGGGGTGTGGGCGTGGGCTGATTGGACGCCTTTTGGCGGGCCTCGAGCAACTGTTGTTCGGCTTCTGGAAAGTCAGGGCGCAGGCGCAGCGCCTGCTCAAACTCGGCGGCGGCGCGCTCATAGTCGCCATTCTGCATGTCGGTCAGGCCTTGAGTATAGTAGCTTGCCGCGGCCTGGTTCTGTTTCTGCGTGCGCAAGCGCATGCCCTCGTTCCAGCCCAGCAGCCCCAGGGCGACGGCGAAGAAGACAAAGCAGCCCGCCAGGATTCCCAGCCCGAGGGGGCCGATCAGCACATTACGGCGGCGCCTGGGCTCGAATGTCGGCTCGTTACAGATCTCGCGGCCGGGCACGATGGGCTCTGCAGGGGCTTGATCGGCCAGCCAGGCAGGAGATTCTGAAGGCGTATCAGCCTCGAGCGGCTCAGTGGGAGCCTGGCTTTCACGCTCAGCCCCAGGCGCAGCCAGAGGGATATCCAGCGCCTCGACGGTGGGCGGCTCAGCAGCAGGCGCCGGCTTGGGTTCAACAGGTTCAGGCTGGACCTCGGACGGCGAGGTCTCTTCCCGCGCCGGCGCAACCGGGTCCGCAGGCGTCGGCCGGTCGGGCGCTGCGGCAGCGGGTCTTACGGCAGCCCCGCACTGCGGGCAAAACGCTTCTGTGCCCAACAGGGGCAAGCCACATTTCCCACAGACCATAGGTGGTTTTCTCCTACTGATCGACCCGACGCCAGTGCGAAATCGCACAGCCTGTTTCGCTCTCGCTCGTCGCCTGGCATGCAGAAATCGTCTTGCCGGGCAAGAAAAGGCTACTGCGATTTCGCCCCAGAGGGCGTCTGGCAGATTGTGTTCTGGGTGTAATGTGACCAACAGGCTGCGCAAACCGATGCCGATGGTGCGGCCTGTTGCCATGATCAGGATAACTGTTGCATCGTCCTCGTTCTACGAACATCAACTCTGGATTATAACCGTTTCCTGGTAGTTGTCCAGGCACCCGCCTTGTACGCAGATTGCCCAGTTCTGCCGACAGTGATATAATACAGCGCCGTGGCCGTGCATCTCCGGCCCGGTTTCGGCCCACTCCAGTCCAAGGAGCGCAGTACATGCTCAAGGTCCTGGTTTCAGCGGTGCAAGAGGTCTATTCTGGCCAGGCCGCCAAGCAACAGGTCGCCGCGATCAGCCAGTTTCACCGTATCCAAGCCAGCCCCGGTTTTCGGGCCGCCGCCCAGTACTGCCTGCAGCAACTATCCTCCTGGGGCGTAGAAGCCGAAATCCTCTCTTTCCCAGCCAATGAGCACACCACCTACTGGACCGAGCCTCTGTTCCAGGAATGGGATGCCTCGGAGGCAACCCTCGACTTGCTTCTGCCGACGGGCGAGCGCCGACGCCTGGCCGATTTCCGTGTGGATCCCATCTCTCTGATTCAGCGCAGCCTGCCGTTCACCGGCGAAGCCGAGGTGGCCGTCGTGGCGGGCGGAAGCGCCGAGGCCGACTATGACGGCCTCGACGTGGCGGGTAAGGTGGTGCTGGCGCAGGGCGATATCGGGGCGGTCTACCGGCTGGCTGTGCAGGAGCGGGGAGCGATCGGTATCCTCTATGACGGCATGCGCGAAACGCCCCCCGTGCGGGCGCGTATTGACCTGCCTGACGACCGCCAGTACACATCCTTCTGGTGGCGCCTGGGTGAGCAGCCGCGTTGCTTTGGGTTCGTGCTGACCCCCCGGCAGGGCGACGAGTTGCGGGCGCTGGCCCGGCGAGGGCCCTTGCGGGTGTGGGCGCACGTGGATGCGCGCCTCTACGAGGGACAATTGGAAGTCGTTTCGGCGCTGATCCGCGGGCACAGCGACGAAGAGGTGGTTGTGGTGGCCCACCTCTGCCATCCGCGGGCTTCCGCCAACGACAACGCCTCGGGCGCGGCGGCATTGCTCGAGCTGGCGCATACCCTGCGCACGCTGATCGATGCCGGCCGCCTGGCTCTGCCGCAGCGCAGCATTCGCCTGCTCTGGGTGCCTGAGATGACGGGCACGGTGGCCTACCTGGCCACCCATGAGGAAGAGATCGGCCGCATGGTGGCCGGGCTGAATCTCGACATGATAGGCCAGAACCAGGCGCTATGTGACAGCGTCTTTGTAATAGAGCGGCCGCCCGAGGCTGCAGCGAGCTTTCCCGGTGACCTGATCGAGGCCTTGCGTGACCGGATGCAGGAGGGCGCCGCCAACCCGGGGGGCTGGGCGCGCTATCCCCTCTACCGGCAGGCGGTCACGCCCTTTATGGGCGGCAGCGACCACATGATTCTTTCGGACCCGGCCGTAGGTGTGCCCACGCCCATGCTGATCCAGT
>DAOTVS010000292.1:0-15105 GCA_034436375.1 Anaerolineae bacterium | reverse complement strand
CATAGTTGTCGTCGGTGAGGATCATGGCCGCTGTTTCCTTGGCCACGTCGGTGCCGGTGATGCCCATGGCGATGCCGATATCGGCGCGCTTGAGGGCTGGGGCGTCGTTGACGCCGTCGCCCGTCATGGCAACGATATGCCCCAACCGCTTGAGCGCATCCACAATGCGCAGCTTGTGATGGGGTGAGGTGCGGGCGTAGACGGTTACTCTGTCTGCCACAGCCGTAAGCTTATCATCGTCCATGGCGTCAAGGTCGGCGCCTGTGAGCACGCCGCCGGGACCTTCCAGAAAGCCGATCTCGCGCGCGACGGCCACAGCAGTTTCCGGGTAATCACCGGTGATCATCACCGAGCGGATGCCGGCCTGCCTGGCGAGGTCGACCGCGGGCATGACCTCCGGTCGCGGTGGGTCGATCATGCCTTGCAGGCCGGCAAAGATGAGCCCTTGCTCCAACGATTCATCCACAACCGCCGGGACCTGGTCGAGCCCCCGGTAGGCAAGGCCCAGCACCCTCAGGGCCGAGGACGCCATACGCTGATTGGCGGCCAGCGCCTGCCGGCGGTCGGCCTCGGTCAGGGGGCGCACCCCATGCACGTCCAGGATGCGATCACAGCGCTCCAGCACCCGCTCGGGCGCACCCTTGGTGTAGAGGCAATAGCGCCCATCCCCTGCCGGATGCAGGGTCGTCATGAGCTTGCGCTCTGCGGTAAAGGGCACCTCACCCAGGCGCGGATGGCGCTTGAGCAGGGCTTCTGGGTCCACCCCACCCTTGGCGGCAGCCGTCAGCAGGGCGCCCTCGGTGGGGTCACCGTGCATGCGCCACATGCGGTGGCCATTGGATTCCCCCGAGACGATGAGCCGGGCGTCGTTGCAATAGGCACCGATGCGCAGCAACTGGCGGAGGGCCGGCCCCGGCTCGATAAACTCCTTGGCCCCGACGGGGCGGAATCGGCCCACTGGGTCATAGCCCTGCCCGGTGACCTCGAACTCACTGCCGGCGGCATAGAGGCGGGTCACCGTCATGGCGTTCTGGGTCAGGGTGCCCGTCTTGTCGGAGCAGATAATGGTGGCACTGCCCAGGGCCTCTACAGCCGGCAGGCGGCGCAACAGCGCGTGCCGGCGCACCATACGTTGCATGCCCAGGGCCAGGCAGATCGTCACAACGGCGGCCAGGCCCTCAGGCACGGCGGCAATGGCCAGGCTGACGGCCGTGATTAGCATCTCCAGCACCGGCTTGCCGTCGATCCATCCGGCCAGGAAGACAATGCCGCAGATGGCGAGGGCGGCCCAGCCCAGGGTGCGACCCAGCCTGTCAAGCCGCTTCTGCAGAGGTGTGGGCTCGCTCTCAAAGGCCTGGATCATGCGGGCGATAAGGCCGATCTGCGTGCGCATGCCGGTAGCTACCACAACACCCTTGCCGCGGCCATGGGCGACCGTCGTGCCCATAAAGGCCAGGTTGTGCAGGTCGCCCAGGGGGACATTGCCGTCAGCCAGGATTTCGGCGTGCTTGGCCACCGGCTGCGACTCGCCGGTGAGCGAGGCCTCTTCGATGCGCAGGTTATGGGCCTCGATCAGACGCAAATCGGCCGGCACACGGTTGCCCGTCTGCAACAGGACGATATCGCCCCGCACCAGGTCGCTGGCCGGCACCGTGGCCGGCTGGCCTCCGCGCACGACCTCGGCCATGGGCGCGGCCAGCTTGCCCAGGGCGCGCAGGGCGCCCTCGGCGCGGCTCTCCTGCACCACCCCAATGGTGGCGTTCAGGATCACAATGGCCACGATCGCCATCCCCTCGAGGGTATCTCCCAGAATGAAGGAAAGAACGCTGGCGACAATCAGGATGAGGACCAGGAAGTCCTTGAACTGATCCAACAGCAGCGCCCAGAAAGAAGGAAGAGGGGCTTCCTGCAGCGTATTGGGACCATCGCCCTCCAGACGCTGGCGGACCGCCTCGGCGCTGAGGCCACGCTCACTGTCACTTTCGAGATTCTGCACGACCTCCTGCACCGGCAACTGGTGCCAGTATACGGATGATTCCGGGCCGCCAGGCATGTCAGGTTGGCTCAAGTCACGCCTCCTCCAACCAAAAAGACCTTCGACAACCTGGTGCTCTTGGCACACCAGGCCATCGAAGGTCTCGTTCACCGCCAGTTGGGCAGGCCAACCGGCGGCCGATGGCGCCGGGCCGGATCCGGCCGTCTTGACGGCGCCACCACCGCGTGGGAACTACTCCCCTTCGTCTATTTCGACCCTCACCCGGAAAGCCGGGTGCGACCTCCAAAGAGAACGCGTACATTACGCTCCAGGAAGTTCCAACTTGATTATGCTACGCATACTCCAGATGTGTCAAGTGCTGCACCCGGTTCCAGGTGCAGCTCACTACTGGGGCAACCTGCATTGTGACTGTCATCCTGAGCACCCCACGGTTCCGGGAACCCTGGGATGCTCAGGATGACAGCGTGAACTGATGTGGCGCAGGCCAACGTCATTGGCGCCGACAAGAGCGATAGCTCCTGAGACACTCGAAGTGACAACCGGACACGACCCGCCCCCACATTGAGCTGCACCCCACCGCGACCGTATCCTCACGGTTGAGCCTCCGTGGGCACGGGCGTTGGCTGCACTGCGGCAGGCGCCGCCGTAGGCGCAGGCTGCGCCGGAGCCAATTCCTTGATCTTGGTCAGGTCCATGATAAACGGGCTGTCGCTGGGCAACAGCATGACGCTGATATTCGGCGCCAGCTTGTCGATGTAACGATAGGTCAAAAGGTCGGGGTTCTCGGCCAGGGCCTGGCTCACCAGGCGCAGCGACTCGGCGTCGCCCTGGGCCTTGATGATGGCGGCCTGCTTGATGCCCTCGGCCTCAACCTGCTTGCGCGAGGCCTCTTGCTGCTCCTTCTGCAGGACAAACTGCATCTGCTCGGCCTGCTGCTGGGCAATCTGCTTCTGTTCGATAGACTTGGCATAGTCGTCGGTGAAATTGACGTTGCGGATATCAAAGGAGAGCAGGGTGATGCCCTCGGGCTCAAAACGCTCGCGCAGGGCCTTTTCGATCTCTGCCTGGATCTCCATGCGTTTGGGGCCGTACACATCGGTCACCGTGTTCTGCGAAACGTAGAGGCGTACGATGGAGCGGATGGCGGGCCGCACCAGCACGTCGTTATAGGTATTGCGGAAGCGGTTGTGCACCAGGGAAGCCTTGAGCGGGTTCACCGCGTAACGGGTCGAAGAGTCGATGCCTACCTGCAGGCCCTCTTTGGTCGGCGACCAGAGTGAGTCGTCGCCCTGCACCTGACCTTCGGCGGCAATCTTGCTCATGGTGTAGATTTGCTCCATCGTGCTGTAGCGGAAGACGGTGTTGATGTAGGGGGCCACAAAGTGCATGCCCGGCTCGAGGGGGGCATCTTGCGTGCCGGTGATGGCGTTAAAGACGACGCCCACTTCACCGGCGTCGATGACGACCACGCTGGAGCCCAGGGTGCTCGCGGTCACGGCTAGGGCCAGGACCACCAGGGCAATGGGGATGGAAATGGTCTTCTTCTGGCCAAGCGGGTGCCGGACGCTGCGCACAACGCCCCATACCAGGTAAGCGCCCAGGGCAACCCATAAGAGAACAGCCAGCCCACCGAGAAAACCAGCGACGACCATGGGGAACCTCCTTGCAGAGACCGCGAAACCCAAGACGGGCTGGAGATAGTATAGCACAGGATGTACTTTCCTGCATGACGGCAATAGGGGTGTGGACAGCCACTTTGACAGGCGGCGCCCTGGGGGCTACCATGGCGGGCAGAGCGATGCTTCAAACATGGGGAGGTCCTGTGGAAGAGCCTGGTATCCGGCCGGGGTTCTGGATCACAATCATTGCGGGCGTGGTGCTGGTTATCCTGCTGCTGCGCGGTCAGTGGGAATGGGCGGTGGTTGCCCTGATCGCGACGATGGTCCTCGGGCGCTTTGCCTTTATCCGTTGGCCCCGGCGCCGGCGTTAGTGGGCCCCACACTGGTTTTGATGAGTGCCCGTTGCCTACAGGGGGACAACTGCCGCCCGCCATGCCCCGCACAGGCCGGGCCCCTGATCCGCAGGGGGTGTGGTGGGTTTGGGCGCCGCCTGCGGCGGCACCCAAACCCACCACACCTTACAAAAGGCCTGTTCCGGCCGCGTGCGGAGCATGGGTACCCGGAAGCCGAAGGGCGTTTTCATCGCGCGTTGTGCCCAATCGGGCATGAGCGACAGGTCAGCGATACCGGCGGATCGTATCAAAGACCGCCTGTACGTTCTCAATCGGCGTTCCGACCACAAAGTAATTGGAGGCGCCGATGATCACGCCCCCTGCCTGGTGCGCTTCTTGCACGCAGGCCCGTGTTTCAGCGATGACCTGCTCTTTTGTGCCCGCATACACCGTATGTGAGCTGATGTTGCCCACCAGGGTCAGGTGCGGGAAGCGCTCCCGTAGTTTCACCAGATCCATGCCGGCGCGCCGGTCGATCTCATAGTAGCCATCCACGCCGCTCTGGCCAAAGAGGTCGTCGGCCAGGGGCCAGGTGTTGCCATCGCTGTTGAACAGGTAGCGGCAGCCATGCCGGTGGCAAGCATCAGACATCCGCCTGACGCGCGGCAGGGTCAGCTCGCGGAAAGCGCGGGGAGAGTAAAAGGGTCCCTGATTGCCCGCCAGGTCACCACCGCCAAAGATATAGCGGAAACCGAGAGGGGCGAGGAACTCGATATTGCGCACAGCCCTCTCGGCGGCAATGTCGAAAAAGCGACCCACCAGGTCGGGGCGCAAGGCTATTGCCTCCAGCCAGATCGGGTCATCCGGCAGCATGATCGAGGCGCCGCCCACACGCACCACACGTTCGGCCCCCAGCACTTTCTGCGCCCGGATCTCCAAGTCAAAATCCTTCTCTGCCGGCCGATAGCTGGCCACCTCCTCCTCGGCGATAGCCAACTGCTGCTCCAGGTCCGCAAAGGTCAAGGGCGCTGAGGGCCGATAATCGATATAGCGGCTCTCTTCCGTCTCCGGATCGTACTTCAGGACCTTCCAGTTCTCTTCCGGGCCATATTCGTACAGGAAGGTGTACTCATCGATCTGGCGCGTTGGCTTGACGTTGAGGCGCCAGTAAGACACACGGACCACATCCTGATCCGACAGCAGTGCCACATCGATAGCATCCTGGAAAGAACGCTCGACGAACTCCTGGTGGGCATCCTTGCCCTGCCAGAGCGCGGTCGCCTCGCGCCACTGTTGAATACCGCCGCCGACATAAGCCTCACGGCCCAGGAGGGCCGAGGCCACACGAGAGGAAAAGCCCAGGTGGTGGATTGGCAGTTCGTCTGGCTTGTGGCCCTGGAAGGCAGCAGCCACGCGGTCTATGGGTTTCATCTAGCTCATCATCCTATCTGTCACCCAGATTTCCCTGGTGAGTACCCCAGGATCGTTGGCAATCCTGTCAGCCCGCATGACGTACACGGAGCGCCGGCTGGCAGCCCAATGGCGCTGACTTTCGACTTATGATAGATCCGAACGCGCAGCCAAAGGTAGCGACATAGAGCCAAGTCCATCATTACGGCAGGCGGCGGGGGCCTGTCGTAGTAGCGGGCTTTAGCCGCTCAAGGTGCGTGAGTGCGCTATTCTGGATTGGACGGCTGCTCGACGGAAAGCTCGCCATGCGCAGTTTGAGCGGCTAAAGCCCGCTACTACGAGGTTTGCCGTCACCCGCCATAGAGCAACTCGGGTGCAGGTCGCACCGAAAGCAGGCTATAAAAGGCCCGCCCCATGGCATTAGCGAGTTTCTGCAGCGATGCCATGGGCCTCCCCAAGGCTGGCCATGTTTCAGAGAGCTTCGATCGCCAAAAGTTAGCGCCATTGGGCTGCCAGCCGGCGCTCCGTCGACGTTATGCGCAGGGGTAAGCGCGGCCGTGCTAGCTCGCTGCGTGCGTAAAGGCAGCGATATTCTCAGCCGGGGTTCCAGGAGGAACGTCGCATCCGCTGCTGATGATCCATCTGCTGTGGCGGACCTCGCGGCAGAGCTTCTCTGTCTGGGTCCGCACCACCTCCTCAGTGCCGAAGCGGAACACGGCGCTGGGGTCGAGGTTGCCCCGCAGGGCGATCCTGCCCTGAGCCAACGCGCTGGCCCTAACCGCGGGCACCTGGTAGTCGATATCCATGAAATCGATGCCGGTGGAGATGACATCTTCGATGATCGCAGAGGTGTTGCCGCAGATGTGCAGGCCCACTGCCCGCCAGCCGGATTTCTTGAGCTCACTGACAACCCAGCGGTGCCTGGGCAGGACAAACCGCCGGTAAAAAGCCGGCGAGATAAAGTTCGGTGAGCAGGTCGCCTCACCCAACGCCAGACCATGGGCGCCGCTCGCCAGAAGCCAGCGGCCGAGTTTTACTGCAACCTCGGCCGTCAGGTCCAGGATCTTTTCAGCCTCCTCCGGCTGGTCGAGCATGTCCATCAGGATCTCCTGGACGCCTCGCAGTTGTGAAGCCGCCAAGAGCGGCCCGCGCAGGGTGGGCAGCACAAAGGTATGGTCGCCGATGCTCTCAACGACCTTTTCCACGGCCTGGAAGAACACCGGCATACGTCCGCCGGAAGTAGGGTCGCGGCCCCTGAGCGAGTCCATCCGGGTGAGATCGGCCAACAGGTATTCCTTGAGCACCGGCGCTCCGTCAGGCGGCTGCACCGTCATGGCCCCCAGGGCCTCTGCCTCGGCGGTCACCCCCATGGAGAGCTGCACGCCATCGAGCCCGAACTCCTGCTGGCCACGGATCATCACCTGAGCCATGACGTCGGCGCGGGTGAAGAACTCGCCCAGGGGCACACCAAACAGGGGCGGCAGGGCGCTGTGCATGATCGGCAGCACTGGCTGGCGATCCACCGCATCACCTGCGAGCACGCCCAACACACGCTCAAGACCAGTTAGCATGGCACCTGCATTTCTCGATGCGCTCAGGCCATCCGGGCCAGCATCTCACGGGTAACCCGATACTTGAGGGGCTCGCCCTTGTGAAAGCGCTCGATCTCATCGATCATGGTAGCCATCAAGCCCTGCAAGGCATCACGGTTAATGCCTGCGACGTGCGGCGTGAGCAAAACGTTGTCCATCTTGCGCAGGGGATGATCGAGAGGCAGCGGCTCAGGATCGAACACGTCCAGCGCGGCCCAGAAACGGCCGGTGGAGAGTTCTTGCACCAGAGCTTCCTGGTCAATCGTCCATGCGCGCGCACTGTTCACAAACACAGCGCCATCCTGCAGAAGGGCCAGTTCCTTGGCCCCGATCAGATGATGCGTTTCATCGGTCACCGGCAGGTGGTCGGAAACGATGAGGCATTCCCTTATCAGTTCGTGCATCTCGGCCTTACGCACGCCCAGTTCCTTCGCCTGCTCCGGCGTCAGATATGGGTCAAAGGCCCAGACCTCGGCGCCCACCGCCTGGAAAAGCCGGGCTGTGCGCCGCCCCACATAGCCCATGCCCAACAGCCCCACCTTCTTGCCTGCGATCTCATACCGGGGGAGCTCACGGCTGGGCGGCCATTTCTCCCCGTTCTTCATCTGTCGGTCGAAATCGTGCAGCCGACGCAGGCCCATCATAGCGGCAAGGAGGGTATACTCGGCCACCGATTCTGCGATCCGGCCTGCAGCGTGCGTGACGGCAATACCCCGCGCAAATACCGCATCGGTGACGAAACCCTTGACGCTGCCCGCAGCGTGAGCAATCAGCCGCAGCCGATCGGCGCGGGCCAGCACGTCCTCTGACAATGTGGGCACGCCCCACCCGGTGATCAGAGCGGTCGCCCCGGGCAATTGGCCTGCCAACTCGGTGGCTGTCCAATCGTGGCCATCCTCGTTCATGGTCACGTTCGCAAACCCGCGCAATTGCGCCAGGGCTTTATCCGTCAGAATGAGATCACGGAGAGGCCGGGGGACGCTGATCAGAACACTCATCTTCTCCATTATTGCCCTCTTTTGACACCCCTGGTTGCCAAGCTATAATCGCAAGTATAGAAACAATGAAACTGCGGGTCAACTACCTGTTCGACCAACACTCGACTTGTTTCCGACAGAAGGCACGGATCGGTGACGACATCAGCGGGCAACAGGGAAGCGCCAGCGCTTTACGATGATCTGCGTACACTGCGCCATAATGCCCTCGCCATTGTTGCCGCACAGGTGGCGCTGATCGGTTGGGCCTGGCTGGTCTACACCCTGGTCGATATGGGGCCACAGGTTGTTCTGCCTGTCGCTATTGCCCCGGCGGTCCTCTTCATTGGTGGCGTGCTGGCCCTCGATCTCAACCGGCGCTCCATCACGGCGGCCACGCTCCTGCTAGTCTGCAGCCTCGCCATTGCCAGCTTTTCGATGAGTTGGCTCTCCTTTGCCAGCCTCGGCCCATACAGCTTCAGTCTGGTGGTCTCGATCATCGGCTTGCTGCTGAGCCCGGCTGCCGGCTTGCTGAGTGCGGTGCCCTGCGCCGCGCTGATCGTCGTCGCCGGGAACTTTGGTGCGCGGGGCCCCCTGCCCGCGCAGCAGATCATCCAGCCTGTAGTCCTGGTCTGCCTGACGGCGCTTTTGTCGTGCCTTTCGGCGAGCAATCTTTACCAGGCCATGCGTTGGGCATGGGAAAATGCAGACGTAGCACGGCAGCGGCTGGAGGAGGCCCGCGACCGCCAGCAAGTTCTCAACCGTACCTTGAGGTCGTTGGACGAGATGTACGCCCTGGTGCTGCGCGCCCGGCGCGAAGAGGCTGCCGCGCGCCGGCAAGCCGAAGAGGGGCAGGCCCTGAAGGGGCAGTTCGCCGCTAACGTCAGTCACGAGCTCCGCACCCCACTCAATGCGATCATCGGCTTTAGTGAGTTGATGCACACAGCTCCTGAGGTCTATGGCGACTTCCCCTGGCCCGGAGCCCTGCGCAGCGACGTCAACGAGATCTATCGCAATGCCCGCCATCTGCAGAGCCTGATCGACGATATCCTCGATCTTTCGCAGGTCGATGCCATGCGAATGCCCCTGGCAGAGGAAGAAGTGCAGATCGGGAATCTAATCCGCGATGCCGTAAGCGCTGCCTCGGGGCTGGTACGGGGCCGCGACGTGCGCCTCGAGGTGCAGGTCGAGCCCGACCTTCCCACGCTGTGGGTCGATATCACGCGTATCCGACAGGTGCTGCTGAATCTGCTGTCAAACGCTGGGCGCTTTACCGAGCACGGCGCCATCACCGTCAGTGCGAGCCGCGAGGACCACGTCATCCACGTCCGTGTAGCCGATACAGGCATTGGCATGTCGCCTGAGCAACTGTCCCGTGCCTTTAAGGAGTTCGAGCAGGCCGATGGCTCGCTGCGCCGGCGCTACGGTGGAACCGGATTGGGCCTTGCGATCAGTAAGCGCTTTGTCGAGCTGCATGGCGGCCGCATTTGGGCCGAAAGCGCGCTGGGGGTGGGCAGCACTTTTCACTTTACCTTGCCCGTGTCATCCGCAGGCCGGCTCGCAGCCCTGACCCACACCCCCGAGAGAACGGCAGGGGCCTCGCAGGCCCTCCAGGTAAAGACGGTGATTCTGCAGGGCTCTTCCGACTCGGGCTTGCGGTTGCTCGACCGTTATATCAGCGGCTACCACTTTGTGCCCTCGGCCAATACAGAGGAAACGCTCACCCTGGTAGCCAAAGAGCATCCTTGGGCCGTTCTGGTAGCGGCGGAGACGCCGGATGAGGTCGAGCAAGTGGCCCACAGGCTCGCCGATCTGCACCCTACACTTTCACTGCCGGTGCTATCCTACAGGAAGGATGTATCCGGACTTTCGCAACTACCCGGGCACATCCAATGGCTATCCAAGCCGGTGCAGCGCAAGGCGCTCCTGACCACCCTTGCCCGCATGGTGCCCGCCGGTCGGAATCTGCTGCTCGTGGACGATGACCCGGCTGAGGTGCAGTTACTGGCTCGGATGTTGCGCTCGGCTGAGAAGGAATACCTGATCCGAGAGGCCTATGGCGGCCGTGAGGCCCTCGAGGCGATCGCGGCGAGTCCTCCCGATGCGATGCTCCTTGATTTGATGATGCCGGGGATGAGCGGTCTGCAGGTGATCGAGCAACTGCAAGCCAGGCCCGACCTGGCCGCTCTGCCCATCCTGATGGTGACGGCCGGCGATGTCTCAGCGCATGAGACTCCCATCGACGTTCCCAACGTGAGCGGTCTGGGGCTGGTGAAGAGCGACGGATTGAAAACGCAAGAGTGGCTGGTCTGTATCAGAGGGCTTTTGGATGCAGTGTCGCCGCGCTACGTTGACGCCCCAGACATTTCTGAATCGCAGCCAGCAGGTCGAAGCGGCTGATCGGCTTTTGCAGGAAAGCCTCGGCGCCAAGTGAGAGGGCCAGGGTGCTCTCCGGCAGCACAGAACAAACGATGATGGGGATCTTTTGCGTCAGGGGTTGTGCCTTGAGCCTCTGCAACACCTCCCAGCCATCCATGCCGCGCATCATCACATCCAACAGCACCACGTCGGGTTTCTCCGTCAACGCTGCTTCTAGCCCCTCTTTGCCGCCCTGCATGCAGATCACGTGGTAATCCTGTTGGCCAAGGTAACGCCTGTAGAGCTGCAGAGAGCTCGCGTTATCATCCACCAACAGGATTTTGGCATAGCGCGGCTGGGGAATCTGGAGCAGGAGCATCACGCCGGTGTTGGTGGCACAGGTATGGCACTGCCCCCCTTGCGCCTCAATGAGCGCACCGATGGCAGGCAACGGTGCTGCGGGTTGCGCTCCAGCGACGATCGGCCAGGAAATGCGGATATCCAGGCTGGTCTCTGCGACCGCTGTCTCGATCTGCACCGGGCCCATGGGGCCGACCGAGATCGCATAGCTGAGGGCCGCGATGATCGCCTGGCGTAGGAGCGTGGCATCGGCCAGGATTGTGAGTTGCGGATCGATGGGCTGACAGACCACGTGGACGTTAGAATTGGCTGCAAGCCCGCTCAGAGACCGGCAGACGTTATCTAGCAAATCGCCCAACGAGATCTCGACGTACTCGACCCCAAGCTGCCGTACTTCCAGACTGACCGGCGATTCTTTTGCTGGCTCATCTCGGCTGGGATCGGGGGCCTGGGCGCCCGTTGTAGACGGGGGGGCAACACGCCGATCCCAGAGCAAGGCCGCCAGGGCCTCCAGGCCGCGGTTGCGTTCGCGGAGCACCTGCCGGTCGCCCAGGCCCAGGCGCTTTTCGACCTCCGGCAGTTCCAGACCATCGACATAATAGTATCTGAGCGCCATGTAGGGGCGCCATTCTTTGGCTTCCCGGGGCAGCTTACCATCAGGCGCCAGGCTTTCGATGGCCTGCTGCAGAAGCTGGCGCAGGTGCAGCACCCGCTCCAGGATCGGCTCCCCGGCATCGGCAATCAGGGCATCGAGAAGAGGACTCTGGCGCAGATAGGCAAAGTCGTACAGGTGCGCCAGTGCATCCCTGGTCCATTCCGCGAACTGCTCGCGCTCCGACTTGGGCACCGCCAGCTCCAATCACAACATCATGGGAACAGGGAAAGAGACAGCATGTCGGCCGAGAGTCGATTCCCTGTCGGAAAACCCATTGATCACCCTATTCCGTTGCATTATGATAGGCATTATAGCAGACCACAGGTCGGCCTCGAAATTGGCCCCAGTTAGCTTGGAAGGAGGCGCGTGACGCCGGAAGCGCAGGAAACAGTGCTCTGGCAATCGCCGTAAGGGTCGTACTGATCAATCTAACCATCTCCGAAAGGAAAGGCTATGATGAACGGAAAGAAACTCTCGAGGCGTGAGTTCCTGTCTCGTACCGCAGTCGCCGGGGTTGGCCTGGTTCTCGCCGCCTGCAGCCCTCAAGAGGCACCGCAGCCTACCTCAGCGCCTGCGGAAGCCACGCAGGCGCCGGCAGCGACAGAGGCCGCGGCAGCGACCGTAGCCGCGACCGAGCCTGCGACGGCAGCGGCGACCGCGGCGCCGGCCCAGCTCACGGCCCAACTGCTGGTATGGACTTATAGCAACGCTGACAATGATCTCGATACGATCTACAAGCCGATGATGGCCAAGTTCAACGAGATCCAGCCCAAGATCACGGTCAACTTTGATATCCAGGGTTGGGGCGGTCGCCGTGAGAAGCTCTACTCGGCTGTTGCCGCCGGCGCGCCCCCCGACATCTGGTTCGCCACGACCGACACGCTGCTCACCTACGTGGCCAAACAGGTCGCTGCCCCGCTAAACGACTATATTACCCCTGACTTGCTCACCGATTACCCCAAGGATATCCTCGATGCAGGCACGGTCGACGGCAAGCTCTATATCCTCAGCACCTGGGCGCTCATCTACGGCTACAACTATAACAGCAAGCTGATGGAGGCCTGCGGCTACGATTATACCAAGCCGAGCATGACCTGGGATGAGCTTGTAGGCTTGGGCGAAAAGGCCAAGAGTCTGGGCTATTACGTGGAAACCATCAGCCTCACGGACTGGATGGAGTGGTGCGGCACGGTGCGCCAGGCCGGCGGTACGGTCTTTAATGACGACAAGGCCACGACGAACATGACCAAGGCCCCGGCCATCGCGGCCCTCACCCGCTGGGTGGAAGAGTACAAGAACGGCTATGTGCCTATGGAATACTCTGTGGCCGACGACGCGAGCGCGGACAAGCTGCCCAAGTACTTCCAGATGGGCAAGCAACTCATTACCTCTCACGCCGGCGCCGCTGACTGCATGGGCCTGCTAAAGACAGATCCCAACTTCCCTGTCGTCTCCGGCGGCCCGCGCCAGAAAGATGCGAACTCGCCCCTGGTCGCCGGCTCCTCGGGTGGCAACGGCTGGTCGATGACCCAGCTCTGCAAGTCGAAGGATGCCGCGGCCGAGTGGATCAAGTTCATGATCAAGCCAGAGAACATTGGCTGGTTCTGCACTCTGGGCAACCTGACGCCGGTCGGTACAGAGTCCCAAAAGTACTGGAAAGCCGACCCCTGTGTCAAGTCGTTCATCGATCGACAGGCGAAATACCTCTTCTCCGGCCTGGATATCAAACTGCTCTGGCAGGAAAGCAAGACCGTCTGCGCGCCTCACTTCCAGGCCGCGGTGCTGGGCAAGGAAACGGTGGAGCAGGCGCTGGAAGCTTGCGACAAGGCGCTGGTTGACCTGCTACAGAAGACTTACGGCAACGCCTGATCTCGGCATACTCCCGCAGCGGCTGCGCCAAGGCGCAACCGCTACGACGCTGCTCTGCTGAAAGGCTTAGGAGGGGGCCGCGTCGGCCCCCTCCGGAGCAAGCTTCGTGCAATTGCATGCGCTGAGGCCTGATACTCGTATTATCAGTGTGTCCATGCCGGCTCGAGGCTACAGCAGACGAACGCTCTGCTGTGGACCATCGGAGCCCATGAGGCATGGCGCCCGGATTGCCAAGAGGCGGTTGTCGGTGGTTACTCAATTGGTCACCCTAAAGCCGAATAACAAGAGGGCAAATCGGCGTGGGAGCAGTCTCAAAGACCAGCTGTCCTGGTACCCCTTTATCCTGATCAACATTGTCGTCTTTCTCGTCTTCACCGCCGTGCCCTTTGTGTTGATGATCAACTACAGCTTCAATCAGTGGGACATGCTGACGCCGATGAAGTTCACCGGCCTCAAGAACTATGTGCACCTGCTCGATGATCAGACCCTGCACATAGCGCTCAAGAATACCGTGACCTACGCGCTCATGCAGGTGCCCTTGCAAGTGGCCATATCGCTCCTGGTGGCTATCCTCATCAATCGGCCGCTGCGCGGCATGAAGCTCTTCAGAACGCTCTATTTTCTGCCCAACGTCACCTCTATCACGGTGCTGTGCCTGATCTTCTGGCGGTTCCTTTCGCCAGCGCCCGACGGCCCGGTCAATTACCTGCTCGGTCTGGTGGGCATCCGGCCACAACTGTGGCTGGTGGATGTCAAAGAGGCGCTCCCGAGTGTTGTCGGCGTCAGCATCTGGCAATCGTTCGGCTACTATATGTTGCTCTGGTTGGCGGGCCTCAAGGGGATCCCGGCTGAGCTGAGCGATGCGGCGCACGTGGACGGCGCTGATGGCTGGAAAGAACACTGGTATGTGACTATACCTCTGCTCCGTCCCACGGCCGCTTTCATTACCGTGATTTCCACCATCGAGGCCCTGCAGGTTTTCGGCTCGATCTACATGTTGACAGGCGGCGGCCCGGTGTACGCCACGACGACCGTGGCCTACTATATCTATCAACGTGCTTTTACTTTCTCGGAAATGGGCTATGCCTGCACCGTCTCCATTCTCTTGCTCGTCTTGATCATGGCCATCACCATCATCCAGGGCAGGTACTTGCACTTTGGCGAGGGGGATTACCAATAGCGTGTCACACTACCAAATGGCGACAAGAAGAACTTCGGGCGCCATAAGCATCGGCGCCATCCTTGGCCGTACGGTCGTCTATGTCGTGATGGCAGCCATCGCCGTCACGACAATTGGGCCATTTGTGATCATGCTTTCGGCATCGCTGACCAAGAGCCTGCTGGCGGTCACGTTTCCCTTCCCACTCATCCCGCACCCGATCACCCTGGACAACTTTGCCCTGCTTTTCCGTTCGACCATGGCTCTGCGCTGGCTACTGAATAGCTTTATCGTAAGTGGGGTATCCACACTCGGATGCCTGTTCACTTCCTCCATGGCCGGCTATGCCTTTGCCCGGGGCAAATTCCGGGGCCGGGACCTTATCTTCACCCTCTTCCTGGCCATCCTGATGATGCCCACAACGGCGCAGATCGTGCCCGAGTTCATCGTCCTGTCCAAACTACACCTGATCAACACCTATACAGCCCTCATTGCACCGTGGTTCGCCTCGATCTTTGGCACCTTTATGTTGCGGCAGCACTATCTGAGTATCCCCAGAGACTATGATGATGCAGCGATCATCGATGGCGCCTCTCGTTTCCAGATCTACTATCGGGTGCTGCTGCCGCAGCTCCGGCCAGCCCTGGCGACGCTGGCTGTGCTGCGCTTCATGGGGAACTGGAACGACTTTCTCTATCCCCTCATCGTGACAACACGCCAGGAGATGCGTACGCTGACCGTCGGCTTGACCACGGTCAATACCGGCGGCGCCAACGCCGGG
>DAOTVS010000291.1:0-24994 GCA_034436375.1 Anaerolineae bacterium | reverse complement strand
AGCCAGACGGCGACCAGGTCATGGGCCTGGATGCGGTCGCCCTTTTCGATGATCGCCGTGGCCACCAGCTTCTGCCGCTCGATCCCATCCTCGGTCGTGCCGGGCAGGCGCAGCCAGTCGGTATAGCCGGTATAGTGCTTGTAGGGTAGCAGCCACTCCAGGCGGCCGTAGGTCTCGCGGATCTTCTGTGCCGGCCAGCCCTCCACTGGCGCGCCCATCGCCGACCCCACCCAGCTTGCCGCGATACAGCCCTCGAATTTGTCCCTCAGCGTGACCATTGCTCACCCTCCTCGTCATTCCGAGTGTCCCATGGCGCCCAACCTCATGCAAGCCCCACCTGACGCCCCTGTTGTAGCAGCAGGCTTTGGCCGCGCAAGCTGGTTGGTCAGGCCCGTCAGTTGGGGCAGCATCGCTCAACACCTTGCGTGCTCGAGGGGTTGAGCGGCTAAAGCCCGCGGCTATGAGGGCCTCCGCAGGGCGGCGCCGTGTGCAGCCATTCCTGTGGATAGCCGATGTGGCGAGCATCGCACAACGAGCGGTCCGGCCTCGCCCTCACGGCCAAGCTTCTGAGCAGCCGCGGCCCGACGTGGCGAATCTTGCCTTGGGGCAGATCGTTGTCATGCCGGAACGGCGGCTGCTCCTGGCAGTTTCCACGCCCCCCGAGGCGTGCCACACTAGGACGGGGCTTCCCTCCCAGCCCAACCATCTCCCCCCGTGCAACTCAGCCTGCCCCCCTACACCCGGGCATCCTCCGCGAGCACCCGGGCCAGGTCCGCCGGCGTCACCCCCGGCGACTCGATCCCCCTCTGGGCATAGAAAGCCTCGATGATGGCCCCTGCCTCGGCGCGCGGCGCCCCCACCAGGGCCAGCGCCAGGGCGTCGAGCTCGGCAGGCGGGAAAAAGAAGAAATCCCCGGAAAACTCGACGGCGGCAAAGCGCCCATCGGCAAGCTCGAACGTCCCCCGGATGAGCCCGCCCGGCGCCTTGTAGGCCCGCTGGATGACCTCGCGCCCCGCCGCGACCTTGATCTGCCGCCCCGGCTGCTGTCGGCCGCGCCGCATGAGCCAGGGCTCGGCGGTCAGCTCGGGCGCCAGGCGCTTCACCTCTGCCAGCACAGCGGGGGGCAGCGCCTGCGGCGTCAGCGGGCCCAAAAGCTCCGCAAAACGCACGGCCAGCACCGCCGCCACCCGTTCCATCGTCGGGGGCGCAGGCAGCTCGCGGCCCAGGGTCGTCAAGTTGTCGCGCAGGCTCTTGTTCACCTTGTCGCGGAATTTCTCATCGGGCACCCGCAGTACCCGACTCATCATATCGTAATCAAAGTCCAGGATCAGGTTGCCCACCAGGATGATCGCATCGCCGATCTCACCCGCGCCATTGCCCGAGATCTTGCGCCCACCCACCAGAATATCGTTAACCGGCTTGTACGAGGCCTCCAGCCCCAGGTCACGGCAGGCCGCAATGACGGGCGCCAGGGTGCGGCGGTAGAAATCGTCCTTGCTCCCCTGGGCCACAAGGCGGTCGCGCCGGATCACGAGCTGATAGAAGATCTGCTGGCCATCCAGATACACTGCACCGCCGCCCACCTCGCGCCGGAACACCGGTATCCCCTGGCTCTCACAAAAGGCCAGGTCCACCTCCTGCTCGGCATCCTGATGGCGCCCGATGCAGACATAGGGTGAGTTGGGTGAAAGCAGGATCAGCCCCTCCATCCCCAAGCGCGGCAGCGCATGGTAAATGAGCTGAGATTCGAGCCAGCCGACTGAGCCAAGGTTGTAGAAATCCATCGTATCTCTCCCAATTCCTTCCGGCCTGCAGCGCCCCCGGCGCCGGCCAAGATCCATCGATCACGCTATTATCGGCTACTGACGCCAGATTGGCAATACGGCCCATGGAGCGGGGGTGCAGTTCAGTTTTAGGGCGGGTCGTGCCCAATTGTCACCCCGAGCGGGTCTGCGAGCTTATCGCTAGAGCGAATCCTGCACAGCGAGGGGTCCCTGCTGCGCAATGAGGACGCTTCGCTTGAGCAGGCTGAGCGCTATTGCCGGTTGGCTTTGCCCGCTCAGCGTGACAGCCCTGATGCTCGTTGCCACAAAGATGAACTGCACCCTATAGAGGAAGGGCAAGGGAGGGACCGGTCCTACAGACTGGGCCACTCGAGCACAGGCGGGTGCGGGTAGGCGCCGAGGGTCTCCAAAATGGATTGCCCTGGGCTCCCAAGGATGGGCGCGCCGTTCCAGGTCTCCACAGACAGGCGGCGGCGGCCCAACCGCCCCGTGATGGCCGCATTGGCGGCGCGCAGGGCCGAGATGAGCAAACCCTCCTCCACGCCCACGGGCACAGTGATGGCCTTGCCCCGGCGCTCCAGGAACAATAGGGGCCGCCCACGCTGCAGGACGGCATACGAGGCGGGGTTGCGGGCCAGGGCCAGGGGCGAGCCATCCGCGGCATGCAGCCCCTCACAGAGGAGGCCGCCCACGAACCAGGTCGGGTCCCAGGCGTTGACGACAACGAGCGACTCGTCGCCGGCCGTCTGGCGGGCATGGGCCTCACGCAGGCGCTCCACGGCCTCGGGCAGGGCGAACTGTGCGCCCCCTAGCCCCTGCACAAAATAGCCGCGCCGCACCTCGCCGCGCATCTCCAGCGCCTGCAGGTACTCGTAGAGCGTGTCCCACGCCCAGGGTATATCCTCGCGCAGCAGGCACTCGCGCGAGACGATGCCATAGCGGCTGAGGAGCTGCCGCGCCCAACGGGCCAATTGCTCCTCCGGCGCCACGTCCGCGCCCCAGAAGCCCATGCGCTGCACCAGAGACCAACGCCCCACCCACTGCGCCGTCGCCAGCGCGCGGTGGGCGGCAACCCGGCGGGCCTCGCGCATGCGCCCCGGTAGGCGCTCGCGCGGATTGAGGGGCCGCTCACGGGGGCCCAGGCGTTCGGCGAGCTGCGCCTCCAGGCTGCTAAAGGGCCGCCGCTCTTGGGTGCCGGTTGCCGGGCGGAAGTGTACCAGCTCGTGCAGGGCGCGCAGGGCATCGTTGGTGATCAGGCCGCGAGCCACCAGCTCAACCAACGCCCCCGCCAAGGCCTCGCCACGCAACTGGACGCCCAACTCCAGATCACGGGTGAAGCAGGCGCCCTCGCTGCGCAGACAGGCCAGCACCTTTTGCGCGGGCTCGCTGAGGGGCTCGGATAGACCTGACAGGTCTCTGCCTGCCAGGTACGAAGCGCCCTCGCCGCGAAAGAGAAAGCGCGCCCGCAGATGGGCGGGGCGGCCAGTGCCCAAGCCCACCCACGCCAGCTCACCGCTCTGGCAGAGGGCATCGAGCTCGCCTGGGCGGAAGCCGTGGACGCGCGCCGGCAGCAAGTCGCGCTCCCACAGCAGGGCCGGCGCGGGCAGAGCGCGCAGCTGCTGGAGAGCGCGACGGACGCCATCGGCCTGGGGCAGGCGCGCATCGGGGTGGATATGCTGCCAGCGGAAGAGGAAATCGGCATAACTGGGCAGGGGCACCGGCTGGATCTCGCGCCGCAGCAGGGTCAACGTGCGGCGGTGGACCTGCTCCAGGTTCCGGCGGTCGCACCACTGCTCCTCACCGCCGGTGCCGACGAGCCGGCCATGGGCGAGGCGGCCTTCCTCGCTCCAGGCAGCCAGGGTGGCGCGCAGCCAATCCTCCGGGAAGGCATAACGGGCCGTGATCTCGGCCAGGGTCAACGGCCCGCGGGAGGCGAGTAGCCGCTGCAGCAGGGCCACGCGGGCGCGGTCGATGAGATCGGGCTCGATGGCGCCGGTAGGGGCAGGTCTAAGACCTGACCCCCCAATGGGGTCCGCGCCAAACGCGCGGGCATAGGTACCCGCCTCCTCGGCGAGCACCCAGCGCTGCACGGGGCCGCCGGACGTAGGAATCTGCCGCTCGATGATGCGCCCCGCCGCCGAAATCTCGGCCAGCCACTGCGGGCCCTCGGCCAGAGCGCGGGTGAACAGCTCCTCGGTGCTCAGGTCGCCCAGGTCGCGCAGCACCACCAGCAGCTCGTTTGCCGAGCGGGCGCGGCGGTCCGGCGCGGCATGCTGCAGGTGCGACTCGACCTGCGCGACCGCCTCGGGCTTGATCAGATCGGCCAGCGAAACGTCCTTGAGCAGGTCCTGCAGCAGATCGCGGTTCACGGCCAGGGCCTGCAACTGCCGCTCGGCCTTGGGCTGGTCCCACTCGTACATGTAGATGCCCACGAAATCGTAGAGCAGGCTCATGGCAGCGGGCGAGGGGACGGCGCGCTCGCTGGCCACGACGGCAATGCGCCCCTCCCGGATGCCGCCCAGGACCTCCAGCAGGTGCTCCAGGTCCAGCACTTCGCGCAGGCAGTCGCGGTAGGTCTCCACCAGGATGGGAAAGCGATCGAACTGGCGGGTCGTGGCCAGCAGATCCTTGGCTTTGAGACGCTGCAGCCAGAAGGGCGTGCGGTGGCGCCCCTTGGAGCGGGGCATGAGCAGGGCGCGGGCCGCGTTCTGGCGGAACTGGGCGCCGAAGAGGGCCGAATCGGGCAGCTCGGCGAGGATGCGCTCGCGGGCCTCCTCGGGCGGCATCTGGGTCACCAGGTCGAGGGGCGGGTCCTGGTCGGCATCGGGGAAGCGTAGCAGGATGCCGTCATCGTTGGTGCGCACCTCGGGCGTGGTATGGGTGCGCTCGCGAAAGGCGGAGGTGAGGGCCAGCGCCCAGGCGGCATTGACGCGCCCGCCAAAAGGCGAGTGCACCACGATGCGGCGGTCGCCGACCGGGTCGCTGAAAAGCTCTACCAGCACCGTGCGGTCCGATGAGATAGCGCCGGAGGCCTCGAGCTGATCGCGCACGTAGTGCAGCACGTTCTGGGCCGAGTTCTCGTCGAGGCAAAAGTTCTCGCGCAGCCACTGGGCGGCTCGGGGGTCGTTGATGCGCTCGGCCACCTGGCGGCGAAAGCGCCCCACCGTCACGCCCAGATCGTAATCGCGCCAGGCGATATCGCCCTTCCAAAAGGGCACCATGGGCAGCCCGCCGGAGCCGTCGTCGAGGATCACACGGTCGTCGGTGATCTGCACGATGCGCCAGGAGTGGGTGCCCAGGGTGAACACGTCGCCCACGCGCCGCTCGAAAACAAACTCCTCGTCCAGCTCGCCGATGCGCGTCTTGCCATCCTTGAGGTAGGCGCCGAAGGCGCCGCGGTCGGCGATGGTGCCGCCGTTCAGCGTGGCCAGGAAGCGGCTGCCGGGGAGGGCGCTGAGTTTGTCGGCGGCGCGGTCCCAATCGAGGCGCGCCCGCAGCTCGCGAAAGGCCTCGCGCGGGTACTTGCCGCTGAGCATGGCGAGCACCTCGTGGTAGGCGCTCAGGGGCAGGTCTTTGTAGGGCGCGCTCTGGCGCACCAGGTCATAGAGGGCCGAGGCGGACCAATCTTCCACGCTCACCATGGCCACGATCTGCTGGGCGAGCACATCGAGGCAGTTCTCGGGCACGTGGGTGGGCTCGACCTCGCCGCGCAGCATGGCCCCCGCGACTGCCGCCGCCTCCATCAGGTCCTCGCGGTGCGTGGCGTAGATGTGGCCCACGCTGGTCTGCCCCACCAGGTGGCCCGAGCGCCCCACGCGCTGCAGCCCCCGCGCCACCCCCTTGGGCGACTGGACCTGCACCACCAGGTCCACCGAGCCGATGTCGATGCCCAGCTCCAGCGAGCTGGTGCCGACCAGGGCAGGCAGCTTGCCCTCTTTGAGGTCGCCCTCCATCTGGAAGCGGGCCTCGCGCGACATGCTGCCGTGATGGGCGCGGATGCCAGGCAGGCCCTGCTCCTGGCTCAGGTGCCCGGCGATGCGCTCGGCCTGGCGGCGGCCGTTGCAAAAGACCAGCGTGGTGCGGTGGGCGCGGATCTCATCGGCCACCTGAGCCTCGATAGCCGGCCAGACCGAGCCCCCCAGCGCGCGGAAATCATTCACGACCGTCCTCACCTGCAGTTCAATGCTCTTCTGCAGGCCTGCGTCCACAATGGCGACCGGGCGGGGCGCAAGGGAGCGCGCATCCCCCTCGCCCTGCCACTCCTGGCCGCCCAGGAAGCGGGCGACCTCCTCCAGAGGGCGCTGGGTGGCGGAGAGGCCGATGCGCTGCACGGGACCACCATCGGCGAGGTGGGCCAGCCGCTCCAGCGAGAGGGCCAGGTGCACGCCGCGCTTGTTGCCGGCGACGGTGTGAATCTCATCCACGATCACCGTGCGCACAGTGCGCAGCATCTGGCGGGCCTGGGTGCTGGTGAGGATCAGGTAGAGCGACTCGGGGGTGGTGATGAGGATGTGCGGGGGCTTTTTGACCATGCCCAGGCGCACATGGCCGGGGGTATCGCCAGTGCGCACGGCCACGCGCAGCTCGGGCAGGGCGATGCCCTGGGCCACGGCCGCCTCGCGCACGCCGGCGAGGGGCACGCGCAGGTTGCGCTCGATGTCGTTGTTCAGCGCCTTGAGGGGCGAGATGTAGAGCAGGCGCACGCCCTTGGGCGCACCCTGAGCAGCCGCCTCGGTGAAGAGCCGGTCGATGGCCCACAAAAAGGCCGCCAACGTCTTGCCCGAGCCGGTGGGCGAGAGGATCAGCGTATGCTCGCCGCGCTGGATGGCCGGCCAGCCCAGCTCCTGGGCGCGCGTCGGCCGGCCGAACGTCGCCTCAAACCAGGCGCGGACGGGCGCGGAAAAGTGCTCGAGTGCAGTCAAGGCGCCTCCGGGACTCGTAATCCGTAACGCGTAATACATAATGCCTGCTATCCCAGTTGGCCGTGGAACCGGAACTGGGCCAGAGCGGGGCCAAGAGCTATTATGCGTGCCGTAGCCAGGGATGCAAAATGGGTTCGTTCCGCATAAAGACCACTGCAAACGGAATGCCCGGCCAGTGCGCACCGCACCGGTCCGAGGTCGCTCGGCAGAGCGCTGCGCCAGCCCTGCATGCATTTTGGGAACTCGTGCGAATAGCTCATTTGTTCTGCATTGTACGACGAATTCCTGACGGCGTCAAGAGAATTTGGCTGAGGCTTGCGAAGGGAGCCTCTGCCCATAGGTCCCCAGCAATTGGCCGCCTATCCGCATGCCGCTGTGCCTAGATGATCGCCCTCAGCACCCACAGTGCGACCATGCCGGCCCCGATAGTGAGTAAGACGTTGCGCGTGCGCCAGGCGACGAGAATGGCCAGGATGCCGGCCAGCAGGCGCACGTTGCCGAGGGAGAGGTCGAAGGCGCCGGCGGGGCGCAGCAGCTCGGGGAAGATGATTGCCGAGAGCACAGCCGGCGGCACAAAGCGCAGGGCCCGCTCGATGATGGGTGGCACCGCAAGCCGGCCGAAAAGGGCGATGAGCGAGAGGCGGGTGAGATAGGTGACAACCCCCATGCCGAGCAGGATCAGCCAGGGGCTCATGAGACGCTCTCCTGCGCCGGCTGGGAAGCGGGCGCCTGCCGCTCCTCCAGCAGCAGCCCCATGCCGATGCCACTGAGAGCGGCGGCCACCAACCCCAGCTTGTAGGGCCAACCGGCGGCGAGGACGGCGATGAGGCCAGCGGTGAGCGCGGCGGCGATGCTGGGGCAGTCCTTGAGTGCGGGCACGACCAGAGCGATAAAGGTGAGGGCCAGGGTGAAATCCAGCGCCCAGCCGGCGGGGATCTGCGCGCCGAGCACGATGCCGGCGGCAGTGCTGAGCTGCCAGGTGAGCCAGAGCGCCAGGCCCGCGCCCAGGAAATACCAGTGCCGCTGCTGCGCAGCGGCAGGGGAGTAGGGCGGACGGCCCAGGTGGGTAATGGCGACCGCATAGGCCTCATCGGTGAGGAGATAGGCCAGCAGCGCTTTCCAGCGCCAATCGAGGCGCTTGAGGTGCGGCGCAACCGAGGCGCTGTAGAGGGCATGGCGCAGGTTGACGATGAAGGTCGTCAGGACAATAACGACGCCCGGTGTGCCGGCCAGGAAGAGCTGGGCGCCGACGAATTGCGCCGAGCCGGCGAAAACAATGGCCGACATGGCCTGCGACGCGCCCGCCGTCAGCCCGGCGCCGATCGCCAGCACCCCGTAGATCATGCCGAACGGGGCCACGCCCAGCAAGATCGGCGCCTCGGCCCGGACGCCGGCCAGGAATTCGGAACGTTGTGACAAGGGGACCCCTTCCCCGGCCCTGGACTCGCTCATGGACCGAGAGCGTGCGCAGCAGATTGGTGCGGATTATAGCGCACCTGTATCCCCTGCCCAAATCGGGCTATCTCCCCCTGGCCGTCAACACGCCGATGGCAAAGGCCGTTTCAAAGGCGAGAACGAATAGCCAACAGGCAGAGCCCGGCGTATTTCATCCTGCTCGGGATCGTGAATCTGGGCTTGTGTTCCCATACCGGTAGACGACTATGCGTTCCATCCTGCGCAGCGTGGGGTTGAGTTCCTGCACGCGGAAAAGGGCGCGCCACCATAGCGGGAAGCGGGAAAACGCGACCAACTCGCTCGGCCTGAATTCCTTGACCAACTCAAGCTTGGGCTCAAGCTGCTTGATGTCCTGAGGGTCGTCAAGGCCCCACCTGTAGGTCGCGCCCGTGCCCCCAACGTTCGAGCCTGCTCTTTTGACAATGAACGAATTGCAGATGTCGAAGATCATCTGGCCGCCGGGAAAGTGAGCGACCACCGCATTGAAGAGTGCTTTCACTTCCGTTTCGCTCAGGTAGTGCAGCACCCCCTCGGCAATCAGCAGCCCGGGCCGGTCCCGGGGAACCTCCTCCAGCCAGCGCAAATCCGAGCTTCGAGGTCCGCCCCCGCTTGCGGTGTGAGCAAGCACTCGCAAAGCCCGGCCACTGTTTCCACCAACTCATAAAAAAGACGGCTGGTCCGGCCTGTTGGAGTCATCGAGAGGCTCCTTGGTGCGAGAAGAGAGGGCGGCAAGGATGGAAGGAGCCAGCGCATCCAGGATAAAAGCCATGGCCCTCATGTTGATGTCCTGACGAACGATTCCGATCTCTTGCATGGCCAGGAGATACTACCGTGTCGGACCCGGATCAGGCGGCCAGGAGGCGAAGAAACTGCCTGGCCTGGAGAGATATTTGCCAAACGTCCGCTCATCTCTCGTATATATCGCAGCCATCAGTGGTGATCTCCCTCCTCTCCAACCCCTGGGAGGAGATCGGCTGGCGCGGGTTTGCGCTGCCCCGGCTGCAGGGTCGCTACGGCGCCGCCGTGGCGACCCTGCTGGTGATGGGAGTGAGAGAGTGATCCTGTGCATAGCTAAGTCAATGCCGCCGACGGCTCCATACCCAACGCCTCGCGCCCCGTCTCGTACAGGATCGTGCGCGCGATATCCACCGCCTCGGGCATGGTGTATTGCCCCTGCGCCACGCGGTCCGCCAGCACCTGCGCCAGCTGCTTGCGCACCAGCTTTGCCTTGGCATAGGTCCAGTCCACGCAGTAGGCGTCGCTGAAAAAGCCAATCTGCCGGTTAAGCGGCAGCATGTCGAGCCGCTCGCTCATCACCTGGCGCATGATGGTGGGGAAGAAGTTGTGCCACCAGTAGCCCACCAGGGTCACGTTGGGCAGCTCGCGCGCCAGGGTGCAGAGGGCCTGGTTAGCGTGGGCGCTGGCGAGGAAGATCTGAAAGCGCACGCGCGGGTAACGGGCCATGATCGCGGCCACCTCGAAGATTGTCTCCTGGCGCAGCTTGGACCCCGTCTCGAAAGGCAGGGGCTCGGCGCCAAAGGAGAACTGGTAGACGATCTCGTCACCGTGGGCCGAGAACGCGGCCAGGAACGCCTCGAGGATATAGCTGGCATAGATGTCGCGCTCGGCGGGGGTGGCCGCATCACGGCGTTGGAGGGCGGCGGCCATCTCGGCCTCGGTCACGGCGCGCAAGTTGATATCGGTCGAGATGTGCGTGGCTGTGCTCAGCACCCGGCCATAGGGGATGTGCGTCACATAGTGCTCCAGGGCCGCGTGGACGTCGGCCACGGTGCGGATGGTGCGCGCGAGCGGCGGCCGGCCCCCGCCCATCGTCACCGGCAGCGGCGCCCCCGGCTCCTCTTGATTCCAGGCGCGCTCGAGTTCGTAGAGGGGGATATCGTTCACGCCCCACTGGGCGCGGGTGAAAAAGGCCCACTCCAGGGCATAGTGGAGGATATCGTCGGCCTGCCCCTGTGCGCGGCGGGCCAGCTCAGTGCAGGCGCGGCGCACGCCCGCCCGCCGCAGCACCTCCCGCGCCCAGGCCGGGTCATGGGCGCGCTCAAGCACCACAGCGTGCGCCCGGCGCCAATTCTCCGCCGTCACCGGCTCATCCCAGCCATAGAGGTCGCGCAGGATCATGCGCGCCCCCCAGGCGCAGCTCGTGCCGCGGATGTGCGGCAAGTAGGGGATGGCCTCCTGCAGCCGCCCTTCAACCTCCGCCGCGCCGGGCTCCTCCGAAAGCCGGGCCTGGCTCGGGCAGCCCGCACTCCCCAGCTCGGAGATCATCATGTGATAGAGTAGGATATCGTGCAATCCGCGCGCTGAAAGGTGCCCTGCATCCAGGTGTGTGTGCACATCCATCAGCGGCACGCTCTGCAGCGCCTCTTCCAGATCCCTCACCGGCGCATCGTGATCCACTGTTATCCTCCAGAGGAAAAACATGGGGGTGGAACCGCAGATGAACGCAGATGGTGTCGTGGTGATGCCTTTAGCCATCCGTCTCCTCCGTCACGCGGAGACGAGCGAAAGTCGCCACTACGACGCTGACCGAAAGCGATGTGCCCAATTCACCAAGTGCTCAAGACTTGTCCTATCCGCGTTCATCTGCGTTCATCTGCGGTTCCATTTCCGCGAGTACCCGCTCCACCGTCGCCCGGTCGGGGATGCCGGCGCGGCCGCCGGGCCGGGTGGCCTTGAGCCCAGCCGTGACGGTGGCCACGCGGATGGACCGCTCCACGCTTTCGCCACGGGCGATACAGGCGGCATAGGCGCCATGAAAAACATCGCCGCAGCCGGTCGTATCCACCACCTGCACGCGCAATGCCGGGGTGTAGCGCACTGGGCCGCCCCGCTCCGACCACCAACACCCGCGCTCGCCCGCCGTGACGGCGATGCAGACGCGCCCGGGGCTTCCCAGCAGGCTGTCTGCAGCCCGCTGGGGGCCCCGGCGCCGGGGTGAGGCGAGGGCGGCCACCATGTCTGCCGGCTCGGCGGCGCCCGTCACCCGGCCGGCCAGCTCATGCCCGATCACCAGATGATCGATGCGCCCCATCAGGTCGAGCAGCTCGGGGGTGGGCTCCCCCTCCACATCGCCGATCACAGGGATATGGTGTTCGTGGGCCAGCTCGATCGCGCGCAGGGTGCCGGGGATGCCCTTGTGGTCCACAAAAAGGGCGCGGCAGCGGCCGATCAGGTCGGCCGTCATCGCCTCGGGCGGGCGCTGGATCACATCGGCCATGCTGAAAAAGATGTTGCGGCCGCCGGTGGCACGGTCGACGATGATGACCGAGTGGATGGGCCGCGCCTCCGCCCGCCTCAGGACGGGCGAACAATCGACCCCCTCGCGCGTCAGCTCGGCGATGGTGTAGCGGGAGAGGTCATCATCGCCCAACACCCCGGCATAGGCCGTCGTAGCGCCCAGGCGCGCTGCCGCCACCAGGGCAGTGCCCGTCAGCCCGCCGCCCTGCCGATCCACTGCCCGCACCTCAGTCTTGCTGTTGGGCGGCGGATAGTGGTCCACATAGAGCAGGTCATCCACCGCCACCGCGCCAAAGCCGAGCAGGTCCCAGCATGGCTTCATAGGCCAGCCTGCTGCATGGCTTCCCGCGCAGATTGGCCGTCGTGGATCACGGCCTTGAAAGCCTGCACGGCCGCCGTGATCTGGGCAAACCCCCACACGTTGCGGCCGATGGTCGCCCCGCGCGCGCCAGCCTTGACCACATCGGCCATCATGGCCAACGCCGCCTCTAGCGTCTGCGCCCTGGGTCCGCCCGCCGCCACCACCGGCACAGGGCAGTCGGCCACGATCTCGGCATAGGCCTGCACATCGCCGCAGTAAGGCACCTTGACCACATCTACGCCCAACTCAAAGGCGCAGCGCACCGCCCAGGCGATATCCTCCGGCGCGAAGGAGATGCGTGCCGCGCCCCGCGAGAAATCCCGTGGGTAGATGTGACAGATAACGGGCATCTCAAAGTGTGCGGCCTCGTGCACGCACTCGGCCACCGTGCGCAGATGGGCCCCCTCCGTGGCGCCGCGGATAAAGGCCGCCACGGCAAAGGCATCGGCGCCCAGGCGAACGGCATCCTCCGGTGTGGCCACCTGCTCGCAGGCGGTATCATCGGCGCGGGCCGTCGTGCTCTGCAGGATAAAGGGCACCCGGCCGGCGTGAGGTCCCCAGGCTGAGGCCGCAATCCCTTTGTGCATGGTTACAGCATCGGGCTGCGCCGCTACCACAGCCGCCAGCGTGGGCCCGATATGGCGCAGGCCGGCAGGGAGCCCCTCGCCATAGCCGATGAAATGGTCCACCGCCACCGAGCACAGGCGGCCGGAGGGGTGGGCGAAGAGACGGTTCAGACGGACAAGCTTGCCGGTGTTCATGACAGCAGTGTTCTCCTTGGAGCAGGATCTACCGCCTATAGTCATCCTCGACGCGCACCACGTCATCCAGATGCGGGGTCGAGACCTCGATCAGTTCGATATCCTCCAGGGCTTCCAGGCGGTGCTTGCGCAACGGCGGGTTCTCGATCACATCGCCCGCCCGCACGATGCGCTCGGCCAGGGCGCCGCCCTCATCCTCCAGCGTCGCCCGGGCCACCCCCTGCAGAAAATAGATCGTCTCGTGCTTCTGCCGGTGATACTGCAGGCTGCTGCGCGTGCCTTTGATCATGCGGATGAGCTTGCCCGCATAGAGGTCGTTGTGGGCGAACCAGATCTCCTCGCCCCAGGGTTTCTCCACTCGTTTCATGTCGCCTCCAGTGCGTAAAACGTCAAACGTAAAACGTAAGGTCGTCATGGCGCAGTATATGTTGCTTGTTGTGCCAGCCGCCCTGAGAAGGACCATCTGGAGCAGCAGACGTTCCACCATGGCGGCCCTACGCTTGACGTTTCACGTTTTACGGATTACGTAACGCCGCAGCCAGCTCGGCATGGTCGCGCGCATAGTCAGCCGGGGGGATGCCGGCCAGCTGCGCCCGCGCCGCCTGCTTCATGGCCTCGACGCCGGCCCGCATGCCCATGGGATGGGAAAAGATGCCCGAGCCGGCCAGGTAAAAGACGTCCAGGCCAAAGGCGGCGATGGTGGCGCCGATGTTCTTGGGGCCCAGCCCACCCGAGAGCGCCGGCACCGCATCCTTGATGCCCGGGATGGGCCCACTGAGGGCCCGGTTGATCTCCCTGGACTCTTCCACGCTGCCCACCAGGTAACTGCCCACGATGCCAGAGCGAAAGTAGCAGCCGCCCATGAGGCGGGCATATTTGGCGATCACGTTGGGCGCCACGCCCTGCCCCTCCGCGCGCCCCAGGGCCTCCTTGCCGCCACAGTGGGCATAAAGCGGCACGTTGATGTTGGGGTCACGCGCCAGGATCTCGAGCGAGCCGAACCCGGCCGCAAAGATGTTCAGCATGAGGGCATTGGCGCCGTTCTCCAGGGCGGTATAGGCGTTCTGCCGGATGCGTTCGGGGCCGGCGGTAATGTGGGGTGCGTAGATGACCTTCTGGCCGGTCTGCTCCTCGGCCCGCTTGAGCGCCTCGGTGACGAGCCGCACCCGTCTGCCCAGGGGGCAGTAGGCGGGGTTCATCATCTTCTCGTCATCCTTGATAAAGCGCACACCGGCCAGGGCCACATTGTAGCACATGTCGGCCACCTCCTCGGGCGTCAGCCCGGAGGTCGGCTTGACGATAGTGCCGATGATGGGCTCGTCATTGCGCACACCCAAAAGACGGCGGTTATCCTCCATGCCGAACCGGGGGCCGGGAAAGTAGCGGTAGGCCCAAGCGGGCAGCGAGAAATCGAGCAGGCGGGATTTGGCATAGTCGACGAGGGCAAAAGTCCCCCCGCCGATCATAGACAGCCAGGTCGAGCTAAAGGCATCGTGCTCCAGGTCCATGTTGCGCAGAGGAAAATAGACGGTAAAGGTGCCCTTGCCCGGCGCGACTTCATTAACCTCTGCCACCTCCCCCTTGCACTCCAGGAACAGCGGGGTCGGCGGCGTCCGCGCCATCCAGTTGGCGGTCGTCTCGATCTCCGCCACCCGCTCGGCCACCTTGTGCAGGCTCTGCCCCGTCTCGATATAAAAGGTGGCGACCAGCGAATCCTCCGGCGTGTGCAGGGTCATGATTCTCCCCCTTTCAGCAGCGCGGGCAGCCCGGCCAGGGCCTGCTCGACCAGGGGCTGCAGTCGCGCCAGTCGCTCCGCATCCACCGCACCGATCTGCTGCAAGACGGCCCCCACCCCGCCAGTATGGAGCAGGGCCTGAACGTCGGCCGCCTCGGGGTCATCCGGCGCGTCATAGCGCAGGGCAGCGGCGATGCCCAACGCCAGGTGCACCGGTTCCAGCCCCAGGTCGATGGCCCGGCAAGCGGGGCCGAGCAGCCGCTCCTGCCGGCCCAGCTTACGCCGGGGCGAGCGGCACACGCGGGCCACCGGGTCCAGGATGAGCCTCCCCTCGACCCGCGGAAAGAAGCTGTCGCGATACTCCTCGAGGCTCTCCCACGAGAAGCCATAGGTGTGGCGCAGGGTCTGCGCCGACTCGGTCATGGCGCCATAGACGGCGCGCCGGATCACCGGGTCCAAAACAGCATCGCACATCACCGCATAGCCCTTGAGGTAACCCAGGTAGCCGCAGACGGCGTGCCCGGTATTGTGCATGTAGATCTTGCGCTCCAGGCGCGCCTGCAGGTTATCCACCAACTCGAGCCCATCGATGCCGGGGTCTGGTCCGCGGAAGGCCCGGGCATCGACCGGCCACTCGTTGTGGTCCTCGGCCAGCAGGCGCAGGCGATCGCCCGCAGGCGCCGGTACCACGCGCGCGATCATGGCATCGGGAAAGCCGGTGCAGCTCTCCACGGCAGACCGGTAGCGCGCAGCAATGGCAGGCAGCAACATCCCCTTGAGGGCTGTGGAACCGTTGATCATGTTCTCGCAGGCGATCACATTCACTGGCGCCGCCACGCCGCGCTGTGCCCGCCGCTCGAGCCCGCGCGCCAGGCAGGGCACCAGGCCCGGCAGCCCCTCGGCCGTGACGGCGGTGAGCACCAGGTCACAGGCAGCGATCTCCTCGGCGATGGCCTCCTCAGCACGCAGGGGGTAGGCCCTAAAGCCGCGGATCACGACATCGCGCTCCTGCGCACCCACCAGGTGCACCGTATACTGCCCGGCGGATTGCAGCGCCGCCACCAGCGACTCATCCTTATCCACAAAGATCAGCTGATAGCCCGAGGCGTAAGCCAGCTGCCCAACGTGCCCGCGCCCCGAGGCCCCCGCGCCAAAGATCACGACCTTCATACCCTGGCCCCTCCTACGGTCCCAGGCGCTCCACGTCGCGCAGGAGCGCATAGGCCTCATCTTCATCCTCACAAGAGGCGGAGAAGAAAAGCAGCCGCCGGTCCAGCTGGCGCAGCAGCCGGCGCGCATCGGCGGCGTTGCCGTTGGCAAAGACGATCTTGCCCGCAGCCTGGATGCGCCGGAAGATGGGCAGCCAGTGCTCCGAGGCGCAGGGCTCGTGGCCATCCCCCGGCGTCCACTGGATGCATTGCAGCTCCGGGATGCCGAGCAGAGCGTCCAGGTGCTGCAGCGCGCACGGGCCATCCAGGTGGTAGATGCTGTACTCCAGGCGCCGGAGCTGCCGCTGCAGGTAGGGCAACACAAACTCGGCATAGGCGGCCGGCGAGATCATGGCCGAGAAATCACACTGCACCTTGGCGCCGCGGCCAGGCATCCACATGGGAAAGCCGCCCAGCATACTGCCCTGCTCCTGCACGCCCAAAAGCGCCGCCAGGCGATCATAGTAGCGGAAATAATGCGCCAGAATCTGCTCCTGGTAGCGGTGCACCGCCGCCGGGTGATCAACCAGGTCATAGAGCAGCGGCTGTGTGCCGCGCAGGGCGGCCAGAGTGTCCAGGTTCTCGATCAGGTCGGGGAAGGAGACGATGAACTTGCCCTCCCCCTCAGCCTTGGCGCGGCGGATTGCCTGTTGCGCCCAGCGCCAGTGCCGATTATCCTCCGCGGGCGTCAGGTCGGGGCCACCTTCGAGGCCGGAGAGCGCCGGCTCGAACCACACCGTATCGGGCGCGAACACGGCCTGTGAGCCCAGGTAGAGCGCCAGCTCATTGGCGCCCTGGTAGGGCAGGAAGCAGGGCACGCTTTCGCCCAGGAAGATGGTATGGCGAAACCGGTAATCGGCCTCAGCCAGGAGGTAGTCCTGGTCCAGATAGCGGCTGGGCAGATCCTCCGGCAGCGGCGGGCGCGGCGGCCCGGGCAGAGGATTCCGCCGCGGCGCCGTGATCCAGATAGGGGGCCGGTCGCGGACCTCACCGCGCCAAAAAGCTTCCATGCGCTCGCGCGCCTCGGGCCAGTCGGGTTTGTACTGCAAAGCTCTCGTTTCAGGCATCAATATCTCCATTAACACCACGACCACAATTCGGGGCCCACGCCAATAGCGGCAGCTCAACCACGTGAGCGATGTCATCGTCACGGATGGGACGGATACGCAGAGCCACGGGAATTCTCCTTTACAACTGCACCTGTCATTCTAAGTAGGACATGGCCCGCTGGCCATGTTAAACTGCGGATGACGTCCGCAGACGTCATGAGCAGGGGCGGCAGCCAGGTTCGTAGTGAGGGAGAGGGGGAGCCGGATGGCGAATGTAGGGGCGGAACTCAGATCTGCCCCTACTGCAGGCGCATATGGGTTCTGGATGCCATCCGGCTCCCCCTCCCCCTCTCCCTCACTACAAGCCAGAACTCCCAGCCTCCGTTGCCCGCCACAACAAGTTATGTGTACAAATAGACGTTGTTGGCCTCAGTAGCCTAGTTTGCGCAGGTACTCGCGGTTCACCCGGGCCGCCTCGGCGGGTGTACGCCTGGGGAAAGGCTCATCCAGCTCGACCGACACCCACCCCTCATAGCCGATCTCCTCCAGGCCCTGCAGCACGGCCTTGACGTCGAGGCCCATGTTGCCCGCGCCCAGCTCGGCAAAGCGCCCCTCGGCGCCGAACTTGCTCGTGCGGTGATTCCACGTCTTGGGGTCGTCGGCGTAGAAATCCTTCAGGTGCACATGGGCGATGCGGTTGCGCAGGATAGGGCTCTTGAAGACATCCAACGGATTGCTGCCGCCCGCCAGCAGGTGACCAGTATCGTAGAGCAACCACAGGTCGGGTACGACGCTCAGGAGACGCTCGGCATCCTGCACCGTCTCGATCAGCGTCCAGAGGTGGGCGTGGTGGAAGCACTTGAGCCCATGCTCCCGGCAAAAGGCAATCGTCGGCGCGAAATCGCGGGCCGCGCGCTGGATATCGGCGTCGGAGGGGTTGTCGCCGCCGTAATCGGCGCGCCGACCGTGCACGGCTTCGGCGGCCTTGTTGCCCAGGGTCAGGTTATAGCGGGCTGTGTCGATATCCGTGGGGCCCGACATGTTGACCCAGTGCAGGCCGTACTTGGCAGCCAGGGTAGCCAGGTCCACCAGGTGCTCCGCATTCTTGGCCTGATAGCCCTCCACGCCAACCCAGCCAGCCTCGGCGACCTCGCGCAGGACCTTCTCCGGGTCGCGCACTTGCTCGCCGCCCCATTGAATCAGATGGCAGGCCACTTGGAACTTGCTCATGACTCTCCTCCTTTGGCAACAACAAGGCCGAATCTACGCGTACTCCCGCACGGTCTCGATCATGGCGACGAGGTTCTCGATGGGGATATCCCCCGGCATATCGTGCGAGGGGGCAAAGATATAGCCACCTCCCTGGCCGATCTCGGCCATGAGGCGGCGGGCCTCGGCGCGCACCTCCTGCGGCGTGCCGTAGGGCAGGATGCGCTGGATGCTCATGCCGCCGTAGAACGACAGCCGGTCGCCGTAGAGCCCCTTCATCTCGTTCAGGTCCATCACTTCCGGCTGGAAAGGGTTGAACACATCCAGCCCCAGCTCGATCAACTCGGGGAAGAGCTCCTGCACCTTGCCGCAGCAGTGGATAAAGACGGCCTTGCCAGCCTCTTTCGCCGCCTGGTAGAGCACAGCGATACGCGGCTTGATAAAGCGCCGCCATAGCCGTGGCCCCATGATCAGCCCCCGCTGCTGGCCCCAGTCGTCACCAAAGAGGATGGCGTCGACGTCATAGCGGGCGGCGTCGGCGATCACCTGCAGGTCCCAGGCCATGATGGCGTCGAGCACTTCATCCACAAAGGTAGGCGCCTCGATCATATCCGCCAGCAGGTCCGCCATGCCGCGCAGCGCCCAGGCGCGCTCATACAGTGAAAAGCCGAGGCTGACGATGCGGAAGCGCTCCGCATTGGCCGCGATAAAGGCGGGCAGGCGCGCAAAGCGGTAGGGGTCGTGCGGGTCCGGCAGGGTATATCCCTCGAGCGAGCGGCCTGCCAATGGGCGCTGGGCGACCACGCCGATATCCTTGTCGATGGAGCGGTCCCAAACGACGCCCCACTCATCGCGCCAGAGCTCCGGCCCGAGCTGCCGCCAGGATTCCTGCGGCCGCGCCTTGAAGATGGCCAGGTGATCGTCCAGGAGGTCATCCAGGCCGGCCGTGCCGTAATAGGCCTCCACCTTGCGCCGGCAGGGCTGAGTATAGCCAAAATGGTAGGGCACCCGGTCGGGCTGTTGGTGCCGGATAGCGAGCTGCACGCGCTCGCGCGGAGTCATCGCCAAAGCTCACCTCCGTTAAGCAATCACCCACTCACCACAAAGGCTCAAAGACACAAAGGGCCACCAAGGAGACGATACATGTCTATTGTGCGTCTTTGTGGCCTGGTGCCTTTGGCTGGACGGTTGCACATCAGAAGACATCAGCCAGGCCCGCGGCAACATGCCGCGTCTACAACTACTGCGCCCGCCTGCGGTTGCATACCACCTTCCGCGCCTCCACGTTCTCCGCGTGAGGCCTGCCTGGCTCAGGCAATGAGCAACTGCACTCCCGCTTCGGCGCAGGCCCGGCGCGCCTCGGTGGGCAGGCCCTCGTCACTCACGAGGCTATGCACGGCGCGCAGGGGCGCTACCCTGGCCAGCCCAGCCCGGCCCCACTTGGCCGCATCGGCTAGCAGAATCGCCTGGCGGGCGGCGCGGATCATGGCTCGCTTCACCTGGGCAATCTCCAACGAGGCATCGGTCAGGCCCGCCTCCGGGTCCACGGCATGGGCGCCCAGGAAAGCCTTGTGCACCAAGAGCTCGCCCAGGTCGTGCACGGCCTGTGGGCCGATTGTGCTGATGGTGTCGCGGCTCAGAGAGCCCCCAATCAGGATGACGTGCACATCGGGCCGGCCGCCCAGCTCCAGTGCCACGTTGAGGGCGTTGGTCACCACGGTCAGGGGGGCCACATCGCGCAAGCAACGGGCCATCTCCATGAGCGTCGTGCCAGCGTCCATGATGATCGTGTCGCCAGGCTGCACCAGCTGGGCCGCGGCGCGGCCGATGCGGCGCTTTTCCTCCAGGTTCTGGCCGGCGCGCTGCTCAAAAGCGGTCACCAGGCCGGCGCGCGCGTTGGCGAGGGCGCCGCCCCGGTCGCGCACCAGCAGACCCCGCTCGGCCAGCACATCGAGATCGCTGCGGATGGTGACTTCCGACACCTGAAAAAGCGCGCTCAATTCGTCTACCCGCACCGCCCCCTGCTGCGCCGCCAGCGCGGCAATGCGCGCCCGCCGCTCCTCGGCCAGCAAGGCCCGGGGTTGCTCAGACATGGCCCTCACCACCCATTTCTGGGCAGCAGTACATGCCGGGCTCCCGAGTTAAAGCCCTCACGCGCGGACGCTCCAGGCGCTGCAGAGGAGAACTGAGGGTGCTGTCATTACCCACCACGGGCCTCCGTGAGGATGAGGTGAAGAATGTCCAGGCTTGCCAATGTTTATGATTCCAGTATATAACGCAATCCAAGACAAGTCAATCACGGCTTTTCACAAACTAACGCAAAAGAGGCAGGACTCTCGCCCTACCCCCCTTATTGGCAGCAAGCTTTGGCCGCAGCGCGAGCAGGTGCTCAGGCGCCGGGCCGTTCCTGCTCCAGGCGCTCCATGACCCACATGCGGATCAAGGTTTGGTAACCCACCCCTTTGCGCTCGGCAACCCTCTTGAGAGCCGTGATGCTCTCGCGGTCCAGGCGCAGCGAGATCTGGGTCTTGCGCGGGCGCGCATCCACAAAGGATACGTCTGTTGGGGCAAAATCTTCCGCATACTCTGTAGAATCGTGCGTTGCCCAGAACTCGGCTTCCTCTTGCTCGCTCTCAAAATGCGGCAACTTGCTCATACGCACCTCATTTCCCTGCCAGATTGCGGCGCTCTGCAGGTGTCATGTCTCGGGCTGAGATCACTTTGACGGCCCTCTCCTGCCAGGCGAAAACGATGAACAGACAACGGCCTGCCTCTGTCCTTCCATAAAGCAGGTACTTGCTGGAATCACTCCGACGCACTTTGTAGGGAGGATTGAAGAAGGCCTGCTCGACCTCATCCGGATCGACACCGTGCTTCTCCAGTATCTTTTCTATCACCCAGTCAAGCCAGATGAATTCTTCGATGATGAGCTTCATTGTTGGCCTCAGCGCATACCCGAGTGCACACACCATGCATATTGATTGTATATTCGTTTCGCGCATATGTCAAGCTTTGACTTAGGGATATGGCCCAAAATCGTTGGCAACCGGCTTTCCTGCTGCGCGCTACCCCGATACGGACCTTTATAGAGGGTAAGTGGATGGTCTGGATGGCGCTGCAGCCGCTCTGCGGAGCGGCTGCAGCGCCATCCAGACCATCCACTTACCCTCCTTGGGTTAGGGCCGGGCGGCGACCTTGTAGAGACGGGCCGGCAGCCCACGTTGCCCGGCTATCTCCCAAGCCCCCGATCATTTTGCGATACACCCCTTTGTGAGCATGGGATCCGATCCACGATATGGCATCAAGCGTCCCCCTCTTTGGCAGCGGTCCTGCTGAGGGCTATAATCCCCCCCGATGCACTGAACCAAGGGAGAGTATTGCCATGATCGATAACACGATCCCCAAACGGGCGATGGTTATTGTGGCCCACCCCGACGATGCCGAGTTTACCGTGGCCGGCACGGTGGCCCTCTGGGCAAGCCGGGGTTGCAGGGTGAGTTATGTCCTCTGCACCCGGGGCGACCGGGGCTCCAACGACCCCGCCGTAACGCCCTGGGCGCTGGCCCCCGTGCGCATGGCCGAGCAGCGCGCCGCCTGCGCCATTCTGGGCGTGCAGGACGTGACCTTCCTGGACTATTCCGACGGCACGCTGGAGCCGACGCTCGCCCTGCGCCGCGACCTGACGCGCGAGATCCGTCGCTGGCGGCCGGAAATCGTCATCTGCTCTGACCCCACCGTGCGCTTTTACGGCGATAGCTACCTCAACCACCCTGATCACCGGGCCGCCGGCTCGGCGGCGCTGGATGCCGTCTTTCCCTCGGCAGAGACGCGCTACATCTTTCCCGAGCTGCTGGCAGAGGGGTTCGAGCCGCACCGGGTGAACGCCGTCTACATCCACGGTTCGCCCGAGCCCAACGTGTGGATCGACATCTCTTCGACCCTCGACCTCAAGGTGCGGGCCCTGCAGCAGCATAAGAGCCAGGTCGACGCAGAGGGCGCGGAGGGAGTGCGTAACTGGGCGCAGGAGGAAGGCCGCAGCCAGGGCCTGGCCGCCGCCGAGTCGTACCGGCGGATGATCATCAACGGAGATTAAGCCCTGCCAGCGCCTCCAGCAGGGTCACGATCGCCGAATTGTCGCGGTCGCCCTTGCCCATGGCGATGAGCGCCGAGTAGAGCTCATGCACGAGGCTGGCCGTGGGCAGGGCGGCGCCGTACTCGCGGGCCGTGCTGAGGGCGATTTTCAGGTCCTTGTGGTGGAGGCGCGAGCGGAAGCCCGGCTCGAAATTGCGCTCGAGCATGCGCTGGCCGTGCACTTCCAGCACCCGGCTCTGCGCCGAGCCGCCCAGCAGAGCCTGCCGCACGCGCGCCGGGTCCACCCCCGCCTTGGCGGCCAGCACCAGCGCCTCACTGACGGCCTCGATGGTCAGCGCCGTCACCACCTGGTTGCAGGCCTTGCAAACCTGGCCCGCACCCGAGCCACCCACATGGGTGACCGTCTTGCCCAGCACGGCAAAGATGGGCCGTACGCGCTCCAGCACCTCTGCCTTACCCCCCACCATGATGGAGAGCGTCCCCTGGATGGCGCCAGCCTCACCGCCAGAGACGGGGGCGTCGAGCATCTCCGCCCCCAGCGCCTCGGCTTGGGCGCACAACTCGCGCGTAGCCACCGGCGAAATGGTGCTCATATCGACGATGATCTTGCCCGGGCTGATCCCCGCCAGCACGCCGCCCGGCCCGGCGATCACCTGCTGCACATCGGGCGTATCGGGCAGGCAGGTGATGATGATCTCAGCCCGCTGCGCCACGCCCTGGGCCGAGCCGCCGTCTGCTGCACCGGCTGCCGCCAGTTCCTCCACCTTGCCGTGGCTGCGGTTATGCACCACCAGCGGGAACCCCGCACGCAACAGATTGAGACACATCGGCCTGCCCATGATCCCCAGGCCAATGTAACCGATTGTAGGTTTGTCTGCCATGATACCTCCAGTGATCTCACCGTGATACGTGATGCGTGAGGTCGCACGGATCGTAATAAGTTAATGAAGCAATACGTAAGATTGCTATTTCACGTGCCCGGTGCTTCGTGTAGGGCTCGCTGAGACGAACGCCCAGGAAAACAGAGCATGCTCCGAAATGGCAGCCTTCCGCATTACTTATTACTTATTACTTATTACTTATTATGTCCTCCAGCCGCCCCACAGAATCCCAGCCCGTGAGGTCCACGTCCCCCACATCGCCCAGGGTCACCACGGCAAAGGTCAGGATGCGGGTGCCCTCCTCCAGGTGGCCGCCGAGGGCGCCTTGCTCATTGGCCAGGGTGATGTGCGCGTGCACGCGGCCGGCAATGACCAGGCCCGAGAGCGAGAGGATGTCGAACGCCCCCTCACCCCAGATGAACTCATCCCTTGTCGGTAGGGTGGGCAGCGCGACCACATGCACGTGGTAGCGGTTGATCGAGCCGACACCGTTCAGGATGAGGCCGTTGGCGACGCTATTCTCCGCCGCGGCCCGGCCGATCGCCTGGAGCAAGTCCTCTCCGGGGTCCAGGCGCGCCATCACCACACGCCCCAGGGCGATGCTCTGTGTGTACATGAGGACCTTCCTACAGAAACAGGGGCTGGCGGGGCGGCGCCGCCCCGTCGCCCGGGCCGGCCAGGAATGCGGCAAGCACGTGCTTGCACACCGCCTCCAGCTCGGCCTTGCCCTGCGGCGAGAGCGTCTCCAGCAAGAGGCGTGGCACATGGTTGGCCAGCCACTGGCGCACAAAGGCCCCCGGCACGCCGAGGCGCTTGCACGGCCAGATGATCATGTCCGCGGTGAGTTGGCTGCGGTCGAGCAGGCCAAAGGTCGTGACGGGCTGGCGGTTAAGGGTGTTCCGGTTCGCTAACCCGAGGATGGTGCCGCACTCCAGCGCCTCGACGGTCATCACCGCCTCCACAGCATGCCGGTAGTAACAGGCCTCCGAAACACCCATGAGCCGCGGCTCAGCCAGGAAGACATCCTCAGCCGCAGCCCGGCTGAAGAGCTTGTAACCCGAGTGAAAGTCCGGATATTCGGCCAGAGCGGTGGCGTACTCCAGGTGCAGCGGCCGGCCGCTCACAGCAGCGCGATAGACCAGGGCATCCAGCAGCATGCGATCGGCCAGCTCCTCCAGCTCGCCGCGCAGAAAGCCCATCGGCCGGTGGCGCGAGCTGCGGCACCCCAGGATCAACACACGCCGCTCGCCCGCCTCCGCCTGGATATGCTGCGCTGCACGCAAGAGGGTCGGCAGCTCGTGGGGAGAATGATCCCCATCATCGTCGAGGATGGCCACATAGTCCAGTGGTCCCAATTCCAACAGGTACCGCATGCCGTTGTTCACGGCCTGGAGCTTGCCGCGGTTCACGGGGGCCGCGCAGGTCGCCACGCCAAACTCCCGGCTCAGTTCCTGGCAGACCGCAGCGCCGCAGTCCTCGCCGTCCACACTCAGGCAGATGGTGCCCGGGTCCGCCACAAAGGCGCAGCAGGCCGCCACCGTATCGCGCAGCAGCGCCTCGGCGCACTCCGCATTGCCCCCGCGCGGCAGGTACACGGGCATAACGACCCCCGTGCGCCGCTGCGCCGCCTCCAGGGCCGCCGCGAGTGAAACTCGTTCCGACAATATGCCTCCACAGATCAAAACTGGCTGTAGTAGGCCTCTACCGCCTCATAGTCAACTGTCTCATCAAAAGGCATGCCCAGGCGCTCGTAGAGATTGCGCCGGCTGCGCATATCGGCCAGCAGGATGGCGCGCGCATGCACCGCCACCTGTGCGGCCACCTCCAGCGGCACCACGACCACGCCGTCATCGTCGCAACCCACGATATCGCCCGGCCGCACCTGGGCCCCGCCGCAAGCGATGCGCGTCTGCACCTCCACCGTCTCAATGCGGCCGGGGATGATCGTGCGCCCCCGCGCCCGCGCGCAAATCGGTGTGCGCTGGAGCACAACCTCGGCCGTGTCGCGACAATAGCCATCGGTGACGATGCCGACGGCGCCAGCAGCGATGCAGCCCAGGCTGTTGTTGGAGCCCCAATAGCCCACCTCGCCCGAGCCGCCGGTATCGGTGACGATCACATGGCCAGGGCGGATGAGCTTGCCCACGCTCACGTTGCCGACCTCCTTGAACCAGATGCTGTGAGCATCCACGATCTCCTCGGTCGTGGCCAGGGGCCACATGGGCCGGTTGGTGGGCACGCAGCGCACGGTGAGGGCCACGCCCCAGAACTTCATGCCC
>DAOTVS010000290.1:0-22333 GCA_034436375.1 Anaerolineae bacterium | reverse complement strand
GCCGCCCCGCGGGGCGGCAAAGCGGGCGCCTACATCTACTCCACGCCCCCAAAGGAAGCTGGCGGGCAGCTTGCCTATGAGTTGATCGATGGCGTGGGCCAGGTGCTCTCGATAGCCGCCATGATCGCTTCGGGGTGCGCCTTGACGATGGAGAGCCCGGCTTCCGGCGCAACTTCGGGGGTGGCGCCCAACGGTCGGCCGTGCCCCGCATCCATAAAGGCCTGGATATTGGCCAGGGGCGTCTCGGGCGGCAGGTCGCAGCCGGTGGAGAGCACAAAGTTACGGTGGGGCGCCATGGCCTCCAACAGATCGCACGTGGCCCGGTAGACGTTGGCCGGGGTCTCATAGAGCATGACGGCAGTCGGGTTGATGTTACCGATCAGCACGACCTCCTCGGGCACACGGCGGGCGGCAGCCGGCAAATCGACGGCGGAGTCGAGGCTCAGCCCCTGCGCGCCGGTGGCGACCATCTCATCCAGCAGGTGGGTGGTGTTGCCGCAGATGTGCAACACAGGCATCGCCTCGAGCGAATCGACAATCTGGGCCACATACTGGCCCGAGAACTCGCGAAACTGCCGGGGCGAGAGCATCACTGCGGTAGGCTCCAGGATGGCGACGATATCAGCGCCAGCCTGACAGAGGGCAGCCGCGTAGCGAGATATGACATGGGTGCAGAAGCGCAGGGTCTTGTGGAGGAGGTCTGGGTTCTCGATCGTCGCCAGCGCCACATCAGTGGCGCCGATCATGAGGCCGGCCAGGGTAAAGGGGCCGATGCAATAGCCTCCGCGCAGGATGTTCAGGTACTGAGACATCAGGCGCAGGGTCTCGATAAAGACGCGCACGCGCCCATCGCGCAGCACGTCGAGGTGGTAAAAGGCCTGCAGATCCTCCTCCATCTTGACCAACGGGTATTCTACGGTGGGTGACTCGTGCAAGGGATAGGTCACTGGCAGGCCCAAGGCGTTTGCCTCTACCGAAAGGTCCATGAAAGTAAAGATACCATCGGGCTGGAAGCGGCGCGCCAGCTCGAAGAGAGTCCAGAATTGCACTCCCCAGTTAAAGCCGTTTTGTTTGAGGGTGGTGTGGTTGATCTGTACCCCGGGGAACCCCATGAGTGGGATAACCGGCGGACGCTCTTGAGATCTGACGATCCAGGCGAGGGACGTGCGGCGAATCATGAGTATCCTCCTCAACTCGTGAGGGTTTAGGTCAACGAACGACTTTGTGAAATTATACACGATTAGGACATAGTGTCAAACTCCGATGGGGGGGCAAGAAAGAGCGCCCTGCAGAGGAGTGCCTCTGCAGGGCGCTCTTTCTTGCCCCATTCCAGTTACCGCTGGTGGATGGACGCGCCGCCGCTGGTCTCCACACGGCCCAGCGTGGGCTTGCCGGCGTACTCGAGGTGGGCGCCGCCCGAAAGCTCGGCGTCGAGGTGGCCCGAGACGTTCACGTCGGCCCGGCTGCCGCCGCTCAGATGCACAACGGCATCGCTTGCAGGCCAGTTGAGCAGATCGGCATTGCTGCCGCCGGAGCCGTTCAACTCGAGCCGCTGGCCGGAGCCGGCGAGCGTCAGGCGGCTGGCGCCCGAGAGGCCGGCGCGCAGGTAGCCGGCGCGAATGTCGCCGCGCAGGCTGGCAGCGCCGGAGAGATGCAAGTCCAGGTCGCTGCTCGATTGAAAACCGGTGATGGTGGCCTGCGAGGCGCCGGAGAGCCCCACACCGCGCAGGCTGGGCAGGGCGATGCGGGCGCGCAGCGTGGCGCGGGCATAGTTACGCCCCGGGCGGAGGCCGATGCGGAGCGTATCGCCGGAAAGGGTGACCTCCACATCGGGCAGGATGTTGTCATCGGCGCTGACGACGACCGAATAGTTCGCTGCCTGTGAAACCTGCACCTGGAAGGCGTGGCTGGCCTCGACGCGGTCGAAACCTGTCAGAGGGTACTCTTTATCGACCACACGGCCCGAGCCGATGGTGCCCCCGAAGGACGGCACGCCGCAGCAGCCGGCGAGGACGATGGCCATGAGCAAGAGGGCGAGTTTTCTCATCTTGGTCTCCTCGTTGTGTGAGTTTGCCACTCCCATTACGAGGATCTCGGCTACAGTGTTGCGGCAGCAAGCCCCTCAGCTCTTAGCGTTGACTCCGGCCATAGAAAGGCTAGAATGGGGCCATCTCAGCATGCAAGGAGTGCAACGTGAGCGCCAACATCAAGCAATGGTCCACCCCACCCGCCATGACCATCGATACCAAGAAACACTATCGCGCCGTCTTCCACACCGCCAAGGGCGATTTCGAGGTCGACCTTTTTGCCGACAAGGCGCCGGTCACTGTAAACAATTTCGTCTTTCTGGTGCGCGAGGGCTTTTACGACGGCACGACCTTCCACCGCGTGCTGCCCGATTTCATGGCCCAGGGCGGCGACCCAACCGGCACCGGGCGCGGCGGCCCCGGCTACCGCTTCCAGGATGAGGTCAACACCGGCCTAAAGTTCGACAAGGCCGGCCTCCTCGCCATGGCCAATGCCGGCCCCAACACGAACGGCAGCCAGTTCTTCATCACCTACGAGCCTACCTCCTGGCTCAACGGCCGCCACACCATCTTTGGCCAGGTCGTCAAGGGCATGGAGGTCATCCGCGCCCTCACCCCCCGCGACCCGCAGCAGAACCCGCGTACGCCAGGCGACAAGATCACGAGTGTCGAGATTGTGGAATCGTAACGAGTCGGAGACGCCATGAACGGCCAGAATCGCAAGGACATTCACCCCGGCCTTGTGGTGGATATCGTGCTCAAGCAGGACCAGCGCACGGGCAAGCGCACCCGCGGCGTGGTCAAAGACATCCTCACGAAATCCCTCTTCCACCCCCACGGTATCAAGGTGCGCCTCGAGAGCGGGCAGGTGGGGCGCGTGGCAGAGATAGTCCAGGGTGATGCGTGAAGCGTGATGCGTGAGGTCGCCAAGGCGCGTATCGCGCCTTGGCGACCTCACGCATCACGCTTCACGCATCACCTATCGCCCACCGCAGCAATCCCCCAAATAACGCTTCCATTATTCGTATTTTTGCGATATAATGTACTTCAAGGGAATGAAGCGCGGAGTTATTGGCACGTACAGGTTCGTGAAAGGAGATGCGTCGATGTCCAGTCGCATTCACCGTATTCACGGCATTATCCCTCCCTACATGCTCGAGCGGATCGCGCAGCAAGGCAGCCCAATTCAGCGCGAGCGAGCGCAGAGGGCACTGGCCCTCTCGACGACGATGCGCACGCGGCGAGAGGCTTTCCAGGCGCCGCCGGAGGCAGCTGCCCTGTCGACTCAGCTCGAGCGCACGGTCTACAGCGCCGAGAACGGCTCCAACCTCCCTGGCCGCCGAGTTCGCGGTGAGGGCGAGCCCCCCTCCGGCGATGCCGCCGTCGATGAGGCCTATGACGGCGCGGGCGCTACCTACAACCTCTACCACGACGCCTATGGCCGTAATTCCATCGACAACAACGGCATGCCCCTCATTTCGACCGTGCATTATGAGCGGAACTATGACAACGCCTTCTGGAACGGTGACCAGATGGTCTATGGCGATGGTGATGAGGACCTGCCGCCCGATCAGCGGCTCTTCAACCGCTTCACCATCGCCGTCGATGTCATTGGCCACGAATTGACGCACGGCGTGACCCAGCACACGGCCAAGCTGATCTATTCGGGCCAGTCGGGGGCGCTGAACGAGTCCATCTCCGATGTCTTTGGCTCACTGGTCAAGCAGTATGTGCGCCAGCAAACGGTAAACATGGCCGATTGGCTGATCGGTGAAGGCCTTTTCACCAGTAACGTGCATGGCGTCGCTCTGCGCTCCATGAAAGCCCCCGGCACAGCCTATGATGATCCGGTGCTCGGCAAGGACCCTCAGCCGGCCAATATGAAAGATTATGTCCAGACCACGAGTGACAACGGGGGTGTGCACATCAATTCGGGCATCCCCAACCGTGCCTTTTACATGGTTGCCAAAGAGATCGGTGGCTTTGCTTGGGAGAGGGCAGGCAAGATCTGGTATATTACGCTACGCGACAAGTTGCAGCCGTCTGCGACCTTCCAGGATGCTGCGGATCTCACCTATCAGACGGCCGGAGAGCTCTATGGCGAGGGAAGCAAAGAGCAACTGGCGGTGCGCCATGGCTGGCAAGCGGTAGGCATCGAGGTTGGAGCGAAGCCCAAGCCCAAGAGTTGGGTGCAGATATTGCTCGACTGGCTCATCTCGCTATTCGGTAAACGCTGATGCCGGGCGTCATTTGACCGGGAGGTTTGCATGCGCATCCACTTTGAGCGCACCGGCGGCTTTGCGGGCATGCGCCTCAGCACAGTGGTAGACACCAATCAGATACCGGCGGAGGAAGCGCATGCCCTGACGGAGCAGCTCTCGGCAGCTGGTTTTTTCGATTTGCCAGAATTGCTCAATTCCACCGGCCATGCCGCTGACCAGTTCTGCTACCGCATCACGGTCGAGGAGGGCTCGCGCCGGCACACGGTCGAGACCAGCGAATTGGCGGCGCCTGAGCCTTTGCGTGTCCTGCTCCGCCGCCTCACATCCCTTGCCCGCCCTCGCCGGTAGAACATGGGCAGGGGAGCAAGGGGGCTGCACCAGAGTCTACGGCCCCGGCGCAGCCCCCTTGCTCCCCTGCCCATGCCTGTCTTTTGACTCTTTAGCTCAGCCCTGCGCCTCGCGCCAGGCCTCGATCATGGTTTCCACGCCACACCAGGGCGTATCTGGGAAGAGGGCATCCACCGGGGCCAGGATAAAGCCGCCGCCCTCGCCCAGGGTGCGCATCGATTGGAGGACCTGTCGACGGATGTCTTCACGCACGCCGCCGGCCAGGGTGACGCCGCTGGAGACGCCGCCAGCCAGGGCCATCTTGCCGGCAAAACGCTGCTTGACCGTGGCCAGGTCGGTCTTGTCGGCAACCGGGTCGATGTAGTACAAAAGGTCGATCCCCGAGTCGAGCAGGTTCTGTGACATGGCCATGGTGCCAGTAGTCATGGTGTAGGCGAACTTGCGTCCCGCCTGATGGGCCATACCCGCCAGTTCCTGCAGGTGCGGCACGAGCAGCCGCCTGAAAAGCGCCGGCGACCAAAAGTCGGTGGAGCTGTACCAGCCACGCTGCACCACCATATCGGCCCCGCCCACATCGAGCAGGATCTCCGTCCGCCGTTTGTCCCAGGCATGGACGATCTCCAACAACTCCTGGAAATAGTCCGGCTCGGTCACGGCGGCCACCACGGCGGCCTCGACCCCGGTCAGCCAGATCACGCCATCCATACCGAATGCGCTCCAGCCCTGTACCAATACGCCCTTTTCCTGTGCGAAGCGCTTCACCACAGCCATGCGCTCACGGAAGGCATGGATCTGCTCGTCACTCGGCCCCCGCAGCAGATAGCGCAGGGGCGCCAGGTCCTGCGGCCCGGCCACCGCGTGCTTGACGGCGCGCGGGATGTTATAGTCCTCGATCAAACGCACCGTGTTGGGCTGCACAACCCAGCCCGGCGCCGCTTGCTCCCCGGTCTGGCGCACTTTGTGCACGAGCTTGCCAGCCGGCGTATCATACTCGCGGCAGAGCACCGTGTACGGCTCGCCAGCTGTAGGCGGCTCCTGCCAATCGCGTACCGTCACCTCCGGACCCATGCTCCAGGGCACCGAAACATCCAGGACATCATCGACGCCCAGGTTGAGCCAGCGCTGCACCCGCTCGAAATCATCATCGACGTCCCAGGGCACGGGCAGGGTGTGGATGTGCTCCAGGCGCATCGTGTACCAGAAAGGCACCTCGCGCCCGTTGCGCCGCCAACGCAGGTTGGCTGGCGGTTGCAGGCCAAAACACCAATTGATGAGGGGTGTATGGTCCGGCTGTTGGCAGGAGATCGCCGCCAGTAAACGTTCTCGTGAGTTCATCACGATCAGCATCCTTTGGGCCGCATGCTCTCGGCCAGAATCAGCTCCAGGTCCCCGCGATGGTTCGCCGGATCAAAGTAGCAGTCGAGGATGCGCTCATGGGGCATGGCTTCGATGCGCTCATTCATGATGCGCATGGCCGTCGTGTTGATCTCGATCGCCTTGAGCACCGGCATGCGTTCGGGGTTGAGGTCCAGGCCAAAGTAGCCCTTGTAGCCGACCATCTTCATGGCATAGAGCAGCGCCTCGGCCTGTTGCCACTCGACGGCGCCCACGTTCAGATCCTGATCATAGTTGCCCATGGGCTGGCTGTTCCAGTGCGTGTGAGCCAGGCGACCGCTGCGGGTTACGCGGGAGTAGGCATAGGCTGTGTCCTCGCCGCCCATGCGCACGTGGCCGATCTCGGGGTTCAGGCCTACCAGGGTATGTCCCTCGGCCAGGAGCTGGCGGTTGATGGGGTTCCGCAGGCGCGATTCCACATCCAGGCAGAAGATCAGAGCATCGGCCGTGGTGCGGTAGATATTGTTCGGCGCGGGCTCATAGGGCTTGGGCTCCATGGCCACCCGCACACCGGGCACCTCGTCCATCGCTGAGGCCACAGCCTCCTCGAAGCGATCCCACATGGCGTAATAGTTGTGGCCAAAGGGCACGGTGTAGCCGTCGATGCCGGGCCAGATCACGCACAGGTCGGCTTGCGCATCTCTGACCATCTTCAGGGTCTTGACCAGGCGATCATAGGCCTCCTGGCGCGGCCCATCATAGGGGTTCGACAGGCTGCCAAACTCGAACTGGGCATCATAAAAGATGTGCGGGGCGATCAGGACCAGGCGGATGCCGGCTTCTTTCTCCAATTGTTTGAAGAGGGGCAGAGTCTCCTCGTTCACTTCGGCCGGATAGTGGGCCTCGATGCCCCGGACGCCGAACCGGGCCATCTCAGCCGCCATCTCGATGCGCTCAGGAATCGTCTTGGGTTCGGTATAGGCCGCATGGAAGCGGCCGCCGCCGGGCGCGAAAAACCAGATGCCTACGGAGAACTTGAGGTCGAGATGAAATCCCTTCAAATGAGCCAGAAGTTCTTCGCGCGTACGACGCTGAGTCTGATAGCGAAGATCGGGCAGGTTGGCCATAGGGAAAACCTCCTACAGGTACTTGAGCGCCGCGCGGCGGAACGCTTCTATCTTGGCATCCACGACATCAAAGCCATCGCGCATGGTCACACCAAAGGCCGAGCCCAGGCCGGGGTCCGACACACCGATAGAGATATTGATCGCACGCGCCAGCAGAGCGTCAGTCTGCGGCAACATGCCCCTGGCATACTTGACGGCGCCACCCTTGTTGGTGTAATAGGGGCAGGTAAAGGGGCAGCCCTCAGCGGTGATGGTGCGCGTCTCCAGGATCTGCTCCATGTTGTTGTAGACGTGCCAGCCCGAGTCGGCCACGACCTTGGTGCCCAGGTCCCTGGCCAGCTTGCGCGCAATCTCTTCCGTCGGCAGGAAGACGGTCAGGAGCGTGGCACACTCGCCCTCCGGGTCGGGCAACTCGCGAAACTCAAGGCCCGCAAGATCGGCAATCGCAGCTTTGAAACGGTCTTTGTTGGCGTGCAGGTGACTCTTGATGGCGCCAAGCTTCTTCATCTGCCCCAAAAGCACAGCCGCCGTCAGCTCAGTCATCCGGAAATCGAGCCCCACAAAGGGCCGCCGGCCCACCTCGACGCCCGTCCGGTTAGGCGAGTGGCCCTGGTCGTGAAAGCCGAAAAAGCGCCGGTAGGCTGCCTCGTCATTGGTCACGACCATGCCGCCGTCGCCGGCCGTAATGGTCTTGTAGATATTGAAAGAGTAGGTCCCGGCATGCCCGATAGAGCCCACGGCGCGGCCCTTGTAGGTAGCGCCAAAGGCCTGCGCACAGTCCTCGATCAGGAGGAGCCCGTGTTTGTCGGCAATGGCCTTGATCTCGTCCAGGCGGCCCGGGTTGCCCAGCATGTGCACCAGCATGATCGCCTTGGTGCGCGGCGTGATCTTGGCCTCCACATCCTGCGGGTCCAGATCGAGAGTGCGGTCGACCTCAGCCAGGATGGGCACAGCACGGGCGTAGATGATGGACGACATGCTCGCGATGAAGGTATAGCCGGGAACGATCACCTCATCGCCCGGCCCCACCCCCAGGCCGCTCAGGGCCACCAACAGTGCTGACGTGCCCGAATTGACGGCGACGCCATACTTGACGCCGGCAAAGCGGGCCACCTCCTGCTCCAGTGTGTAGACCTTGGCCTTGAAATCAGGGTCATCTGGGCTGCCGTAACGGAAGAGATAACCCGCCTCCAGCACCTCCAGCAGTTCTTTCTTTTCCTCTTCGCCGATGAGTTCCATTCCAGGACCAGGCATGTTCCGACCTCCTTGGAGTCAGTGCGGTTGAGCGACCTTCAAGACCGAGAGCAGGCTGGACCGATGCATGCACGCTGCTTCCAGCTGGCGCTGTGTCAAGGCGTGGAATAGCCTGCCGCAACGCACGTGTGCAGGCTATGACACATCAGTAATTATATCATTAGGAGAGAATAATGTCAACACGGAGTGATTATTGTCTGAAAGTGAAATAACTCAGCGAAGGAGCGCCGCTTGCCAGGGCCGGCACGGGCCGCCGGCGCTCCGGGTACATCAGGCATCCGAAAGCGGTACGTCCCTGCGCAGCAGGTCCTCCACCGTCTCGCGCCGCTGCAAGAGGCGCGCCCGCCCGTTGCCCACCAGGACCACCGCCGGCCGCGGCACCAGGTTATAGTTCGAGGCCATGGGCAGTGCATAGGCGCCTGCTCGTGGGATGGCCACCAGATCGCCTGCCCGAGGCCCCGGCAGGCGCACATCGCGCACCAACACATCGCCCGACTCACAATAGCGGCCGACCAGCGTCACCATCTCCAGCGGACGGTCCTGCCCGTCGGCCGTCAGTGCCGCATAGCGCGCACCATAGAGTGCGGGGCGGATGTTATCCCCCATGCCGCCATCCAGCGCGACGCAGGTGCGCACCCCCGGAATCTCCTTGCGCCCGCCCACTGTGTAGAGCGCGACGCCCGCCGGGCCGATGATCGCCCGCCCCAGTTCCACGGCAATCCGAGGCAGGGGCAGCCCATGCCGCCGGCAGCGCTCACGCACGGCGGCGCTGATGGCCTCGCCATAGGTGCGCAGGGGAAGGTCCGCCTGTGCGGGATCAGTGGCGCTGCCCCAACCACCGCCGGGGCTAATCTCCTGTGGCACATAACCGGCCTCTGCCGCCAGATCGAGCAGCACCTCAGCAGTGCGCGCAAAGGGCTCGGGCTCGAAAACCTGAGAGCCCACATGAGCATGCAACCCCACGACCTCAAGCTCAGGCGCCGCCAGCGCCTGCCGCAGGGCCTCAGCCGCCTCGCCCGTCGCCACCGTAAACCCGAATTTGCTGTCCAGCAGCCCCGTTTTACGGTGATTGTGGGTGTGCACATCGATCCCCGGCGCCACACGCAGCCAGACCCGTTGCCGGCCAGGGCGCTCTGCCGCCAACTGCCGCAGGCTCTGCAGCTCGTGCCAGCCGTCGACCACTACCCTGCCAAGGCCCCAGTCGAGAGCCGCCGCCAACTCTGCCGGCGACTTGTTGTTGCCGTGCAGGTGCACCCACCCCGGGGGGAACCCTGCCGCCCGCGCCACCGCCATCTCGCCGGCCGACACCACGTCGAGCCCCATGCCCTGCCGCGCCAGGAGCTGCGCCAGCCCCACGCACAGGAAAGCCTTGGCGGCATAGGCCACGCGCACACCACCCTCATAACCGGCGAACGCCTCTTGCGCCTCGCGGCAGCGGGCCGTCAGCGTCGCCTCATCGAGAACATAGAGCGGCGTGCCGAATTCGGCGGCCAGGTCGCGCGCCAGGCAGCCGCCCAGCCAGAGCCGCCCCTGCTCGTCCAGGCGCGTCGTGATCGGGCACAAGCGTAATGAGGTCGGTTCTGGTGTCATAGACTCCCCGCTGCATCTCTGTTGCCGGTATCAAGATAACGACTGCTCTCGGTCCAGCAAGTCCTTGCAGATATCCCTCATCGAGCGCCGCTCGCGCCGGGCCTGCTGCTGCAGCATGCGAAAGGCATCGCCCTCACGCAGGCCATACTTCTGCATGACGAGCTGTTTGGCCTGCTCCACAATAGCGCGTGTGCGCAGGGCCTCCTGCAGGTCATCGGCCTCCTGGCGCAAGGCCTCTGCCTCTTCAAAGCGGCTAAGGGCAATCTCGATGGTTGGCCCCAACTCTGCCGGGCGGAAGGGCTTGACCAGGTAGCCGTGCACGGCCAGGCTGGCAGCGCGCTCCACCAGGTCACGATCGCTATAGGCGCTGAGAATGACAATGGGCACCGGGCGCTCAGCGGAGATCGCCTCGGCAGCGCTCAGCCCATCGAGCCCAGGCATCTTGATATCGAGCATGACCAGGTCGGGCCGCGTCTCACGCGCCAAGGACACCGCCGCCTCGCCATCCGCTGCTGCCCCCACCACCTGGTGACCCATCTGCTCCAGGGTCGATTTGAGCCCGAGGCGGATGATGGCCTCGTCATCTGCGATCAGGATGCGCATAGAACCCTCCACATACGAAAGGTGATGGATAGTCCGCAAGGTCAACGTGACTCGTAATAAGTAAAGCGTAATAAGTAAGACCGCTATTTCGCAGCATGCATCACTTTTCGAGGGAGTCGCCCCTGTAAATCTTGCGTGAAGCCACGAGCCTATCGCACAGGCAACCTTTTACGTTTTACTTATTACGAGTCACTTGCGTGGGATGCGGATAACGGCGGTCGTGCCCTCCTGCCGCGCCCATGAGAGCTGCCCGTGCAGGTCCTCCACCACCAGGGTCTCCACGATCTGCAGGCCCAACTGCTGCCCCGAAACCTCCGGCAGCCCAACCCCATCATCGTGCACCGTGATGGTCCAGTGCTCCGCGTCCTGGCTCAGCCGCACCGTGATGTTCCCCTGCGTGCGGCCCACAAAGGCGTGCTCTACCGCGTTCTGCACCAGCTCGTTGATGGCGAGGGCGATCGACGTCGCCGGTTGCGAGGACAGATCGAAGGAGTCGCCTTCCACGGTGAGGTTGATCTTGAGATTCCGCGCTGCCGTGTTCTGCACCACACCACTCGCCACGCGGGCCAGAAGGTCCTTCACATCCACAAGCTGCAGGCCCTTGTGCGAGAGCACATCGTGCACCAGCGCGATGCTCTGGATACGGTTCGTGGCCTCAGCCAGCACCTCGTGCGCCGAAACCGTGGCCTCTTCGTTCATCTGCAAGCGCAGCAGCATGGCCACGCTCTGCAGGTTGTTCTTGATGCGATGATGCATCTCCCGCACCACAGCGGCGCTTGTGGCCAGACGTGCGTTTTCGATGGCCAGTGCTGTCTGGTTAGCCAGGGTCGAAAAGAGGGATATCTCTTCGCGGCTGAAGCGGTGGCGCTGCCCCGTGTAGCAGTTGAGCACACCGATGACCTTTTCCCGCAGACGCAAGGGCACGCACAGGAGCGAGCTGACCTCCTCCTCTCGAGCAATCCCCGCGTAACGATAGCGGGCATCGTGACGCACATCCTCCACCGCCAGCGGCTGCCCGCTCTCGGCCACGCGCCCCGCAATGCCCTCGCCCACCCGAATCGGCGGCTGCCCCCGGTACGATGGATTCTGGCTGCGGATCGCCCGCGGAACCAGCTCCTGCCGTTCCTCATCCAACAACAACAACGAGCAGACCTTGGCGTGCATCACCCGGGCGGCCATTTCGACGATCAACTCCAGCATTTCGTCAGGATAGAGGGGCGAGGTGACGGTCTCACTGACCTCAGCCAGCGTGGAAAGCTCCCCAATCTGCCGCTGCATGCGATCGTAGAGGACGGCTTTCTCCAGGGCGCCGGCGGCCAGGTCGGCGATCAGCGAGAGAAGCTCGACCTGGTCAGTGGTGTAGGTGTGATAGGTCCGGGTCTGCACATTCATGGCCCCAATCACCCGGTCCTGGTGCACTAGGGGGACGGCCAGCAGCGATTGGAAGGCAGCCTCACCTGTCTCCGGCAGGTACTTGAAGCGGGCGTCGCAGTGCGCGTTCGCCACAGCCACAGCCTGGCCAGCCTCCGCAGCCCAACCGGTGAGGCCCTCGCCCAGGCGCAGGCGGGCCCGGCCGACGGACTCGGGCGCCAGCCCGGTCGTGGCCTTGAGCACCATCGTTTCTCCGCTCTCGTCCAGCAGGTAGATCGAGCAGCTATCCATGCCCATTACTTGCGCCGTCCGGCGAGTGATCAGCTCCAGGGTGCTCTTCAGCTCCCAGGCGGCATTGATAGCTCGGCCGATCTCGCGCAGAGCTGCCAACTCGGCGTTTTTCTGTTGCAGTTGCTGCTCCAGCTCGCTCATATCTCCCCCGCGTAGGCCTGTGAACAAGCAGCTCTCCAAAGGCCACTATAGGCGGGGGCCCAGAGGGAGTCAAATGGATGAGACCAGCTGCCGGGTCACTGCAAGGAGGTGCTCCACAGCCGCCTCCAGCTGGGCGCAATGGGCCTCAGCCCCCGCTAAATCGCCAGCCTCGGCCATGGTCTCGAGCACGGAGGCAATCTGAGCTGCTTCCAGGGCCTGAAAGGTGCCCAGCGTTCCTTTGATACGGTGAGCCGCCTGTTGCAGGGCCGGCGCATCCTGCCCTTCGACGGCCGCTTTGAGATCAGCCAGCATTTGGGGCATCGTCTCAAGGAAAAGGCCAGCAATGTCCTTCACCCAGGCGATATTGCCATCCAGTTGCGCCAGCAGGGTTTCTTGCAAGCTTGAAATGTCCATAGCACCTCCCATCAGCGAGCTTGCCGGCAATCTTCTCATATTCTGTCGGAGCTGCCGGGCCAGATACTCCGCTGATAGGCGCCGTCAGTCACTCTGCACGCAGGGTGCAGGCGCGTTCCTCAAATGCAAGGTGCAGTTTCCCTATTGCGGGAATCGACCGCCGCCGTTGAGGCTACGGTCCCACAATTTCAGGCCCTGAAGCCTGCGGAAGATCCCTGCCGACTGCTCCTTGTCCATCCCGTCCGGCTCGTCCGTCGTGCTGGCTTGGCTTTGTGAGGGCACGGCAACGGTCTTTACCGCGGAATCCACCGCCTGGCGCGCCGCCTCTTGCATGCGCCCCACCAGTGAATAGACCGAGCCAAGCCCATCCTCTGTAGCGAATACGCCCACCAGGCCGCGTTGCCGGTCGATCCAGGGCGAAAACCCCGTGTCACCCTGAGAGCTCAGCTGAATGGGATTGCCCTGGCTATCGACCAGGTCTCGCCACACACCCAGGCCGTACCGGCGGCCATCGCTGTGCACGGATACAACGATGGGCACCCCATTGGTCTGGTCCGACATCATCTCGTGCACGGCCTTGGGCGAAAGGATCTGGCGCCCTCCGTAGCGGCCATCATCGAGGAACATCTGCAAGAAACGGGCATAGTCACGGGCCGTCGAGATGACGCCGCCAGCCAACACCGGGTTCGCACTGGATCCGTAGGTGGTGTTCGTCATGCCCAGGGGGCCCTGGAGGCGCTCCGCGAACAGTTGCGCCCAGGGCTTGCCGCTGGCTACCTCGGCGACCGCCCCCGCCACTTGAGAGCCAAGCCCACCATAGTAGAATTCGGTCCCCGGATCATAGATCAGTGGCCCCTGAGCGATGTCAACAGCACTCTGGGCCAGGGTGCTCTGCCGGTTGTCCAGGCAAGGAGCATAGTCTGGCAGGCCCGAGGTATGCGACAGCAGCTCTCGGATGGTAATGCCCGCCTTGCCGCCATTGAAAGCGGGCAGGTACTTGGCCACGGGATCGTCCAACACTATTCGGCCATCATCTACCAGGGTCATGACCACTGCTGCCGTCAGCCACTTGGAGGCAGAGGCAATGGCAACCGGCTTGTCTGGCGACATATTGCCGACCGACTGTTCACAAACGACCTGTCCATCTTTGATCAGAAGCAGGGAAGCCCCATCCAAAGACGCCGCTGCACTGTTGAGCAGATCAGTGAGTGAGGAGAAATCGGGGGTTGGGGCTTCCTCTGTTGCAGGTTGCTGGGCTGATGGTTCCTCTGTCGCATTCGCGCTCATGCCAAACAGCAATAACGCCAGAAAGACGAGCAGAGGCCCACGCAGATAGAAGCAGATTCGCTCCGTCATGACTTTTGCCCGGCAAGAAGCATGCCAGTTCTGCTACGCCTGCGCAGTGATATTCAGAGTCGCCGCTTCACCTCGCTGTCCCCACAGCGCATCAGCGGAGCCATCACCCCGGGGCCTCTATGCCCTGGTCTGCCCCAACTTGTCGGCAAGTTGCACATTCGTCGGCTCCACGAGGATCGAGCCATCAGGAAACAGGATCGTGGGCACGCGGCGCATGCCACCATTGAGCTTGATGATATACTCACGCGCCGCTGCATCCCGGTCCACATCAATCCATTGGTAGGGTATACCCCGTTGATCAAAATAGCGCTTGGCGCGTGTGCAATCGGGGCACCAGGTCGTGCCATAGACGATGATCTGAGATTCACTCTGTGCCATAGGAGCCTCCCCAGTATGCCCGGGCTGGTTGCCCAGGCCTCCATTTCCATACCAGTCGCTCATGCCCATTGGGCACAACGCACGATGAAAACGCCCTTCGGCTTCCGCGCATCATGCTCCGCACGCGGCAGGAACAGGCCTTCTTATTCGGTGTGGGTCTGTGATAAAGCCGGGTTTGTGCGGGGCATGCCAGCCGGCAACGCCCGGAAGGGCGCTGGCGCTACTTTCAGACCAGTATAGCATCGATACTGGTGCGCCGCAATGAAGGCGCCGGCAGGTGGCCACTGAATTGCCCGTAGGGTAGACGACGGCCGGGAAGCATGCGTAGCGTCAGGAAGGCGTCGGATGGTGCTGTGGACAACATACAACACTGTGGCCCGATTTTGCAGGTACAGGCCGTATGAAGGTACAATATGAGCGGTATTCTCCGCTGCACACGGGCCACCAGCCCGTCTCTACAACAAGTGTTCTGGCGCCGTAGAGGCGGCCCGCTGAGCCGTGTGGAAATTGCCGAAGGAGGACTCTCCATGGCCAGGTACGTCGCCGCAATCGACCAGGGCACCACCAGCACCCGCTGCATGATGTTTGACCGTGAGGGTCACGTGATCTCCCTCCACCAGCTCGAGCACCAACAGATATTCCCTCAGGCCGGTTGGGTGGAGCACGACCCCATGGAGATCTGGCAGCGCACGCAGCAGGTGATCCAGGGGGCGCTGGCCAGGGCGAGCCTCGCCGCAGGCGACATCGACTCCATCGGCATCACCAACCAGCGTGAGACGACGCTCATCTGGGACCGCCACACGGGTCGGCCCTACTACAACGCCATCGTCTGGCAGTGCACCCGCACCAAGGATATCTGCGACACGCTGGCCCATGACGGCGGTCAGGATCGGTTCCGCGCCCGGACGGGGCTGCCCCTGGCCACCTATTTCGCGGGCCCCAAGGCAAAATGGGTGCTCGACAATGTCCCCGGCGTGCGGGAGGCCGCCGAGCGGGGCGACGCCCTTTTCGGCACCATGGATAGCTGGGTCATCTGGTGGCTCACCGGCGGCCCCAATGGCGGCGCCCACGTGACCGACGTCACCAATGCCAGCCGCACCCTGCTCATGGACCTGCAGACGCTCGACTGGGACCCCGAGATCCTCCAAGTCCTCGGCATCCCGCGACAGATGCTGCCGCAGATCCGTCCTTCCAGCGACCCGTCCGTCTATGGCTACACCACGGCCGATGGTCCCCTGGGGGCGCGTGTACCCGTCTGCGGTGCGCTGGGCGACCAGCAGGCCGCGCTCGTAGGCCAGGCCTGCTTCGACCCCGGCGAGGCCAAGAACACCTACGGCACAGGCTGCTTCCTGTTGCTCAACACCGGCGCTCGCCCCGTCGCTTCCCGCAGCGGCCTGCTGACGACCGTCGGCTACCGCTTCGGCCAGGCCCCCGCGGTCTATTGCCTGGAGGGCTCTATCGCCATCGCCGGCGCCCTGGTGCAGTGGCTGCGCGACAACCTGCGCCTCTTTGATTTCTCCCCGCACATCGAGGACTATGCCCGCCAGGTTGAGGATGCGGGCGGCGTCTACATCGTGCCCGCCTTTTCCGGCCTCTTCGCACCCTACTGGCGCGCCGACGCGCGCGGGGTGATCGTGGGGCTGACGCGTTACGTCAACAAGGCTCACCTCTGCCGTGCGGCCCTCGAGGCCACCGCCTACCAGACGCGCGAAGTGGTGGATGCGATGGAAAAGGACTCGGGGGTGCCGTTGGCGGCGCTCAAGGTCGACGGCGGCATGGTGCACAATGACCTGCTGATGCAATTCCAGGCCGATATCCTGGGTGTGCCGGTCGTGCGCCCGTACGTGGCCGAAACGACCGCCCTCGGCGCCGCCTATGCCGCCGGCCTGGCTACCGGATACTGGCGCGACCTGTCTGACCTGCGGCGCAACTGGGGCATCGATCGCACCTGGCAGCCCCACATGGATGCCGAAACCCGCGCTCGCCTGTACCGGGGCTGGCTCAAGGCCGTACAGCGCACGCTGGACTGGGTAGAGTAGCGCGGGGGCGGGACCGCTTCCCGCGCATACTTTCCCATGGCCCCTCAATGCACCCTCTGGCCTGGTCCCCCCCACAAACGCACGTCTTTGACGCCCCTTCGCGGCAAGGCTATAATCCGACAGGAACTCTCACACAGGTTGACAGGTCGGGGCGGCTACCGCCCCGTGTACACAGATTAGGAGAGGCGCGTGCCAGCTCTTTCCAAACGCCTGCGAGATATCGCATTCGCTGTTGGTCTTTTCATCCTGCTCCTGGCATTCTTCTGGCCCGTCACGGCTGGCAATGCAACGATGATTCCCGCCGATGTGCTGTACCAGCACCAGCCCTGGAAGGGTAGTGCAGGACTGTCTGGGCCGGTGACCCCGCAAAACGGCCTGGTAGCGGATCTCATTTACGAGAACTATGTCTGGAAACAGTTCATCCTGCAATCGCTCAAGGCGGGGCAACTCCCGCTTTGGAACCCGCATGTCCTCAGCGGCGTCGCCTTTTTGGCGGCGGGGCAGCACTCGGCGCTCTATCCATTCAGCCTTTTGTTCTATATCCTCCCCCTGACGCGTGCCTACGGGCTCTTTACCATCTCTCAACTCTGGCTGGCGGGGCTCTGCCTCTACTATTTACTGCGCACACTGCGCCTGAGCCGTTTTGCCTCTGCAGTGGGCGGGTTGATCTTTGCTTTCAGCGGCTTTATGCTGGTCAGCCAGGTCTTCCCGATGATCCTCGCTGCTGCGGCGTGGTTGCCCTTCCTGTTGGCCATTACGGAACGGATGCTGCAGGCCGCGCTCCCGCCCGAGAAAGAAGAGCAGATTTCCACGGGCAAGGAGGGCGAGCCGGCCCTGAACGTGCCTCTCCAGAATGGCACACAAGAGACGACCTGGCAGACACGCATACGCGCTCCCTTGCCCTGGCTGATTCTGGGCAGCCTGGGCCTTGGCATGCAGTTCCTGGCCGGCCACCCCGAGATCGCCTACTATAACCTGCTGGTGCTCGGCGCCTATGCGACCTGGCGAGCGGTGGCCGAGTTCGCGCCGCAACTGCGGCGACGGTGGCGCACCCTGGTATTCTTTGCCGGTCTGATGGTTGCCATGGTCATCCTGGGCAGCGGCCTGGGCGCGGTGCAATTCATCCCACTCTACGAGGCCACCAGCCAGAACTTTCGCCAGGGTTCGCAGCCCTATCAGCAGATCGTCAGCTATGCTTACCCTGCCCGACGCCTGCTCGCGTTCCTCATCCCGAACTTTTTCGGCAGCCCGGCTGAGCACAGTTATGTCGATCTCTATACCGGCCAGACGCTGCCCACCTTGCGCGATGCCCTCGGCTCCCTGAAATCGACCGAGTGGGGCATTAAGAATTATGTCGAGGGCACAGCTTATGTGAGTCTGTTGGGGCTCTTGCTGGCATTCTTTGGCGTGTTGCGCCGACCGCGCAAGCAAGCCTGGTTCTTTATCGCCCTGGGCCTTTTCAGCCTGACCCTGGTGTTTGGCATGCCCACCTATCGGCTGATCTTCGCCCTTCCGGGCATCAACCAGTTGCACTCTCCCTTCCGTTGGGTCTTTCCTTATACGGTCTGCCTGGCCGTGCTGGCCGGGCTGGGCGCCGAATCGCTCCTGCAGGACCTGCGCACGCCTGGGCGCTTGCGGCTGCCGGCGATCATCGGCGCCCTGACCGCCCTGGCCGGCGTCGCTACGGCGGCGCTCGTGCTCGTGATGCGCGCATTCCCTCAGCACGTGCTGCCCCTGGCCGACAAGCTGCTGGCCCATTTGGCCAAGGCCCCGGAGGCCTTTTCAGATGGGCGTATGTTCATCTCGTACGAGGCGCACAACCTGCTGATCTTCGCCGCTTGCCTGCTGGCAAGCGGGCTGGCGCTCCTGGCCTTCCGCCTGCTGCCACGACAGCGCCCGATCTGGCGCCCTTTCTGGATGCTGGCCGTCCTGGCCGTGATCGCGCTCGATGCCAGTATCTGGCTGCGCCCCTTTACGCCCGTGGTCGACCCGGCGCCCCTGACGCAAAAACCGCCTGCCATCGCCTTTTTGCAGCAGGATAAGGAGCCCTTCCGTATCACCGTCTACGATACCAAGAGCACCAAGGCCCTGCCGGCCAACACGGCCATGCTCTTTGGGCTCGATGATATCCGAGGCTATGATTCGATCATCCCCAAATGGTATGCCGAGGTCATGAGCCTGGTTGGCCCCCAGGAACTAGAGTACAACCAGATCGCCCGGCTGACGCAACCGCAGTCGCTGGATTCGCCCATCCTCGACCTGCTGAATGTGCGCTATGTGTTGACCGAGGAGACGATCAACCGGCCCAACTATACCCTGGTCTACGACAAGGAGCTGCGTATCTACCGCAACGATGATGCGCTCCCGCGGGCCTTTGTCGTCTTCCAGGCGCGCACCCTGCCCCGCGACCAGTTGCTGGCTGAGCTGCCCAAGCTTGACCCGCGAAGCCAGGTTCTGCTGGAGCAGGCGCCGCCGCAGAGCTACGCCCCGACCTCAGCGATGCTCAAGGCGCCGCCGGTCGAGTTCCGCGAGAATGCAGCCAATGAGGTGCAACTGCATGTCAACATGCCGGCGCCCGGCTTCCTGGTGCTGGCCGATGACTATGCTCCCGGCTGGGTCGCCTACACCACCCTTGATGGCCAGACTGAGGAGCAGCCCCTGACGGTCATGCGCGCCGATGGCACTGTGCGCGCCGTGCAACTCCCCGCGGGCCCGCAGACGATACGCTTTAAATACTCGCCCACTTCGCTCAAGATCGGGCTGTTTGTGAGCTTTATGGCTGCGGTCTCGCTCATCCTGATCGCGGCCCTGTGGCTATGGCTCCGCTTCAACACGTCGGCCAAGCAGGAAGAGACGGCCCGCCGCGTAGCCAAGAACACCGTGGGTCCCTTTAGCTTCCAGATGCTCAACAAGGTCATCGATATGGCCTTTATGATGTTGGCGCTGCGCCTCCTGGGGCCGGATAATGCGGGCAAATACTACTTTGCCATTGTCGTCTATGGCTGGTTCGAGATCCTGACGAACTTTGGCCTGAACACGCTGCTCACACGCGAGGTAGCCCGCAACCGCGCGGACGCCAACCGCTATCTGTGGAACACCACAGTCCTGCGTCTGGGCATGGCCGGGCTCGCAGCACCCCTGCTAGTGGTCTTCCTCCTGGTATGGCGCCCCATGCCCCACGATACGGCCCTGGCCATCATCCTCTTCATGATCGGCCTGGTCCCAGCCAGCATTTCCACCGGCCTGAGCGCCGTTTTTTCGGCCTTTGAAGTGATGAGCTTGCCTGCGGCCGTGAGCACCGTGACGACCCTATGCAAAGATGCACTGGGCACGGGGGCGCTGCTGCTGGGCTGGGGCTTTGTCGGGCTGGCGGGGGTGTCTATCGTGGTCAACACCATCACCATGCTCATCCTCTTCAGCCTGCTGATGGTGCTCTTTTTCCGGCCCCATCCCCACTCGGAACCAACACTGCGCCGGGCCATGGTGCATGAATCCTTCCCGCTGATGATCAACCATCTGCTGGCAACCCTTTTCTTCAAAGTCGATGTGCTCCTGCTGGAGAATCTCAAGGGCGATGCAGTGGTTGGCTGGTATTCCACCTCATACAAGTTCGTGGATACGGTGGGCATCATCCCACCCGTGTTCACCATGGCCATCTTCCCGCTCATCTCGCGCCTGGCCGCCTCGGCCCGCGACTCACTCCTGCGCGCTTACATCCTCTCGATCAAGTTGCTCGTCTCCATCGCGCTGCTGCTCGCCATGATGATCTCGGCCCTCGCCTACCCGTTAGTGATGGTCTTTGGCGGCGCTGCCTACCTGCCCCACTCGGCCCGCGCCCTCGAGATCATGATTTGGTACATGCCGATTGGCTTTATCAACAGCCTCACGCAATACGTGCTCATCGCCCTGGACCAGCAGCGTTTCCTGACGCGCGCCTTTGTCATCGCTCTGGTCTTCAACCTGGGCGCCAACCTGCTGCTCATCCCGCGCTATAGCTACCAGGCCGCAGCGGCCATCACGATCGCCTCGGAGGTAGCGCTGCTCATTCCTTTCTATGTGGGCATTCGCCGCTACCTGGCCCGTATTACCTGGGTGCGCACCCTCTGGCGGCCGGTGCTCTCGGCCGCCGTTGCCGAAGGTATCCTCTGGATATTGCGCCACCAGCCGCGCTTACCCGTCGCCATCCTGGCGGCAGTTGCCTATATCATCCTTGTCCTTGCCCTCGGCACCTTTGATGCGCAGGATCGCGAATTCCTACGCCAGGTGCTGCCCGTTGACCGCCTGTGGCAGCGCCTGCTGCGGCGCCAGCCCAGTGAGGTCAACCCGGCCGGCTAAAGCATCCTTGACGCTACCCTCCGTTTAAAGTAGAATGCCCCTCTGTCAAAGAGGAGGATATTGTTGTGGCTGAGCATACGACAATCAACAAGATCGCTGGCTTTGTGGGGCAGGTGGTATACCTGCAGGGCTGGCTCCAGAACCGGACGGACAAGGGCAAGCTCCAATTTCTGACTTTGCGCGACGGCACGGGCGTAATCCAATGCGTCGCCTTTCACAAAAACCTCTCGCCAGAGGCCTTTGAGGCGGCCCGGCGATTGACGATGGAATCGTCCTTTACCGTCACCGGTACAGTACGGGCCGACCCGCGAGCGCCGGGCGGCTATGAGATTGACGTGCAGGACTTGAGCGTTGTGCAGCAGGCGCAGGAATATCCCATCACTGCCAAGGAACACGGGGTCGATTTCCTGATGGACCGACGGCACCTGTGGCTCCGCAGCCCGCGCGAGCACGCCATTCTGTTGGTGCGCGCCACAGTGATCAAAGCCATCCGCGACTGGCTGGATAGCCATGGCTTTGTGAACCTGGATACACCGATCCTTACGCCCGCGGCCTGCGAGGGCACGACCACGCTCTTCGAGACGGACTATTTCGGCGAGCATGCCTACCTTTCCCAGAGCGGCCAGCTCTATAACGAAGCGACCGCCATGGCTTTCGGCAAAGTGTACTGCTTTGGGCCGACCTTCCGCGCCGAGAAATCCAAAACTCGGCGCCACCTGATCGAGTTCTGGATGGTCGAGCCCGAAATGGCCTACGCTGATCTTGACGAATGCATGCGCGTCGAGGAAGAATTCGTCAGCTATATCGTGCAGACGGTGCTGAGGGAACGTGCGGCCGAATTGCAGACCCTGGGGCGCGACACCACGCGCCTGCAGCAGATCACGCCGCCCTTCCCACGCATTACCTATACCGAAGCGGTAGAGATTCTCAACCAGGAGGGCGTGGAAATCACCTGGGGCGATGACTTTGGCGCTCCTCACGAGACGGCCCTGGCCGAACACTTTCCCAAGCCCGTGTTCGTGCATCGCTATCCGGCCCAGTGCAAGGCCTTTTACATGGAAGAAGATCCCACCGACCCCAAGCTGTCGCTTTCCGTAGACCTCCTGGCCCCGGAGGGGTATGGCGAGATCATCGGTGGTGGCCAGCGCACAGCCAGCCTGGAGCTCTTGGAGCGGCGCCTCAAAGAACACAACCTTCCGCGTGAGGCCTTTGAGTGGTACCTGGACCTGCGTCGCTATGGCTCAGTCTATCACTCTGGGTTCGGCCTGGGCCTCGAGCGCACCGTGACCTGGCTCACAGGTATCGAGCATATCCGCGAAACGATCCCCTTCCCGCGCACCCTGGGTCGCATCTACCCTTAAGCACTACAGCCGCCCTTACCCATCGGGGCGCGGATCCCATCCGGGCATCGCGCTTCGCACGCGACCGGAGTGGAGCCATTCGGGGGGATTTGGCGGGTTGCCTGCAGCCGGGCAGGCGCACAGCACCTTTGCCGGCTGTTA
>DAOTVS010000289.1:0-3168 GCA_034436375.1 Anaerolineae bacterium | reverse complement strand
ATCGAGGATTTGCACCTGGTGATCGAGCACCTGGTCGTCACGGCGCTGCGAGAGAGAGCAAAAGGGAACACGAATGAATAAACTGTAACTCTGTAAGCCTTTCCCTTTCATGGCGAATTCATGGTCCCCCTGTATAGTACAGCTATAATCTTCATTTGCAGACAGACTTGCTGACATACCCCTGCTGGATGGAGGAGGTGGCTAGCCCCCCTGGCCCCTCCTCCTGCCTATTTCTAGGTAGGGAATCAGAAAAGGGGAGGCGGTCGCCTCCCCTTTTCTGATTCCCTACCTAGAAAGCAGATTGATCCAGGGCTTGCTGGGCCAGGGGGAGCACCAATTGGTCGGCATCCTGCTCGGTGGCCACAGGCCCCACTTCGCTGAAGAGGAACCAGTTTTCAGTGTGCTCCACGGTCTCGCCCGGCTCCAGCCAGGTCAGTGGCGCTACCGTCTCCAGCTCCAGGAAGCGCCCGCAGACATAACTCTCTGCCGAGCACCCGTAATCGGGGTAAACGGCGTCGGGCTCATACTCGAAAGTCTTGACAAAAAGCATATTGCTGCGCGCGTAGGCGGCCCATCCATCGGCGGCGTTGAGGCCGAACTTGAAGGGCGGCTCGCGGCCGGGATCCTGGCGCAGCATGATATAGCGGCTGCCCCAGTGCACACGCGGGTCCGCCATATCGCTATAAGGCCAGAGCGCGACCATGCGGTTGGCCAGGAGATCGCCCGGCGTAGACCAGGATGGCTGAGGAATAATAGCCACGCCACCCACGTTCATCACACTGATGGCCCAGGGCGCCACCTCGATCGGCCAGGGGCCGGTGTTCTCGAGGATGTGCCGGACCTCCAGGTGCGGCTCGTCGCCGAGCAGGGTGATGTCGATCTCTTTCTGGATACCGTAGGGCGTCTCGGCCGGTGGAATCAGCCGCACCGTATCGCCCTCGATCTGAGCATCCACAGGCGCATTATCGGGATAGTAGCTGCGCGGCTTGGCCTCGGGCGAATGCCACAGGCGATGGCCGCCATAGATCCGCCATTCGTCGCCGCCCGTGAGGCCCATCTGCTCCTCAAAATTGGCAAAGATATTCTCGCCGCCGGGTGTGCTCAAAAAGATGACGCGCGGCCCCACGTCCAGCGTGACGATCAGCTCCACCCGGCTGTTGGCCAGGCGCAGGGCATTCTGCCAGCCTCTATATGATACCTTTTGTGTCTTCATAGCCCCTCCTTTGGTTATCGGCTGAGACTTGGTCTTTTTCCGCACTCACTCGATATACGTCGTCACTTCGCTGAGATCGCGCCGCGTAGTCGTGCGCTGGCTCGGCTGCAGAGGAAAACCGACGGGCACCATCGCCACCGGGATCAGGCCATCCGGCAGCGCCAGGGCGCGGCTGACTCCCTCGGTGTCAAAGGCGCCCACCCAACAGGCGCCCAGGCCCAGGTCCGTCGCCGCCAGGAGCAGGTTCTGGGTCGCAGCCGCCGTATCCTGATAGGTGTAGAGGGTGCGGCCGCGCTCCCGATAGCGCTGCGCCGAGCGCGCAGGGTCGGCACAGACAACGATGACCACCGGCGCTTCGGCCACAAAGCTCTGGCCCCCCGCCGCCTGGGCCAGTTCAGCCCGCACTGCGGCCCGGCGCACCACCACAAAATGCCACGATTGGCAGTTCCCCGCTGAGGGCGCCTCGATGGCCGCGCTCAGCAGCCCCGTCACCAGCGCCTCCGAAATCTCCTGGTTGGGGTCAAAATCCCGCACCATATGGCGGGCGCGAATGACTTGCCAAAAATCCATGGCGCCTCCGACTCATTCCCACTGCCACTGTCGCAATTCCGCCATCCTCTCCCGGTCCGTCAGGTCCAGCCGCACCGGCGTCACCGACACGCGCCCCGCGGCGACGGCGCCGATGTCGGTGCCCTCTTCCACCACGCCGCCAGGCACCTCGCCGCCGATCCAAAAGTAGCGGTGCCCGCGGGGGTCCACCCGCTCCACCAACGCATCGCGGTAGACGCGGGTGCCGAGGCGGGTCACCTCGATGCCGCTGATCTCGCCGTCGGGCCGGTCGGGTACATTGACGTTCAGGAGCCAGGGCGGCGCCGCCGGGTGCGCCAGCATGGCCTGCGCCACCCGCGCCGCATAGCGCGCCGCCTGCTTGAAATTGCGGCTCTGCCCCATATCCAGCGAGACGGCCAGGGCGGGCAAGCCCACCAGCGTCCCCTCGGCGGCAGCAGCAAAGGTACCCGAATACAGGATATCGGTGCCCATGTTGGGGCCAGCGTTGATCCCCGAGACGACCAGGGCAATGGGCCCTTTTACCAGCCCCAGGAGCGCCAGGGCGACACAATCCGAAGGCGAACCGTTGGACTCATAGGCCAGAATCTGGTTGGGGAAGCCTACCTGGGTAGCGCGCAAGGGCTTGTGCATGGTCCGCGTGTGGCCCACAGCCGACCAGTTGCGCTCGGGCGCCACGACGGCCACCTCGCCCACCGTTGCCAAGGCCTCGGCCAGGGCAACGATGCCCGGCGACAGGATGCCGTCATCGTTGCTGATCAAGATGCAGGGCCGCTCACTCATGGCGCTACTCCTGCTCGGCCTGCTGCTGCAGCAGGCGCTCGCGCAGCATCCGGCGCAACCGCTTCAACCGGCTGCGGTAGGCGGGCGTATTGATCGGCTCGGTGGTCATGATGTAGGCATCCTCATTGTTATCGGAATAGTAGCCCTTGCGCACGCCCACCTGGGTAAAGCCATATTTGGTATAGAGCTTCTGGGCAGGCTGGTTGCTCACCCTCACCTCCAGGGTCACCACATGGGCGCCCAGGCCATCCGCGGCCTCGATCATCGTCGCCAGCAGCAGCTCGCCCACCCCGCGCTGACGCCAATCGGGATGCACGCCCAGGGTGCAGATGTGGGCCTCATCCATCATCATCCAAAAGCCGCCGTAGCCCACGATAGAAGGGTCGGTCTCCTGCCCATTGGGGGAGCGCGACTTGACCATGCGTGTGCGGGCCACATAGTAGTGGGAAAGGGGGTTGGCCCGCAGCTCATAGCCAAAGGCGCCGGAAGACCAGGGGAGGGTGAAAATGGCTCGCTCAATAGTGGCCACGGTGGCCACATCGGCCTGCTTCATCGGTTCTACATAAAAGGAAAGCTCATCCACACTTACATCTCCAGATAGACCC
>DAOTVS010000288.1:0-17065 GCA_034436375.1 Anaerolineae bacterium | reverse complement strand
TGGTGTAGAGGGCGCTGTCGGGCAGCTTGAACTCGGCGCCCAGGGCCGCCAGGCTCTGCGGGTTGATGTCGCAGAGGGCGGCGATCTCGACCTGGGGGTGGGTGGCCAGGGCGCGCACCAGCCCCTGCCCACGACGCAGACCGACGAGACCAACTTTGTACTTGGACATGTTGTTCCTCCTGACGAGTTCCTACGAGTTCCGTTCCCACAGCTCTTGCAGCAGCTCCACCGCCGTATCCACAATCCGCTCGATGCCGTCGATCGCCACCCGGTTGGCGCCGATGAGTGTCTCATAGCCCTGCTGCGCCATAGCGGCCCGCGTCGGCTGGTAGAGAATGAGATCATTGGTCAACTCGGCGACTACCGTGTGCGGGAAGGGCGAGCGCTGTTTGATGGAGAGCCCGTGCTCCACGAAAAGCTCGCCCGGGTTCGAGGCGACGGCCAGCGGCCCGATGCGCGCGGCATTGACGGGCACGCGCCAGCGGGGCGGGGTGCTCTCGAGCCAATCGACCATGGGCTCGAAGACATCAGCACGGGGGCTGCCGCCCCAGTCGAGCCGGCCGATGGCCTCCGGCGGCTGCGACTCGCGTGTGCGCCGGGGCACATCGAGATCCCTGCGCACCGCATCGACCACGATGGGCCCGTCGACCGGTCGGGCGCGTTTGGCGGCAGCGATGGCCTCCGAGGCGAAATACTCGGCACCCTCGCGGAAGCGCTCGCCGCCCAGGGTGGGGTTGATATTGGCGCAGGCGCCTGCGGTGAATACGCAGATGACCTGCGGGCCGAAGGCCTTTTGCATCTCCTCGGCCACCACAGCCGGGTAATCGGCCGACCAGCGCTGGCCCCAGCGCGAGTTCACGTGCAGGCTGAAATTCCACAATATGCCGACAGGCTTGCCATCGGTGCCGTCAAAGCGCGCCACCCACAACTCGGGGTCGATAGGCCCGCCAGCGCCGATCACCTGAGGGCAGCGCTCCAGGTCGTTCAGAGCACCAGGCATCCAGGTGTTGTAGGCCTTGCCGTCCTTGCAGAGCACGCGCCGGTAGTGCAGGCCGTGATGGACGAGCGAGCGCCCGATGGCCATCGTCGCCGGCTGCAGGGCCTTGCTGGCCCGCTCGATGCTCTCGGCGATCCGCCCCGGCAGCGAACCCAGATAGGCGGCATCGGTGATATCGAAAGAGTAGAGCCCATCGCTGGTGTACGGCCCGCTGTGCGTGTGGCTGCAGCAGACCAGGATCGCCCCGGGTGCGATGCCCGTACGCTGCGCCGCATCAGCGATGGCCGGGTCCACGATGGAGCGGGGCAGGCCGATGATATCCACGCCGACGATGGCAATCTTGCGCCCTTCGCTCTCCGCCACAATCGTCTTGGCCAGGAGCGGATCCGCCGTGCCATAGTTGGGGCGCGGGTCCAGCCCTCCGCACATGGGCAGCCCTGTGGGGGGCGTCACATCCACTTCAGCAAAACCAACGCGCAGTTGCGACCCTGCCATGAGGATCCTCCATTTTCATGTACATCCATTTGCTCATCATGCCCAATTGGCAGTATGCGATGAGAACGGCCCTCACGCGGAAGCACGGAGAGGATGGAGGGGGCAAGGACGATTACATATCGTCCTCCGCGTCTCCGTCTCTGCATGAGGCAATTCAGTAGGCACGAGGGAAATCGTGGGCCAGGCGCTTGGCCTCGTCCACCGCCAGCCACAGGTTCTCCACAGGGATCGCAGGCGGGGAGACGATGTCGATGATCAGGTTGCGTGGCGTGCTAGCCTGCTCGAACATAGCGCGGATAGAGCCCCGGATCACCTCAGGATCGCCGCTGCGGATGGCGTGCTCCTCGGTAAAGGGGATAATGAGCACCTCCGGCCCCAGCCCCGCGCGCGCCTCGGCGACGGTCGTGTTGCCCACGGGCGGCAGCGACGGGCCATCGACGCCGTCGATGCCCGTCTCCCCCAGATCCGCAAGCAGGTCGTGGATGTGTCCGCAGGCGTGGTGGATGCAAGCCTTGCCGCCGGCGTGTACGATCTCGGCTGTATGGTGCAGGAACGGCACCTCCAGCTCGCGGAACATGCGCGGCGAGATAGCGAGCGTCGTGGTGTCATCATAGTTGATAGTCGCGTCGCCGGGCAACTCGGCCAGCCCACGGTAGCAGCGGTAGTAGCTCTCGGCAATAGCCTCAAGAAGCCCGCACAGCTCACTGTGGTGCTCGTGATAGGCATAGGCCAGGTGCTCGACGCCGGTGTAGGCGCGCACGCACATGCCCAGCGGGCTGGAGGGCGCGCTGAGGGTGACAATGCCGCGGTCCCCCACTTCCGCCACTTTCCGAGTCACGACCTCCGGGTCCAGGGCGTACTCGCAATCCTCAAGGATGTAGGCAAAGGCCCGGTAATCCTCCACACTCTTGACCGGGTACTCGATGGGGAAGGACGTCACCAGGTCCGGCTCCCCGGCTGAGCCGCAGTTAAAGCGCACTTCCTTGTGCCGGGCAGTGATGACGCCGTAGGGCGTCTCCCAGCGCTGGATACTGATATCCCCTTCCCGACTAATAGTATGCTGGACGTTGTGGTACACTTCAGTATAGGCCCCTACTCGCTCCATGATCTCGACGTCAAAGTGGCGAGAGAGGGCCTGCCAGTTGGAGCGTTCCATCCACTCCTGGTAGAAACGCTGGGGCAGGTGCACGGGGCGATTATAGTTGTCGCAAAGGGTGATAATGGGCACCCACTCCGGCATCTCGTGCCGCAGGCTTTTGAGCAGGTTCTCGCGCGGCGTGAGCATATGGATCTCCTTACCTGCATTCCTTCCGGCAAGTTGTGGCCGGGCTCATGGTGAGCGTACGTTCTCTAATGGGCAACCTCGCCCTCATAGTATACCCAACGGCCTGCCAGCCGGAACTGGATAAGGGTAAGTATCATCAGCAGGACAAAGAGCAGCCAGGACAAAGCGCTGGCATAGCCCATGCGGAAGTAGAAAAAGCCCTGGTTGTAGATGTACACCACCCAGAAGAGGAGCGAATCCATGGGACCAGCGGCAGCCTGGCCATAGTTTGTCCCTCCGAGCAGAAATACAGGGGTGAAGATCTGGAAACTGCCGATAATGCCCATCGTCAGCACGAAGAATATGGTGGGCGAAACCATCGGGATGGTGATGCTCCGGAAGCGGCGGATGGCGCCTGCACCGTCTATGGACGCTGCCTCGTAGAGGGCCTCGGGTATCCCCTGCAGCCCCGCCAGATAGATGATCATGCCCCCCCCGATGCCCCATAGGCTCCAGATGACCAGGGAGGGCTTGGACCATTCCGGACTGGTGAGCCAGTGGGGGCCCACAATGCCGAACGTCTGGTAGAGGAACTCGTTTAGCAGGCCAAAGCGGTCGTGCAGAATGTAGATGAAGAGCGCGACCGAAGCTACTGACGGGACGATCGAGGGCATGTAGAAGAAAGTGCGGAACACCGTGATCCCGCGCACTTTCTGGTTCAGCAGGATGGCCAGGAGCAGCCCCAGGGCGACCCCGGGCAGGATCGAGACGCCGACGTACCATGCCGTGTTGTAGACCGCCAGCCAGAACTTGGGGTCGCTCGTCAGAATAGCGCGATAGTTCCCTAGGCCGACAAAGCGCGGCGGAGTCAGCACATCAAAATCCGCCAGGCTGAACAACAGGCCTGCCACAAACGGGCCCATGGTGAAGATCAGAAGGCCCAGCAGCCAGGGCAGTATGAAGATATAGCCATCAATCGCTTCCCGCAGCTGGAGCGGGCGCTGCCAAATGTGGCGCGGCCGCGGCGTAGCGCCGGACGGAGTCATCGCTTGCGTGCTCATCCTCTGCCTCCCGTGCTGTACGTCTCGCCATCTCTCATTACGCTTTGATCCCACTCATAACGACCCCCTGGATGAAATACTGCTGGAAGAAGAAGAACACAGCAAGCACGGGTAGGGTCATCAACAAGGACATGGCCATCATCTGTTGGAACCGAACATCGGTCAGCGTCATGAACCGGCGCAGGCCCAGGGTGAGGGTGAACTTGTCTGGGCTGTTCAGGTAGATGAGTGGGCCCATGAAGTCATTCCAATGATTCATGAAGGCAAAGATGGCCACTGTGGAGAGAGCTGGCTTGCAGAGGGGTAACATGATCTGCCAATAGGACCGGTAATTGGAAGCCCCATCGATCTTAGCCTGCTCAAAAAGTTCGGGCGGTAGGGTCAGGAAGAACTGGCGTAGCAGGAAAATAAAGAAAGCGCCGCCACCAAAATAAGCCGGCACGATGAGCGGCTTGAAGGTATCGAGCCAGTTCAGGTACTTGAAGAGCACAAAAGTCGGAATGAGTGTCACTACCCCCGGCAACATCAGTGTGGCCAGCAGGACCAGAAACAGGCCATCACGCCCAGGGAAGCGCAGGCGCGCAAAACCGAAGGCTGCCATCGATGCCGTGAGCAGCTCGCCGAAAGTGGCCAACACAGTGATCGTTACCGTGTTCATCAGATCGCGTGGGAAATCACCGGTGGTCCAGGCCTCGACAAAGTTCTCCCAGTACAGAGGGGATGGGATCCACACCGGTGGCCACACGGCCATCTGCGCATCGCCCTTCAGGGAAGTCGAGAGCAGCCAGAGCAACGGCACGGTGAACACGATCGCCAGTGGAACCAGCAGGCAATAGATCAGTCCCTGCCGGATGATCTTCTTGGCTCTCCTCTTTGTCTTTGGGTTCTGAAACACCGACCGCACCTCCCCAACGTGGCTAGAGTTCCAGTTGTTCCTGCGCTATCTTCTACAGGGGATCTCCAACATGGCCAATGTCATACTGGCCAAGGAGGGTTGACTGAGCGGGCGAGGGCTCGTAACCCTCGCCCGCTCAGTGCCGGTGTGTAATTAAGAAGGCACGGGGAACGAATTGGCCTTGTCCAGGATTAGTTGCATGTTCTGCTGCGCTGTTTGCAGTTCCCCCTTGATGTCCTTCCCACCGATCAGCACGTTGTCAAACATGGTGGCTAAGTGGCTGAGCGTTTCCAAGACGCCGGCGAAAATCGGGATCCAACGCACCGTGTTGGCCGTGGAAACGAACACCCGGCGATGCTGCTCATCGAGCTTGGCCCATGCCTCGCCCGAGTCGGAGCGCGAGGGGATCGTGGCCCACGTGTCGCAGATCTTGGCCTGCCGGTCCTTATCCATGATGAACTCAAGAAACTGCCAGGCAGCAGGAAAGTTATGGCCTTTCTTGAAGAAGAACCAGCCGCCGCCGCCATCATAGTTGGCGACAATGTTCTTATCGGGGAAGACGGGCCCTGGGATCATGCCGTAGTTCAGGTCCGGGGAATACTTGGCATAGTTGGGGAAGACCCAGGCGCCGTTCAGGGCCAGCCCTACCTTGCCGGCGGAGAAGGCGTCGATCCCTTCGGCTAGGCTGAGGTTCTTGGTAAAAGCGACGGCATCCTCGTAGCCCCCCTGGGCATCCATGATGCCTTTGAGGAAGGTCATGGCCTGCTCACCCTCGCTGGAGGCTACGGTGATTTTGCTCATGTCCCCGTTAACCATATCGCCGCCATAGCACCAGAGCACGGTGAGGAACATCAAGTACACCGGCGGGTTGCCGAAACTGGGTGTAAAGCCAATTGTATCGAGGCGCCCGCCCGCATCGCGCTTGGTGATCTTGACGGCCATCTGCTGCAGCTCATCCCACGTCTTCGGCGGTTTTTCCGGGTCCAGACCGGCATTCACCATCACGTCCTTGTGGTAGAACAGGGCACGCGTATCGGTCGTGTAGGGGATGATCCACTTCTTACCCCAGGAGATAGAGTCCTTCTGCAGACGCTCCCAGATGTTGTTCCAGGCAAAGGATTTCGCCTTAGCGACATAATCATCCAGGCAGACCAGGGCGTTGCGGACGGCGAGGTCACAAGTCTGCCAGCGCCCCAAATAGGATGTATCCGGCGGTGTGCCGGCAGCCAGGGCGGCCATGGTCTTGGTGTTGGTGTCGTACTCGCCCAGTTCCCATTTTGCGGTCATGCCCAGATCCGCTTTGTTGAACTCGTCCTGCAACGCGGTGCCTCGCGTCTCATCCGGATACCAGAACACAAACTCCCCGTTGGCCTGAGGGGCGAGGGTGGGCTGGCCAGGGGCCGAGGTGGCTACTGGCTGTTGCTCCTCACTGGCTGGCTGAGGGGATGCCTTCGGAGCGCAGGCGGCCAACAGGGCGCCTGCCGCGCCCGCACTCACGGCGATAAGGAATTGCCGGCGACCCAAGATCCTGGGCCCTTCCATTGCATCTCTCCTTTCTTGCTGCACCTTTGGAATTGTGCTAGATTCCAGTCGATAGCCTAGACAGGAGATCCATTCATACGGCCATTATAGCATTGAAGAAGCTCTGGAAGTGGTATAATCCGCCGTCAAGCAGACATGGGAGTGCCATCTTGTGGACATGTCGAGCCAGCATGCTGATGCCCGCTTTGTGCGCCAGCTCCATCGAGCCCTGCAACATCTCTATGACCCAGCAGAGTTGGGCCACAGCCCTCTGATCGAGCTCCTGGATGTCGGGGAGCGGGAAGACGCTCCCTCTCAACTGCGCCGGCTCCTCCTGACCGCCATCCAGGCCCTCAAACCGGGCACCGATGTGCCTCCCAACGCCAATGCCTGGCGTATCTACAATATCCTCTCACGCCGCTATACTGAGCAGTTTACCATACGAGAGGTGGCCAATAACCTGGCCCTCAGTGTGCGCCATCTGGCGCGGTTGGAGAGTCAGGGGGTGCAGGTACTGGCCGATCGGCTCTGGGTCCAGTATGAACTGGGCAAGCTGCCGGCAGCCGGTGAGAAGGCCCCTCTGGCGCCAGGCACAGGCACTCCTAGCCGCGACCAAGAGCTGCAGTGGCTCAGAAAGTCCCAGGGCGCAGAGCTGATTGATGTCGCTGCGATGGTCCAGGCTGCGCTGCGGGTGGTGGCGCCGCTGGCCCGATCCCTGGGCGTGCAGATAGCCTGCGGGGTCGCACCAGGGGTTCCCCACGCCATTGCCCAAGTCACCACTCTGCGCCAGGCCCTAGTCAACACGCTCACGGTAGCCCTGCGCAGCGCTCCAGGGGGCATGCTGAGGGTAGATGCCGGCGCGCAAGGGCAGCGAGTCCAGATCGATGTGCGCCCACACCGGGAGGGGGTGGCCGTAATGCTCCCCTCCAGCAACAGCCTCGATATGGCGCGTGACCTGATCGGGCTTTCGGGAGGCACGCTGGAGTTGTGCCCCGATGTGGAACCGGGCGATGCCTTCCTGCTGCGCCTGAGCTTCCCGGTTGCCCAGCAAGCCACCGTCCTGGTCATCGATGACAATGTCGACACCTTACGGCTTCTTGAGCGCTACCTGGCCGGCAGCCGCTACCGTTTTGTAGGCTCGGCCGATCCGCAGCAGGCCTTGCCCCTGGCAGAGGGCCTATGCCCTCAGATCATTGTACTCGATGTCATGTTGCCCGGCATCGACGGCTGGGAACTCCTCGGGCGGTTGCACGAGCACCCGCACACCCGGCATGCGCCGATCATCGTCTGTACTATCCTGGCCGAGGAGGACCTGGCCCTTGCCCTGGGGGCCGCCGCCTTGCTCCACAAGCCCGTCACCCAGCAGGCTTTCCTGGCGGCACTGGACCGCCAGTTGGGCCGCCTGGGCCAAGGATCCGACTGAGGGCCTGTACACTCTCCAGGAGCTGGGGCACGGAGAGGCCACCCGCCCGCGTGACGGCCAATGCACTGCTCACGATGGGTTGCCCCGCCGGATCGTGGGCTGAGATCACCACAACCGGCATCTGCTGCAGCGTCGGGTCCTGGCTGCGTATCTCCAGCAGGCGGAAGCCATCCATCTCCGGCATTGCCAGGTCGAGCAACAAGGCGTCTGGACGCTCCTCGCGCAGGATCGCAAGCGCCTGCCGGCCGTCGCCGGCGCGCAGCACCCGATAGCCGCGGCCTGAGCCGGTCAGAACGCGGTCGAACATGCGCAACAGATCGGGCTCATCGTCGGCAATAAGCACCGTGCCGCTCTGCAACCCCAGGCGCTCCAGCGCCGCCAGGAGCGCTTCGGCCGTGACCGGTTTGACCATGTAATCGGCAACGCCCAGGGCGCTGGCGGCTTCGATGGCACCGGGTATGGAACAGACAATCATTGGGGTGCCATTGGGCAGGGCCACGCTCTGGCTGAGTTGCTCGATGGCCGCGCCCATGGAGCGGGCGTTTACCAGGAGCGTTTGACTGGGAGTGCGTGCCAGTTCCTGGATGGCTTCATCCAGGCTCACGCAGGCCTGGATTTCTACCCCATCCCAGGAGCGACTGAGCAGCCGCTGCAGGGTGTCGCCTCTATCGAGCACGACCACCCGCGGCCTTACCTTGGGTGAAGGGGCTAAAGAGGGCGCCGTGCGCTCCTCATAATGCCAGGCCGGGTTGATCCAGCGGGCCGCATTGCTTTCGATCGGTGGCAGCGGATCGATGGGCAAGCGGAAGAGAAAAGTAGTGCCATTGCCCTTTTCACTCTCCAGCCACATCCGGCCCCCGTGCAACTCTACAAAGCTCTTGCTGATAGCCAGCCCCAGGCCGGAGCCCCCATACCGGCGGCGGATGGAGCCATCCAGCTGCTCAAAGGGACGGAAGAGCCTCTCTTTGTCCTCGTTGGCGATGCCAGGGCCCGAGTCGGCTACGCTCACGACGACGTACGGCCCTTCTCGCCAAGTACGCAAGCGCACGCCGCCCTGCTCGGTAAAGCGGCCGGCGTTAGAGAGCAGGTTCAGCACCACCGCCCGGATGCGCGTGCGGTCGCACAGTACCGGTGGCAGGTCGGGGGTGATCTCTATCTTGAGGTAGAGGCCCTTGGAATCATAAAGGGGGCGCACGGCGGTGGTTGCCGCCTCGATGACCTCCGGCAGCGCCACCCGCTCTTTGCTGAGCACGACCCGGCCGGCCTCGATCTGGCTCAGGTCCAGCACGTCATCGATCAGGCTGGAAAGGTGTTGGCTGTTACGCAGGATGACCTCCAGATCCGCAAGGAGGGCCGGGGGAATGCTGGCGCCGTAGGTCTGAGGGGCACGGACGACCATCTCGCTGAAACCGATGATCATGTTCAGTGGCGTGCGCAGCTCGTGGCTCACGTTGGCCACAAATTGCTCCTTGGCCCGGCGCGCCTCCTCGGCAGCCATGCGCAGCCCTTGGGCCAACTGGTTCAAACGGGTGAGTTGCAGGTTAGCGTCGGCCAGATCCGCCAGGGTCTGCTTGAGTTGCACCTGATAGTCGCGCGCTCGCTCGAGCAGGCGCCGGTTGCGCTCATAGCTCTCCCAGGACCACTTCATCGTCGTGACTAGTGGGCGCTGCGTCAGCCAGATCAGGGCAACAATAGTCCAGGCGGCCAGACCGGTAGCAGCGCGCAATCCCGGGTCGACCGGCAACAGGACCGGCGGCGCCAACCACAGGATCACCGTGGATACGCCGGCTGTGCCGGCGCCTGCAGCGGGGCTGATGAAGGATGTGGCCAGCCCGACAGGGAACACGAGCAGGCAGACCACCTGGGGTAAGGGCGTCCAGCCGGCTGCCAACAGGATGCCGCCGAGGGAGCCTGCAACCAGGGCCCACGCTGCCGCACGATAGCTCCGCGGGCGCAGCGCAACGACGACCAGCGGCACGAGGAAGAGCGTCAAGCCGGGCAAGATCACCTGCATAGGCTGCGAGAAGCGGTCCTCATTCACAACGAGCAGCAGGCCGGCCAACGACAGGAGAGGTAATACGGCCAACATGTTCTCTGCCTGCAAGTCGCGCAGCGTTGTCTCCCTCTCAAGGGGATGGGGCATGAACTGGGCGATCCGAGATACCATGTGCCAGCCTCCCATTGTCCGGCCCGGACGATGCCGGAGAAGTGACTCACCCGACGGCCGTGATAGTCATCGTTTGGACTCCACTGTCGCCCGCCACTGCTGCCAGGGTCAGCGTTTCTTTCATTATAGCAAACAAAACGCTGCGAGGGAACTCCAATCCCAGGGCAGTTATTGACGGAGGCTGTACCTGGTGTTAAGATACCAACATGCTGCGAGGAAAGGATGGAGACATGGGAACAACACTCAAGCCGGCCAAGATCGATCCTTCATTCTTTGCGCCGCGCGACGATACGGTCGTCACGTGGCTGGGGATGGCGGGGGCTCTGATCAACACCCGGGGCACCATCCTCTTCATCGATCCGCTCCTGGCCGTGACCCGGCGGGACGGCAAAGAGTTCGCCGACTCGGGGGATCGCCTCATCATCCCCTTGCCCATCGAGGCCGGGGAGGTTCCCCGGGCCGATGCCGTCCTGTACACCCATGCCGATGGCGATCATTTCGGCCCGGCGACCGCGCTGGACCTCGCGGCCAGGCTCAAGCCTCAGTTTGTGGCGCCCCAGCGGGTGCTGAGGTTGATTGAGGCCCTGGGCATCGGCCAGGAGCGGCTGGTCACGGCCAGTGAAGGCCAATCCATCCGCATCGGCAGCGCCGAGGTGATCGTGACGCCGGCCCTGCACGATTACGAGCAGCCGGAGCCCTTTCGCAGAGAGGATTGCTGCGGCTACCTCATCAAGACGCCTGACGGCGCCATCTGGCACCCCGGCGACACGCGCTTGATCGACGATCTGCTCGCGATCAAAGAGGTCGACGTGCTCTTTTTCGATGTGGCGGCAGTCGAAGCGCACCTGGGGCCAGAGGGCTCCGCCCGGCTGGCGCAATCATCGGGGGCACAGGTCATGGTGGCCTATCATTACGGGACCTTTGACCTGCCGCCGGGCACCTGGGGAAGCTGCGACCCGGAGGATGCACGGCCCTATATCAGTGGGCTGGCGGCGCACTTCTGGCTGCCCAATCCCGGCGAGCTGCTGCACCTGCCGCTGTGTGAGGCGCGTTAGTACTGCTTTCACTTTTTGACAATCGGTCATTCCCGTTGCATACTAGGAGTTTGTGTATCCGCTTTGTACTCACTGGAGGTTCTGATGTCTGCCACGGTCCATTTTGCGTCAGTTGCCTTTGATCGCCTCGAAGCGCAGGCTACACTTCCCGCCAAGTTTATGCGGGTGTTGGATCTTTACCCCTTGAGTGAGATGGTCAAGGGCAAGCGGGTTGCCGTCAAGATGCACCTGGGCGGGGGCATCGGCTACAGCACCATCCCGCCCCTTTTTGTGCGGCTGCTGGTGCGGGCGCTCAAGGAGGCCGGAGGGAACGTCTTTGTCACCGATTCGCCCGACGCCGTGCTGACCGCCGTCGAGCGGGGCTATACGCAAGAGGTGCTGGGCGCGCCGCTCGTGGCCACTTCGGGCAGCAAGGACCGCTATTACTATCCGGTGCCGGTCGATTACAAGACGCTCAAGGAAATCCGGGTGGTAGGCGAGATCCACGATGCCGATGTGTTGATCGATTTCTCCCATGTCAAGGGCCACGGCGCCTGCGGCTATGGCGGCGCCTGCAAGAACCTGGCGATGGGCTGCGTGACCCAGGATACCCGCGGCCAGATCCACGCCCTGCAGGGCGGCCTCGAGTGGAACGCGGAGCTGTGTACCCACTGCGAAACGTGCATCGGCTCTTGCCGCTTCAAGGCCAACACCTTTACGCCAGAAGGCAAGTACGTCATCGATTACGAAACCTGCCATTACTGCCAGCACTGTGTCAATGCCTGCCCGCAGGGCGCCATCACGCTCGACGCCAACGGTTTTGCCGATTTCCAGGAGGGTATGGCCCTTTCCACCCAGGCGGTGCTGGCCCCGTTCATGCCCGACCGGGTGCTCTTTATCAACCTGCTCTTGCACATGACCTACCTCTGCGACTGCTGGGGCTTTACCACCCCGGCCCTGCACCCGGATGTAGGGCTGGTCGTGTCGCGCGATATCGTCGCCATCGAGCAGGCCAGCCTCGACCTCATCAAGGTCGAGAACCTGATGATGCAGGGCGTACCCAAGGGCAAGGTCCTCGGTGACACGGGGCACCTCTTCGAGCGCCTGCACGGCAAGGACCCCTTTGTGCAGGTGAGGGCACTGGAGCGCCGCGGCCTCGGCACCCGCGACTATACGCTGGTGGAAGTGGAGTGACGCAATGCATCACGCTTTACGCATCACGACGCCCACTTGATCACATGCAGTGCAAAGGGCGTGACGAGATCGGCATTGCGCGGCAGGATGCGGACGCTATAGCCGCTGGAGCCGCTGGCTCGCGCGGGGATAGTGCCCGTGTATTCAAAGAGGCCTGACTCCACCGGGTGGCCTTCGAGGATCACTGTTTCGGCTGTGCGGGGATCGATATCACCTTCCATCTCCAGCACACCATAGTAAGCTTCCACCCAGACGTCCTCTGGCTTGAGGTCACCCAGGCGGATGCGGGCGCGGATGGGCATGGTATCACCCACCCGGATCTCCTTCGGCATCTCCATGTCGACCGTTTCGATGGAGACTTGTGGCCAGGCAGCCTTGACGCGCTCCACCCAATCGGCCAGGGCCTTGGCTCGGCTCAGATCATCGAGCAGGAGCTCCCACACATGCTCACCGCTGGGCACGTAAAAGCGCTCCACATACTCGCTGACCATGCGGTTCGAGTTGTAAACCGGGCAGAGGGCCTGGATTTCGGCTTTCATGCGCTCAATCCATCGGCGCGGCAGGCCATCGCGCCCGCGATCGTAAAAGAGGGGGATGACTTCCTGCTCCAACACGTTGTAGAGATCCTCGGCATCCAGACGGTCCTGTCGCGCTTGATCCTCGGTCTGCTCGACGTGCCCAACGGCCCAGCCGATGGAAGGCTCATAGGCCTCGGCCCACCAACCATCGAGAATGGAAACATTCAAGGCCCCATTGGCCGAAGCCTTCATGCCGCTCGTGCCGCTGGCCTCCAGCGGGCGGCGTGGCGTATTGAGCCACACATCCGAGCCCTCTACCATGTAGCGGGCCACCGTGATGTCATAGTCCTCGATGAAGATCAGATTGTTGCGGAACTGGGGCTGCCGGCTCAGGTGCACCAGTTCGCGGATCAGTCGCTTGGCAGGCTCGTCGGCCGGATGCGCCTTGCCGGAATAGATGATCTGCACCGGCTGCCCGGGCCGGTTGAGCAGGCGGGCCAGGCGGTCCGGGTCCGTCAGCAGCAGCGTGCCGCGCTTGTAGGTCGTAAAGCGGCGCCCAAAGCCGAGGGTCAGCGCCGATGGGTTCAGTACCTCATAAACCCGGTCCAGATCTTCGGGGCTGGCCCCCTGGCGCCGCAGGGCCTCGCGCAGACGCTGGCGGGCAAAGGCCACCAGGCGCTCGCGCCGGCGCTCGTGGGTCCGCCATAGCTCCTCGGCCGGTATGGCGGCGGCCGCCGCCCATATCGACTGGTCCCCCGGTTCTTCCCGCCAACGTGGGCCCAGATAGCGCTCATACAAGGTTGACAGCTCGTGGGAGATAAAGGACAATTGGTGAATGCCGTTGGTCACCGCCGAAATTGGGACCTCGTTCACCGGCACCCCGGGCCACAACACCTGGAACATGCGGCGCGAAACGATGCCGTGCAATTGGCTGACACCGTTGGAGTAGGCCGACATGCGCAGAGCGAGCATCGTCGGCGAGAACGGCGCATTCGGATCGCTGGGATTCTCACGCCCCAGCGCCATGAGGTCGTTCATCGAGATGCCAATCTCATGAGCATAAAGCCCAAAGTAACGGTCCATCATCTGCGGCGGAAAGCGATCAATGCCGGCTGGCACGGGGGTATGAGTGGTAAACACGGTGCCCGCCCGCACCACCTCTCGCGCCTGCGGGAAAGTGTGATTGTGCTCGGTCATCAATGAGCGGATGCGCTCCAGGATCAAAAAGGCCGAGTGCCCCTCGTTCAAGTGACAGACATCGGGGCGCATCCCCAGCAGGTCGAGCGCCCGCAGCCCACCCATTCCGAGCAGAATCTCCTGCCGGATGCGCATATCCAGGTCGCCGCCATAGAGCCGGTCGGTGATATCCTGATCCTCGGGGGCGTTGGTGGGCACCGTGCTATCGAGCACAATCAGTGACACGCGCCCCACCTGAATGCGCCAGATGCGTGCAGTGACCATGCGCCCGGCCATGGCCACCGAAACGGTGAGGGGCGTCCCATCGGGCTTACGCTCCAGCCGGACGGGCATCAGCGAGAAATCGTTGACCGGGTAATACTCTTCCTGCCAGCCATCCGCATTCAGCCGCTGGCGGAAGTAGCCCTCTTGATAGAGCAAACCGACTCCCACCAGATCAACCCCCAGGTCGCTGGCCGATTTCAGGTGATCGCCGGCCAGAATGCCCAGGCCGCCAGAGTAGATCGGCAGAGCCTCAGTAAGGCCGAACTCCATGGAGAAATAGGCCACCAGCGGCCGTGGCGCCGATGGCAGGAGCTTGCGGTACCAGACGTTGGGCGCATCCATGTAGCGTTCATAGATATCCCAGACCCGATCGAGGTTGGCCAGGAAGGCATCATCATGGGCTGCCTCCTCAAGCCGCTCCTGCGCGATCATGCCCAGCATGCGCACGGGGTTGTGACCCGAGTTTTCCCATAGCTCGTTATCGAGCCGGCGGAACAGGTCCACAATTTCGTATTCCCATGACCACAACAGGTTATACGCCAACTCGCGCAGCCGCGAGAGCCGGGCAGGTAGAGCAGGTACGACCGCAAAAGTCCCTATCGGCTCAACCATTCATCTACTCCCTTGCGCTCCTTCGTGTTATCCACCAGAGGGCCTGAGGGGCTTCCTGCACTGGTCTTGATGAGTACCTGTGGCCTGCGGGGAGATGGCTCTGACCCATCAGAACCAGTGCGGGGGCCCACTCGGGCGCGCGCCAGACCGCGCCTAGATGGGCCAGTATGGGCGCTCGCCGAAATTGGTAAAGACCGTCTCCTCATAGCTCCGGCCCAGGGCAGAGGCAGGATCATACGCGGGCGCTCTCTGCACCTGCTCGACCCCAGCCTCGCTGCGCACGGTGTGGCGCTCCTCATTGGGGCAGCAAAGAGTGGCTGGCAGCAAAATACGGGTATAATTGACGACAAACTCGGCGCCGGTGGTATTGACCACCACATAACGGGCTACGCCGGCTTCATCGTCATAAAGCACATCCTCCACCGTCCCCATCCGCTTGCCGTCAACCGTCTCCACCCCATAGCCGATCGTGTGTGGAGCCAGGTCCTCATGGCTCCATTGAGCAAGTAGAGTGGGCGTCATCGCATACGTACTGATCAGACCCATGTCGCTCCTGACTGGCCCATAGGGACCTCCTTCTTGGCATCAGCCGGGGTCACCTGCACGGTGCGCTCCGTACCGGTAACACAGGCGGCGCTCTCCTCCAGCAAGTGCTCCTGGCAGCGGAAAGCCAGCCGCACCTCCTGCACGTCCTCGGCAAAGGGGCCCAGGGTCGCCTCAAAGCGGTTAGCGATGTGATCCACCCCGCCCGCCGCCTGCAGCAGAGTCTCGCCCATTCGCCCGGAAGGTAGCAGTCGCCAGATGACACTGCCTGGGCAATTGGTGCGCACAGTGAGGGCCTCGTGGGCCGGAATGGCCTCGCGCGCCTGGGTGAAGGTCCAGACGATACCCCACGGGCGCAAAGGGCGCTGCAAAGCCGGCGGTGGCTCGAGCCCCGCCAGGCGATAGGTATTGGTCAGATGCAGGCGAAAGAGTGATTCGAACTCTTGATCCTGGGCGTCTCGCCCACGGTCGGTGCCCAGCCACCAGAACCAATCGGAGCCCTCGGCCGTGTACATTGACTGAAAGGCGCGCGGATTATTCTCCGGCGTCACACCGGCATCGGCCAGGGCTCGGCGCGCATCCCCCAACAGGCCCCAGGCTCGGTTCTCATCGGCCTCGCCTACCCACACTCCCAGGTCCACCCCAGGATCCGAGCCGGGCTCATCAATCCAGCTGCCTGTATACAGCTCATAGATGCGTTCTTGATCGTCCGCTGGGTGTGCTGGCACAACGCGCGCCATATTGCCCTGCAAGTACTCGCCCAGACCAACTGTCTGGATCTCCGGGCTCTCGGTCAGGCGGCGGTAGAGCGAATGCAGAAAGATCGGCGCGTTGGGCCCATAGGCACCCCAGGTGTTCTCACCATCGAGCACCACCGTCAGGATACGGTCCTCCTGGCTGGGGAAACGATCCGCAAAATCCTGTACCACGTGCCGCGCGAAATCCTGGGCGGCCAGGTCCATATCCTGGTAGGCCTGGTGATAGTGAAAGCTGATCAGGTTCGACATGGCCGTATTGCGGAAGAAGATGCTCAGGGGTTGCCCTTGCGCCTGCACCAGGTACGGGCGACAGAGCACCTCCGGGTTATCCACCTCATAGCCCCAACGCCCCGATTTCTCCAGCACCCCCTGGTCGGTGGCAATCCACTGGATGCCGTGACGCACAAAGAGCGGCACGACGTTGGAGCTGACAGCCCCCTCTGCTGGCCACATGCCCAGCGGTGGTGCGCCAAAATGCTCACGGTAATAATCCACGGCCATAGCGACCTGCGCATCGGCATCCTCAGGGTAGTGGAAGCGCGGCGGCTTGCAGGTGCCCGGCCGGTCGATCGTCGCATCATCCGTATCGAAGATCAAGGGCAGGATCGGGTGGTAGAATGGCGTTGTGCTCAGCTCAATGTGTCCTTCATCCTGCAGCTGGCGGTAGAGGGGGATAATGGCGCGCATGATCTTGTGCTGCTCGGCCACCATCGCCTCGACATCGGCCACACTGAAACCGGCCTCCTGCGCAATCCAATGCTGTACCGAAGCGCTCTCTCCGGTAGATAGAGCCACCTCACCCTGCTGAAACTGGGGCGCGAACCAGGCCAGGTTGTACCACATCTGCAGGTCGCGCACATCCTGGTCAGAGAAAGCCAACCCCTCTCGCCGGCGCTGGAAAAGCTCCAGATAGCGCGGGAAGGGGAAAATCTGATTGTGCCAGTCGGCGTCAAAAAAGCGATCGAGCACCAGCGCGCGCTCATCGGGAGTCAACTGCTCAGCAGGCTTGAGTGTCAGATCGAGCATCGAGTCGGTGGCGCCTTCGTTGGTATATTGCTCAATCTGCCATAAGAGCGAAGGGGTCACGTTAAAGGTCACCCGCAGGCCGGGAATGCCAGCGCC
>DAOTVS010000287.1:0-11282 GCA_034436375.1 Anaerolineae bacterium | reverse complement strand
GGCTGGGCAAGGTGATGGTGGACTCACGGTTCAGCAAGATGGACGACAACACATACCAGTCACCGGGCTACGACGGTGCCGCCGACAGGGTCGAGATCACGGTCAAGAGCGGCGCGGGCAACGTGAGCGTCAACACCAAGTAGATCCCAGGCTGCTTCCCCGCGAGACCCACGAGAGGGATATTTCGTAAAGTACGATAGGTGATAGTGAAGAAAACATGACAACTCAACAAGAAGGAGAAGCATCTCCAGCGCGACCTCCTTCATCCTTCCCGCCGTCACGCTGATGACGCTGACCTGGGTCTGTCTTGTCGCTTCGGTCTTTTTGTATGCCGGTGTGATGATTTTCATCGGCACGGAGGAGAAGCAACTCACGCAGGCCTTCGGCAAGGAGTATAAAGGCTATATGGCAAGGGTTGATCGGCTGGTTCCATTCAGAAGGCCCTGACCTCGTCACCCACGCCGCGCCTGAGGGTGAGAGGGAACTCACGGGATGGCTGGCGGGCTTTCAGGGCCTTTCGCCCGTCTTGCTGGTGAGCTATCCGTTGGCCTATGTGGCCGTGTTCTTTGGCGGTGGACCGCTGGGCGAGGAGATCGGCTGGCCCAGCTTTGCGCTGCCCCGCATGCAGCCGCGCTATGGCCCGCTATGGGGCACCCTGCTCTGGGGTGTGTTGTGGACTTGCTGGCATCTGCCGGGCTTTTTGAGGCCGGCTCAAGTGGGAGGCCGGGCACCGGCCTCGCTACGTTCCTTACCAACTTTTCCGAGTTTCTCCTGTTGGTTCTGGCTATAGCGATCATCCTGACGTGGGTCTTTAATCACACTCGGGGGAGCATCTTCATCTCTGGCGCATGCCAGCGTCAATACCCCACAGGTCGTTTTGGCGCCGCTCTTTCCTGCCGTAGGCGTGACCAGCCTGAACCTGGCCGCCCTCATCGGCTTTGGGGTGCTGGCGCTGCTGATTGTCATTCTGACACGCGGTCGGCTTGGCTACCGGCCGGACCAACTACAATCCGAGAGGCCAGGGGAGCTTGGCGCAACCCGGTCTTTGATCACTTTGGGCACGTGGCCCAGCTGCAGTGCACTAGCGGTCCGGCAGTTGGTTCCAGGCCGACGCCGTTGTACAATATCAAGTTGTGGCCAATGGAACAGGGTTTTACCTCAACACCAGTCCGGAGCAGGCACCGGCGATCCTGCAAGCTTTCCAGGATCAAACCCATCACAAAACACGATGAAAATGGATCTCACGCGGAGGTGCGGAGGAGACGAGTACGGAACTTGCAGGTAAATACCCATTGGCGCCAAGCCAGACTTGCCAAGTCTAGGACTTGCAGCCTACTGGATCATCTGCGTTTATCTGCGTTCATCTGTGCTTCCGTACCGTCCTCCGTGCACTCTGCGTGAGACTCTACCCACGTCAGAAACTGAGGAGCAAACATGACTAAACCCTACACCGTCGGCTCGTACTACTTTCCCAACTACCACGTGGATCCGCGCAACGAGGCGGTGCACGGCCAGGGCTGGACGGAGTGGCAACTCGTCAAGTACGCCACCCCCCGCTTCCCCGGGCACCGGCAGCCGCGCGTGCCCACCTGGGGCTACCTCGACGAGGCGGACCCGCGCCAGATGGCGCAAAAGATCGAGGCCGCGGTCGGGCACGGCATCGATTATTGGATTTTCGATTGGTATTGGTACGACGACGGACCCTTCCTGGCGCGCGCCCTGGAAGAGGGGTTCATGGGCGCCGCCAACAACAGCCGGGTTAAATTCTGCTGCATGTGGGCCAACCACGATTGGGAGAACATCCACCCGTGTAAGTACGGCACGCGCGGCCAGTTGCTCTACCCCGGCCGCGTCACCCCGCAGACCTTTGACGTGATGACCGATCACATTGTGGAACGCTACTTCCGACACCCCTCTCATTTCACGATCGACGGCTGCCCCTACTTTTCTATCTACGACCTGACCAGGCTGCTGGAAAGCTTCGGCGGCGTCGCCGAGACGCGGGCTGCCCTCGACCGCTTTCGCGCCAAGACGCGCAGCGCCGGCCTGCCCGGCCTGCACCTCAACGCGGTCGTCTGGGGGCAGGCCATTCTGCCGGCTGAGCGCGTCCCGGCGGACCCGGTGCAACTCGTGCGCGACCTGGGCTTCGACAGCGTCAGCTCCTATGTGTGGATCCACCACGTGCCCCTGCGCCAGTCGCCCGTCACCGATTACAGGGCCGTGCTGGAGGCATACCTGGCCTACTGGGATTGGGCCGAGCGCGCCCTGCCCGTGCCCTATATCCCCAATGCTACCGTTGGCTGGGACGCCTCACCGCGCACGGTGCAATCGGATATCTGGGCGCCCATCGGCTACCCCTACACGAATGCGATCGATGGGAACCCACCCGCGGCCTTTCGCGACGCCCTCACCGTGATCAAAGAGCGCCTCGACCGCAACCCCGGCCTGCGCACACTCAACATCAACTGCTGGAACGAGTGGACAGAGGGCAGCTACCTGGAGCCGGATAGCGAGCACGGCATGGGCTATCTGGAAGCGGTGCGCGAGGTATTTGGCGGGAACCTCAGCCCCGCAAGATCGGCCGTGTGAGGCAGGTGGGGCCGCCCTCGGCCTTGAATGAGACCTCGCTCCCCGGGTAGGTAGCCACCTCGCACCCTGCCGCCTCCAGCAGGTGCCGGGTGCGAGGGTTGCCCTCCAGCGCCAGGCACTTTTTCGGGGCCAGGGCGAGGACATTGCAGCCCATGGACTGGAACTCTTCCTCGGGTAACTCGATGATCTGAAAGCCCCGCTCCCGGAGCAACTGCCAGAAAGGCACGGGCAAGAGCGCCGGGTAGACGAGCGCGACCTTTTCATCCACCAGGCTGATCAGCGATTGCAGGTGCAGGCAGGCCTCTGCGCCCTGGTAGTAGGGCAAGGGCACGGGAATGACGGTCACGCCCAACGGTGTCAGGGCTTCCTCGAGCTGGCGCACGCCCTCGGCGTTGGTGCGGAAACCCAGCCCCGCCGCCAGCGTATCATGATCCAGCCAGAGGAGGTCCCCCCCTTCGGCGCGTGCACCATCGTGGAGGGTATAGTGGATGGGCACACCGACCTCGGCCAGGCGGCGGGCCATCGCCGCCTCCTCGCCACGGCGCAGGGCCTTGCCCATGCTGAGGATAACGGCGCCCGCATCGCAGACAATGGCCGGGTCGTGGACAAAGATGGCATCCGCGCGGCCGGGCTGCGGCTCTGGGTGATCGATCACCTCCGCCCCCGCCGCGCGCAACACGCTGACCAGCGCATCGTGCTGCGCCTGGGCCAGCGCCAGGTCCGGCCGGCCGGTATAGTGCCAGCGGGCGGGGTCGGCGACCGCGAATGCCTCATCGGGCCGGCGCACCAGCACCCGCCGCAAAGGGGCAACCATGCTCTGACTGCCGTACTGCTTCACTTGAGCCTCCAGGGATGAGAATAGAATTCGTAAGCGGGATGCGCACGATGATAGAGGGGAAAGCCAGGCTGTCAAATGCTGCGCCCCTGGCCCGCCAATTGCAGGGAGTTTTCCTGTCCGAGCCCTGGTGAGTGTGATATAACGACCCAACAGGAACGACAGCGAGGTGCTATACCGGTGCCGCCCGACTATTCGCGCTATCCGCTGTGGACCCAAATCGTCGCTATCGTGAGTGTGGCCTATGGCGTCGGAGTGCTCGCCTTCTTTGCCGCACGGGCTGTCGATCCGCAGGCGCCGCTGATCGCCATGCTCGATTACCTGGCACCGCTTTTCTTTGTGCCGCTCATCGTGCTGTTGCCACTGGCCATTGTGAGCCGCTCACATGCTGCCCTGGCCATGCCGGTGGTGTTGATCATCCTCTTTGGCCTGCTCTACGGGGCGGTCTACCTGCCGCGGGCGCGGCCGGCGCCCGGGGTACGCTCCGTGACTTTTATGACCTTTAACCTGCAGGCGGGCGTTCCGCCCCCTGCTTCGCTGATCGCCGCCATAGCCCGGGAGAACCCCGATGTCGTGGCGCTTGAGGAGTTGGAGCCCTATCCGGCCGGTGTGATCCGGCAGGAACTGGAAGGACAATATCCCTATATGGTCATGGCCCCCCTCGACCACGACACCGCGCTCCTCAGCCGCTACCCGGTGGTGGCCAGCGCCTGGTTTGCACCGGCAGGGACGGGTCGGGCGGCGTTGGCGGCGACGCTGGACGTGCAGGGCGCCGTCTGGCGGGTGATTGTGGCGCACCCCCAGCCGCCCCATATCCTGTGGCGCTGGCGCGGGCGCATCCCGTGGGGTATCGATGTGACCGCGCTGAATGCAGAGGTCGCCGATATCGCCCAGCGTGCAGCCAGGCTGGAGGGCAGGACCGTCGTGCTGGGCGACTTTAACATGAGCAGCGGTTCCCTGGCCTACCGCAATATGGCCCGTGTGCTCATTGATTCCTACCTCGAGGCAGGCTGGGGCTTGGGGCTGACCTTCCCCCATAAAGCGCACCTGGGGGTCTTGCCCCTGCTGGGCCCGTTCACACGCCTGGACTATGTTTTTCATTCCGCCGACCTGTATGCCGAGCAGGCCCGCGTCGGCTGCCATGAGGGGTCGGACCACTGCTATGTGTGGGTAAGGATGGGGCTGGCGCGCGCTATCCCGCAGCCGTAACAAGTGCGAGCCTGCCGGAGGTTGGGGGGCTGGCTTTCTGGCCGACCGGCATGGCTGAGACGGTGGCCTATATCCAGGCCGAGGCCGAGATCAACTGACGCCCCCACTCAGCCGCTGGGCGAGATCAGCCGCAAGGCCGCTGAAGCGGCCAGCATTCCTGCCGAGCTGCCCCCCATCGCCGCCGAAAGCAAGTTGCCGGCGCAGGTTGCCTGAGCTGTGGCACGACCGCGTTGATCACCGACTACCCCATGCGCGTGCGCACGCGGCCGGGGTTCAATCGAAGGTCTCCGGCATCTGACGCAGGCGCTCGGCGGCCGTCTCGGGGGTGATGTCGCGCTGCGGGTTGGCGAGCAGCTCGTAACCGACCATGAACTTGCGCACGGTGGCGCTGCGCAGGAGCGGCGGGTAATAGTGCGCGTGCAGGTGCATGGTGTGCTCGTCGAGGCCCGTGGTAGGCGACTGGTGAAAGCCCATCGAATAGGGGAACGAAACGGCAAACACGTGATCATAGCGCACGGTCAAGCGCTTGATGGCATCGGCCAGGCCGTTGCGCTCGGCGTCCGTCAGCGCGGGGATCGTCCCCACGTGCCGCTTGCTGAGCATCATCACTTCAAAAGGCCAGACCGCCCAGAAAGGCACCAGCACCACCCAATGCTCGTTCTCAAACACGATGCGCTCACCCTTGGCCAATTCCAGCGTCAGGTAATCGCAGAGCATGCAGGAATGGTGCTCGCGGTGATAGTCGCCCATGTAGCGCAGCTCTTTGGCCGGGTCGGCCGGCACATGCTCACTCGCCCAGATCTGGCCGTGCGGGTGCGGGTTGCTGGCCCCCATGATCTCGCCCTTGTTCTCGAACACCTGGACATAGCTGATGAAGTCGAGGGCGCCCAGCTCGCTGGTTTGCTGGGCCCATACATCCACCACCCGACGGATAGCGGGCAGGTCCATCCGCGCCAGGGTCAGGTCATGGCGGGGGGAAAAGATCACCACGCGAGAAATGCCCCGCTCGCTCGCCGCCCACAAGAGACCTCCCTCATCAATGCCAGCCGGCGGCGTATCGGGCAATAGCGCCGGGTAATCATTGGGAAAGACGAACGTTGTCGTATACTGCGGATTGCGCACGCCGCCCGCGCGCTCGTTGCCGGGGCACAGATAGCAGTGGGGATCATAGGCCGGGCGCTCCTCCGGCGGCCGATGCTCGACCTGCCCTAGCCAGGGCCGCTGCGTGCGCTGAGGAGAGACCAGCACCCATTCCCGGGTGAGCGGGTTAAAACGACGATGAGGACTGTCAAAAAGGCTCATGAAACCATACCTCCTTGGCCGACAGGCGCGCGCCACGCGCGGCCTGGGGAAGAGTGACCGTGTGTGAATGACCCGTGCCCGGCGCCCATCGCCGGCCTGCCCCACACGTGACCGGCGGCGCCCGCGACTATCCGCATCCTCCGCCATTCTGGCAAGGAGCGTGCCAGGTCGGCCCGGCAAGGGGCATTTGGCCTGCACAGACGGCGCGTTTTGGCCCTATCCTTTTCCGCGCAGCCATGATATCCTGAATCACCATCCGCTGCAAAGGGCAGCCGGAAGGCTATGTACTGCGGAGGAATATCACGCTCTATGCAGGGCAAGAACTTGACGCCTGAACAGAAAAGCGCCAGGGCCAAAAGGCGCCAGCGATCTGTCCCGCTCTTATGGCTCGGCCCCGCGGCGCTGGCCGCCGCGCTTCTGCTCGCCTTTCTCTTTGGGCAGACGAGCGTCAAAGGCTCGCTGGCCACCAGGGCTTCAGCCACTCGCAACCCGGGCCAGGCTACCCCGGCAACGGTAACAGCCCCAACGCTGCCCCCCGCTGCTGAGGCGCAACCCACGCCAGTGACTGCGGCGCTGCCCGGCAACACCCCAACGCAGGCCGCGCCGACAACCCTGGGGCTCATGACGACCGCCGACGAGGTACACCGTATTGAGCCGGCGGCCGCCAAGGTGTTACTGGATAAGGACGAGGCTGTATTGTACGATACCCGCCCGGCGGAATCCTTTCAGACCAGGCATGCCGCCGGTGCGATTTCCCTTCCGGAGGATCAGATTCAGAGCCATCTGAGCACGCTGCCGAAGGACAAGATCCTGATCCTGTACTGCACCTGACCGGCCGAGCATACCAGCGCCCGTGCGGCGCTCACACTGAACCAGTTGGGTTTTGCAGCGCGCAACCTCTATGTGATCAAGGGGGGCCTGCAGGCCTGGGAAGACGCTGGCCTGCCCACCCAACCCTGAGAATGGCGTCGTTGCTCTGCCTGCAAGCGGGCAGGGCAACGACGCCATTCCGTTCTCTTCACCCGCGATAGTGCGCGAATGACGGCCAGAATACACTGTGATGGCCTTGCGCATTGCACTGCATAGACCAGGAATTACGTCGCATTTCCCCCTTCTTTCCCCCTGGAGTATACTTTGCCCATGGATATCCTGCTCGCGCTCAAGTTCCTGACCATCCTGCCCATCCCGCTGCGGGCGGAGCTGCCGCCGGGCGCCATGCGCCGCGCGTCGGCGTTTTACCCGTTGGCGGGGTTGGTGATCGGGCTGATCCTGGCGGGGGCGGATTGGGCCCTGGGGCTTGCCTTTCCGCTCTTGCTGCGCTCGGCCCTCGTCCTGGCGCTGTGGGTGAGCCTGACAGGCGCGCTGCATCTGGATGGCTTTCTGGATTGCTGCGATGGCCTGCTGGCGCCCGTGAGCCCTGAGCGGCGGCTGGAGATCCTGCGCGATGTGCACACCGGCTCTTTTGCCGTGGTGGGCGGTGTGCTCTTGCTTCTGGTCAAGTTCGCCGCGCTGGCAAGCCTGACGGGGCCTTTGCGCCTTGCGCTTCTGATCGGAGCGCCCGTGCTGGCACGCTGGGGGCTGGTCTATGCCGTGATCCGCATCCCCTATGCACGCTCGGGTCCCGGCCTGGGCCGCCTGGTCAAGGAGGGATCGGGGCGGCGCGAGCTGGTTATTGCCACGGCCATTGCTCTGGCGGTTGTCCTCGCCGCCTGGCGCTGGTGGGGGTTGGCAGCCCTGCCGGCGACCTGGGCTTTCACAGTCCTGCTGATCGCCTGGATCCGCACCCGTATTCCGGGCCTCACAGGTGACACCTATGGGGCTATCGCCGAGTTGACCGAGGCGGCGTGGCTCGTAGCGGCCGTAGCGGCGCTGCGGTTCATGTAAGAGTGGGGGATGTGATACGCAATGCGTGATGCGTAAGGTTTCCCTGGCGCAATACGTGTTGCTCAACAGCAGTTCGCCGGGAGAGAGCTTTGTTGAGCGGCACGAGTTTCGGCATGGCGACCTTGCGCATCACGTATCACGCATTATGTCTCTGTCCTCCGTTCCTAGAAAGTTGTTCCGATGTCCGTACAGTCTGCCTTACGCCTGGGGGCGCCGAGCTGGGTTTACCCGGATGATGTGCTGCCGAATGCACACAAACTGGCCGGCCTCGTGCAAGATATCGAATGGCTGGTCTTCGAGGTGACCTATGGCCTGCCCGGGCCTGAGGTGGCGCAGGAGTTGGCGCGCCTGGCTACTGCCTATTGCCACAGTTACACGGTGCACCTGCCCCTGGACCTGCAGCTGGCGGCGGAAGACGAGGCCACACGGCTGGCCTCGGTCGAGACGGCGCGGCGGGTCATTGCAGCCACACGCCCGGTGGCGCCCTGGGCCTATGTGGTGCACGTGCAGGGCGAGGGTGGAGGGCCGGAGTGGGGCCCCTGGCACGAGCGCGCAGCCGAGTCGTTACGGGCATTGGGCAAGGAGGTCGGCAAGCTCGATCTCCTGGCGGTGGAGAACCTGCCCGATTATGCGCCAGAGCAACTCGACCCCCTGCTGGAGCGGCTACCGGTGAGCTTTTGCTTTGACCTGGGGCACTGCCTCCGCCAGGGCAGCGACCCCCTGCCAGTGCTGCAGGAGCATATCGCGCACACCCGTGCCATCCATCTGCACGGCCTGGCCGAGGGCAAGGACCACCGCGAGTTGGCGACTCTGGACCAAGGCCTGCTGCTGGCCCTGCTGCGGCTGCTGCGGCGGCAACCTTACAGGGGGGTAGTCACCATCGAATGCTTCGGCGAGCAGCCCTTTTTCGACTCCTGGGACCTGGCCGAGGCGCTCTGGCGGCGCACGCAGGACGAAGGGCAGGCAGAGAAAGCGGGGACATGAAACGTCTCATTTTCATTCTGGGCGGCGCTCGTTCTGGCAAGAGCCGCCTGGCAGAGGACCTGGCCGGCCGCATGGGAGAGCGGGTGCTCTATGTCGCTACTGCCGAGGCGCGCGACACAGAGATGGCCGAGCGTATCCGGCGGCACCGTGCCCGGCGGCCGGCCTCATGGCGGACCCTGGAGGCGCCTTTGGCCGTAGGCCAGGCGCTCCGGCAGGGGGCGGGCGCGGCCGAGGTGGTGCTCCTCGATTGCCTGACCCTCCTCTTCAACAACCTGCTGCTGGATCTGGGCGATGACCCGGCCGAAGCGGCAGCGGCGGCGCGTCTGCAGGCGGAGGTCGATGGCCTGCTCGCCGCCTATGATGAGGGGAACTGGAGCCTGATCGTCGTCTCGAACGAGCTGGGCCTGGGCCTGGTGCCCCCCTACCCCCTGGGGAGGGTCTACCGTGATGTGTTGGGTTGGGCCCATCAGCACCTGGTGGAGCGCGCCGACCGGGCCTACTTTGTCCTGGCGGGTGTGCCGCTGGATTTAAAAAGGCTGCAGGCTTCATTGGATGACCTGTAGGCAAAGGGGGCTATCAACGGATCTCTGGAACGGATTAAACGGATCACCGGCTTTGTACACCAGGGCTTGACCCTCAAGCAGCAACCGGGGCAGGCAATGTTTGGGGGTAAGCCCTTCGCGGTAGTGCGCAGCCAATCCGTGCCATCTGTGGCATAAATCTGCTGACCGCCTTTATAGCTCTGCCACGAGGAGATTGCCATGTTATCACCAGATCGCTACTTTGGTCCTGACCCCGCCCAAAAGCGCATCGCACGTGACCTGTACGAAATGGTCGCCAAGCTGCCGATCATCAGCCCACATGGCCACGTAGATCCGCGCCTCTTTGCCGATGAGCAGGCAACCTTCGGCTCGCCGGCCGATCTGCTCATCATCCCCGATCATTATGTCTTCCGCATGCTCTATTCTGTGGGCGTGCCCCTCGAGGCATTGGGGGTGGCCCCGCGCGACGGCGGCCCGGCCGAAAAGGACCATCGCCGCATCTGGCAGACTTTCGCCGAGCACTTTTACCTCTTCCGTGGCACGCCGACAGGCATGTGGCTGACCCATGAGTTGGAAGAGGTTTTTGGCATCCGCGAAAAGCTGATGGGCGAGACGGCGCAGCGCATTTACGATCAGATCGAGCACTGCCTGGCGCAGCCGGAATTCCGCCCGCGGCGGCTCTTTGAGCGCTTTAATATCGAGGTGCTCTGCACCACCGATGCAGCTACCGATCCCCTGACCCATCACCAGGCCATCCGCGCTTCGGGGTGGAAGGGAAATGTCCGCCCCACCTTCCGGCCCGATGCCGTTACCAACCTCCTGGCCCCGGGCTGGCGCGAGAGCATTGACGCGTTGGGACGCCTGAGCGGTTTCGAAGTCGGCTCCTACGCCGACTATATCCGCTCTTTGGAGGACCGGCGCGCCTTTTTCCGGTCACTGGGCGCGGTGGCCACCGACCATGCCGTGGTCACGCCTTACACGGAGGTGCTCACCACCGGCGAAGTGGAGGCCATCTTCCAGCGCGCCCTGGCTGGCCAGGCCACCGATGCCGATGCGGCCCGCTTTACGGCCCACATGCTTGTAGAGATGGCGCGCATGAGCACCGAAGACGGCCTGGTGATGCAGCTCCACAGCGGCTCCTTCCGCAACCATAACCCCATTATCTACCAACGCTTTGGCGCTGATATGGGCTGCGATATCCCCGTCACAGTCGAGTTCACGCGCAACCTGAAGGCGCTCCTCGACCGCTTCGGCAACGATCCACGGCTGACCCTGATCCTCTTCACCCTCGACGAGTCGACCTATGCCCGCGAGCTGGCCCCTCTGGCCGGCCACTACCCGGCGCTGCGCCTGGGCCCCCCCTGGTGGTTCCACGATAGCCTCAACGGCATGAACCGCTACCGCGATCAGGTGATGGAGACCGCCGGCTTGTATAATACTGTGGGCTTTAACGACGACACACGCGCCTTCCCCTCCATCCCGGCACGGCATGATCTGGCACGGCGCGTCGATGCCAACTGGATCGCTGGGCTGGTGGTGCGCGGGGTGATCGATATGGAGGATGCGCGGGAAATGATCGTCGACACTGCCTATCGTCTGGTGAAAAGCGCGTATCACTTGTGATCCTGGGGGTTGCTGCTCTTTGCCGCCATGACCCTGCACAATATCCCCGAGGGCCTGGCGGTGGGCACCAGTTACACCGCGCAGCCCCGGCTGGGGCTCCTGCTGGCGCTGGCGATTGCCCTGCACAATATCCCCGAGGGCATCGCCATCGCCGGCCCTTTCCGGGCCTGCGGCATGCCCACGTAGCGCTACCTAGTACTGCAACCGTACTTGGTCCAGCCGGCCCCCGTTAACAGCCGGCCAAGGTGCTGCGCGCCTGCCCGGCTGCAGGCAACCCGCCCAATCCCCCCGAATGGCTCCACTCCGGTCGCGTG
>DAOTVS010000286.1:0-53313 GCA_034436375.1 Anaerolineae bacterium | reverse complement strand
TCATAGCCTTTCCTCGTAGGGACTCATGGGAACTCGTAGGGACTCACGGAGCTCACGAGTCCCTACGAGTTCCCATGAGTCCCCGCTCGATCACCCCGGAAGCGTGCACGACTCGAAATCCTGCCCCAGCCCCAACACCTCATCCACAATGGGCATCCAGTCGGCGATGGGGATGTGCTGGGGGCACTTGGTCTCGCACTCGCGGCACCCGATGCATGCGCTCGCCCGCTCTTCCTCTTTAGTACGGGCATAGTGGGCGCGGGCCCCTGCGAATTGGTTATACATACGCCCGTTGTTAAAGATGGCAAAATTCTGTGGGATGGCCACACCGTTGGGGCAGGGCATGCAATAGTTGCACGCCGTGCAAGGGATGGGGCAGAGCGCCTGGTACGCCGCCCGCACATGGTCGACCAGGGCCAGTTCCTCCGCGGTCAGCAGGCCGACGCGCGACGCAGCGGCGCTGGCCAGATTCTGCTCCACCTGCTCCATGGCGCTCATGCCGCTCAGGGCCACCGACACTTCGGGCTGGCTCCACAGCCACTGCAGGGCCCAGTCGGATGGTGAGCGCTTGACGGGCGCCGTATCCCAAAGGGCCTGGACTGCCGCCGGCGGGTTGACCAACCGGCCGCCCAGCAGGGGCTCCATCACCACCACGGCCAGGCCCTTGCTCGCCGCATAGCGCAGGCCCGCCGTGCCAGCCTGATTCTCAACATCCATATAGTTGTACTGGATCTGGCACAGGGCCCAGCGGTCATACTCATCGATGATCTGTCGCAACACATCCGTCTTGTCGTGGAAGGAGAACCCGATATGACGGATGCGGCCCGAGGCGATAGCGCCCTCCGCCCATTCGCGCACACCCAGGTCGCGCACTTTGGGCCAGCGCTCGGCGCTGAGCCCGTGCAGCAGGTAGAAATCGATGTGGTCGGTGCCAAGCTTTTGCAGCTGCTCGTTGAGGTAGCGGTCAAAGTCGGCGCTCGACTCGATGAGCCAGGTCGGCATCTTGGTCGCCAGCCGCACCTTTTGGCGGTAGCCCCCCTGCAACGCCCGGCCCACCACCCGCTCGCTGTTGCCATCGTGGTAGGGGTAAGCCGTATCCAGATAATTCACACCGGCATCGATGGCCCAGTGCAGCATGCGCGTCGCCTCGGGCTCGTCGATGCGGCTGCGATCTCCCTCCAGGGTCGGCAGCCGCATGCAGCCGAACCCCAACGCCGAAACCTGCCAATCCAGCTTGCCGAATTTGCGGTACTGCATGACTTGCCTCCTCAGGCTCTCGATCTTAGACACGTGGTCGTAGCCATGGGAACTCATAGGAACTCATGAGTTCCCATGGCTACACCCGCGGGCGCACCGGGAAATACACCGTGTAGCGCTCGTCGGCGATCTCGTACAGCGGGCGGAAGCGCACGCCGCGGTCCTGGCCCACGGTGCGATAGCCGCCCAACCAGGTATCGAACTCGCGCTCATTATCGGGAGCGAGCAAGGCCTCGGGGTGCGCCGGGTCGCCATACAGGGCGCGCTCCTCATCGCAGAGACCGGCCAACACTACCGGCCCATCCATAAAGGCGACCGTGCCCGGCTCGTCGGGCAGGGGGCACGTCCAGAGGCGCTTGGGCAGCTCGAGGCGCACGCGGTTGTGCTGCCAGGTGCGGCGCAGATGGATGAAGCTCGCAGGCGCGGAAGCGATATGCTGCCGCTCGCCATCTACCGTGACCGTAGCCTCGCCTGCCAGCCACCAGGGCAGGCGCAACGAGAGCGTAAACTCGGCCGGCTCCGCGCAGTCGATAGCCAGGTCAATCGCCTGCTGATCCGGCCGGCGCACGGCCCGTACCTGGGGGTCGATGGTGAGCGTCAGCTGTACTGCTACTCCCGCCAGCTGCCAGGCCAGGGTCGAAGGGATGTATTGCGCCACTGTCAGGCCCTCGCTGCTGGCATAGTAGATGGCGCTGGCATGGGTGGGGTGAGTCTGCACAAGCGTGCCGTGACAGCACCAGAAATCCTCCGTCGGCGTGCCCCACACTTTGCGCGAGCCCGCAGCCAGGGGCAGGAAATAGGCCACCTGCCCCGTGCCCGGCCGCTGCTGCGCCAGGATGCCGTTGTAGAGGTTGCGCTCCCAGTAGTCGGCATACTGCGCGTCGCCCGTCCAGCGGAAGAGGTACTCGGCCAGGCGCATCATGTTATAAACCACACAGTGCTCCTGGTTCGTGGCGCTCAGGCGCGCCGCCAGCTCGTTCTTGGGCGTCCAGAACTCGCCGTTCGTCTGGCCGCCGGTGCAGAAATAGCCCCGCTCTGTCACCGCCTGCCGCCAGTAGGCCTCGACGATATTCCGGTAGCGCCGCTCGCCGGTTAGCTCCCACAGGCGCGCCGCCCCCTGCACCTCTGGGATGGTCGTGTTGGCGTGCCGGTTGGTCAGCGGGTCCTCACCCGCCAGCAGGGCCTCGAAAAGCCGCGGCCGGTCGTAGCGGCGGGCCAGCTCCAGGTACTCCTCTTTGCCCGTCACGCCATAGAGGTCAGCCCACACCTCGAGCATGCCGCCGGTCTCCACATCGAGGAGATCATCCATCTGTGTGCGTGAGAACTGGCCCGTCCAGCGGTAGAACCAGCGCGCCCATTTCTCCAGGATCTCCAGCGCCTGCTCGCTCCCGGCCAGGGTGTGCATCTCCAGCAGCCCCATGAGCGTCTTGTGCACCGTATAGTGGGGCGCCCACACCTTCTTGCCCCGCGCCGCCCAGTCCAGGTATTTCTCCGGGATCGAGCCGGCCCACTCGCCGCCGTTCTCCCGCTGGCAGCGCCCCAGCTCGCTCACAATGTAGTCGGCCTTAGCCTTGATCTCGCCATCGCCCGTGCCGGCATAGGTGCGCGCCGCACCCGAAAGCCAGTGCCCCAGGAAGTGCCCGCGCAGCTGGCAGGTGGGCGATTCCCATCCCCAGTGCCAGCCCTCGGGCCGGTTATCAAAGCGCCCGATGCCGGCCTCCAGGTAGAAATCCTGCAGCAGGGCCTCGTTGCGCAGGCTCATCATATAGGCGCGGTTCAGGTCGAAGCGGGTCTGCAGCAGCCCGGGCAAGAGGTGAGCGCTCCCCCAGGGTAGAGCGGTGAGTGCGGGTGTCATCGGCTTATCCTCCAGGCAACACGGGAGTGTGAGGTTTGTATCGATGTTGTCCAGGTAAACCTGGCCGCCTGCCAGGGCGCCCGAGGCAAGACGCGATACCGTTGGTAAACTCGATTGCGTGCTCGACCAAGGCCGCCCGAGGCTCAGAAAGGCAAAGCCCCTCCGGGGCTCATACAGCGCCTGACATCGCTGTGCAGAACAGATCTGCCCCACACGAGCCCGAAGGGCTTTGCTTTTCTCAGCCCGGCGGCTTTAGCCCCGGGCCCCTTTTCGGGCTGATCACCCCCTTGAGGGGGCTTTGCACTCTCAGTGCGGGGACTTGGCCCCGCGGGACAGGCGCTGGCCGTGCGCGCCAAGGTTAATCGGACAACATAGAATTTGTATGCATTATACGCGGGCAGTCGTGGATTCGCAATCATTCCCACTACAGGCCAGACAATTCAAGAGAAAGCCTTATCTCAAATTGTCTGACCACAGGCCAGGGCAGGCCAATGCGCTCTCTGTCTAGAGGCTTTCTCTAGCCCAGGTCTATAGTCCACACGAAATACTGCACGCCCACCGGCTCCGTCTGGCACACCCACGCTCCTGCCGGGCTGATGACCCCCGAGGGCGCCGAGCAGCGCAGGTGCACCGGCTCGCTGCTATCGACGGTGACGATCCACACCCGGCCCGCCGCGGCACGCATGCGCAGGTTGGCCTCGTGATAGCGCCAGGCCACCTCGGACCAGGGCCCTCCGTCGCGGCCGCCATTGACGGCGTGGAAGATGATGCGCGCCCCCATTGTGGCCAGTTGCTGGGTCAAATGCGGGTCGGGCATGGGGGTGCACTGAGGGTTGGCCCACAGGTCGTTGCAGATGAGCCCGCCGATGGGGATGCCGCCATAGTCAAAGGTGCGCAGCGGGCGCACGGCATAGTCGTTGATCTCGCCCAGGGGCGGATCGCTCAGGCTGCCGCAGCGGAGGGTCTTGCTGTGAAAGCCCAGGTAGGCGCCATCGGGCTGGTAGAAGCGAATCTGATTGTAGCAGAGGCCATCCTCCGGCTCGATGAAGCAGGTGCCCAAGGCCAGCCCGACCCCTGCCCGCCGCGCCGCCGCCGTCACGCGCTCCAGGGCGATGGAGACGACCCGCGCATCGAAATGCGGCGTGTAGCCGCTCAGAGAGCCCTCCGGCGTAAGGAGGATCTCCGCCCGCTCCGCCCGCGCGAACTCGATCGCCCTCAGAATGGCCTCGGTATTGGCCTCGATATCCATCTTGACCGCCAGCTGCGCCCCAGCAACCCGTATTTTCATCCGATCCTCCCCCATTGTTTGCCCTTTTCCCCTCTTTTCCTTCTTATAGCAGCGTCAGCAGGTACGCCAGCGCCTGCACCGCGTCAAAGAGCGCCTGCTCCGGCCGCTCCCGATAAGGGGGGACCTCCACCACGGCCCAGCCGGCATAGCCCACCCTCTTAAGCGCCTGCATGACGCGCGGCCAGGGCACATCGCCCTGCAAAAGCTGGGTAAAGCCGCGGATGTCATCCACATCCAGCCGGTAGTCTTTAAAGTGGACCTGCTTCAGGCGCGGGCCCAGCAGCTCGATCCATTGGTCGGGGTAGCCGTAGCGCAGGACGTTGGCCACGTCGAAATAGGCGCCCACCAGGGGGCTGTGGAAAGCGTCGAGATAGGCGCAGAACTCGAGGGGGCTGAGCAGGAATTTGTTCCAGACATTCTCCACGCCGATGGCCACACCGAGCTCCGCCGCCAGGGGCAGCAGGGTCGAGAGCGCCTCCTGCGAGCGCGCCCAGGCCTCCTGATACGGCACCTCCTGCGTCACCATCGCGGGGCAGATCAGGATCAGATCGGCGCCCAACTGCGCCGCGCTTTCCAGCATGGCGCGCACGATGCGCAGCGCGTGTGCACGCACAGCGGGGATCGGGCTGCTGAGCGGATAGTAGAAAAGCAGCATCTGCGCAACGCTGGCAATTCTGAGTCCCTCGTCCTCAGCCTGACGGCGGATGAGAGCGATCTCGGCCGGGGTCGACTCGAGCCGCAGCCCGCCCGGCCGCAGCGACGCGACCCCCACACTGCGCTCGATCGCTGCTGTGCTGGCCGTCGTATCGTCCCGGGCCTCCGGCAGCAGGGGTGCGGCGCTCTCCAGCGTCAGCTCTACCCCCTCGAACCCGGCCTGCCGGGCCAGGCGAAAACAGGAAACCAGGTCCAGGCCGGGGGGAAACGCCCCCTGGAAGATGCCTCGTTGCAGGTTCATCCGTTACCACCCCCGGGTGTGGAGTGTGCGCCGGGGCACACTCCACACCCATAAAGGCTAGACCTCAATCATCGCTTTGAGCACGCCATCCCTGCGCGCCAACACCAGCTCGATGGCCTCCGCCGTCCGCTCCAGGGGAAAGTGATGGGTAGCAAGGGGACGGATATTCACCCGGCCGCTGGCGACCAGGTCGATGGAGCGCGGGTAAGTGTGGGCCATGCGCCGGTCGAACTTGATCGTCAGCCCCTTGCGCCGGGCCGTTGATACGACAAAAGAGATGCGGTCCTCGGGTGGGATGCCGACGATAACCACCGTACCGCCCGGCCGCACGGCCTCGACGGCCTGGGGCACCGTCTCCAGCACCCCCGCCGCCTCGATGACCACATCCACGCCACGGCCCCCGGTATGCTCCTTGATGGCGCGCACGGCATCCTGCTCGCCGGCATGGCAGACCCAGTCAGCGCCCAGCCGCTGCGCCGCCTGCAAGCGGTCCGGCACCACATCAGTAGCCAAAATCTCCACAGCGCCGGAAAGGCGCAACATCTGGATGGTCATGAGGCCAATCGGCCCACAGCCAAGGACGGCTACCCGGTCGCCCAGGCGCACATCGGCCAGGCCGGCCACATAGAGGGCAACGCCCATGGGCTCCAACAGCGCCCCCTCGTCATAGCTCATCCCCGCGGGCAGCGGGAAGAGGAGCTCGGCTGGGTGCGTCAGATACTCGCACAGGCCGCCATGGACGGGTGGCCCGCCGAAGAAGCGGTTCTGGGGGCAGAGGTTGGGGTAGCCCTCCAGGCAATACTGGCAGTGGCCGCAGGAGATGCTGGGATCCACAGCCACAGGCGTGCCTACAGCCGGCCCCTCTACCCCCGGGCCCAGGGCCTCCACCACCCCGCTCACTTCGTGGCCGATCACCAGGGGCTCCTTGAGGAAAACGCCCCCGATCTCGCCGAACAGGTAATTGTGCTGGTCCGAGCCGCAGATGCCCACGGTCTTGACCCGCACCAAGGCTTCACCGGGGCCGGGGACCGGTTTGGGCATCTCGCCCAGGCGCAGATCCTTCGGCCCATGCAGGAACATTGCTCGCATAGCCAGAATAACCTCCTGAGGACTCGTTTTTCCTATACTACTACAAATACATGCAGGCACAAACACCGTGATCGAGGACCTCCCGGAGGTTCGGGACCTCCGGGAGGTCAAGGCTGTCAAGGCAACTCCAGCCACTCGCCGGCCGCCAGCTCTCGCTGTCCCACGGGGCAGACCTGCCCGCAGAGGATGACCCGCTCCAGCCGCAGGCGGCCGCCCAACACCTCCACCGTAGCATGGGTGCCCTCCTCCGTCTCCTGCCGGCTGATAACGCCCCAGGCCCCCTCGACAGAGAAGAAGCAGCGGAAATCGCGGCGGCTGAAGACCGGGGCCAGCCAGAGCGTCCGCTGCGGCGCCGAGTAGCGGAAACCGGAGAGCGCAAGGAGGTAGGAATAGTTGGCCAGCGAACGGGCATAGTGACTGCCGCACTCAAACTCGTTATAGGGGTTCCGCTTAAGCCCATCGTGCCGGTCGCGGACGGCTTTGATGATCGCCAGGCCCTCGCGCAAAAAGCCCTCGTAGATCAGGTGCGCGCCCACAGAGATCTCATAACCGATCTGGCACTCGAAGGCATAGGGCAGGCTCCGCTTCGGCCTGCCGCCCCGCGGCCAGGTACAGATGAGGAGCCCCCTGTCATCATTGAGGGCATACACCCGGTGCGGGTTCTGATGCTCATAGAAATTGTCGCAAAAGTTGTACCGGAAGACGCTGCTCAGCGCCTTGCGGATGTGCACCGGGTCGTACAGGTCGCCCAGGCCATAGAGCCGCGCGTGCCACTGCCCCAGCAGCTGGTCGCAGAGGCAACCGGGCCCGAACTGGTAGGGCGCGTCGTCGCCCGGCGTCACACGCTGCTCATAGTACTCACCGTTGAAGAGGATCTCGTCGCTCAGCCGCCGGCCCGATTCGAACACCCGCCGGTACTCATCGGCCGCGGCCGTGTCGCCGAGGTAGCGGGCCATCTCCTCTCCCGCCCGCAGCGCCGCCAGGTACATGCTGCCGCACATCGTCTCGGGGCCGTGAAACTCGATGTCGAGGGTATTGTGATGTGCGCCCTCCAGCAGACCGTCGCGGTCCGCGTCCCACTCCACCCAGGCATACTCCAGCGCCTTTTTCACGGCGGGCCAGAGCTTTTTCAGCCAGTCGTCGTCACCCGAGAGCTGCCATTCGCGATAGGTGCGCAGGACGTTGCCCATCTGCCCGTCGGCCGCGGCACGGAAGGTGTGATCGGCGGGCGAGCCCGGGGGCAGGGCCGTGCGGAACTGCATGTGGCCATCGCTGGCTCGCAGGTTCACGGCGAAATCGGCCTCACGCATGCTACGCTCGAGCTGCGGGAAGAGGTAGGCGACTGTCTGTGCATAGCTCCAGACGTGGGTGCAACTGCCCTCGCAGCAGCCCTCGGCCACGTGGCAGCCCTCAAAGCCGTAGAGGGTGCCGTCGGGCAAGCGCGTGACCGTGGGCGTGCGCAGGATCGACATCTGGCTCGACACCGCCTCTAGCACATAGGTAGGGAGCGTGGAGGAAAAGAAGGCGTCGGCGAACAGGCGTGTCTCACGGCGGAGGCGGGCGCGATGCTCGATCACATAACGGGCCACAGCCTCGGCGCTCGCCCACTGCCGCCCATGCCAGGTAGGCCAGGACGGGGCCGGCCCGCTGCCGGCGCCCCAATACTTTTCAAAGTTAGGCATGAGCCAGGCCAGGACAAAGGTGCGCCGGGTGCTCTCGCCAGGCCCAAGCGCTGCCCGCAGCCCCAGTTGTGCCACGTCGCCCTGGCCATCTTCACTCACGCGCTCGTCGCGCGGGCCTGCGAACTCGCCCGTCTGGCCGAACTCGTCCACCAGGCTCTCCGCCGCCTCGAACCACTGCGTCGAGCTAAAGCGCAGCTGATAGGTCACGTCCGCATCCGGCGTGAGCAGGGCGAGCGTACCATAGCGGGGCGAGGAGGGAGCGTGCTTCTCGGTCGTCATGACGACGCCGCGGCAATCCTCGCCCTCCACCCAGGTGTTGCGGCTGCGGCCCAACTCCGGCCAGCCCAGGATATTCTGCAGGCCCAGCGAGACCGTCGCGCGCACCGGCCGGTCGGTGACATTGGTGAGGGTGATGTCAAAGATCGCCGCCGGCAGGGACGACTCGCGATCGTTGAGGGGAATGAAGGGGCTCCACGCCTCGGTCGAGACGCGCACCGGCACATGCGGGTCGGCGAAATCGAGCCGGCAGAGGGGAAAGCTGCCCGTAAAGGCGCACTCGGCCATGTGCGCCAGGCCCGAGCCGAATTGATACGCCGGCCCAAAGCCGACCCCCCTGAACCGCTGCTCCCCATGCGCCCAGCCTTGATAGGGTGGCTGCAGGCGCCCCTCCAGCACGCGCAAGGCGGGCTCGGCCCCGGCGGCCCGCGCATAGAGCATAAAGAAGGAATAGTCGGGCCGGTAGCCCTTGTTGGGCCGGTTAAAGATCTCCCAATCCACCAGCGCCCCACGGCCGGAGAGCGAGATGCACCCCGTGCCGATGCCGCCCAGGGGGAAAGCCACCTCGTTGAGGTAAGGGCCGGTCAGCGTCTTTTGCGGACCGACGGCAAAGAGCTCCTCGTCGCTGTAGGGGATGGTGCCCAAGAGTCCTCCTCTGCCCAACACGCCCCTGTGCCGGCGGGCCGGCTATGCGTGATTCGCCGGCCAGACAGCCATACCCGCTGCCTGCGCAGCCTGCCATAATTGGCGGTCGAAAGTGGCCAAAGTAACCGTCTCACCCATCGTCTGCTGCCAAAAAGCTGCAGTCGTCAGGTGCACGGCATCATAGCCCCGCAGCCCATGCTCCCAGGCCAGGGCATCGGCCAGAGCCAGGGTAGCCTCGCCGAGTTGCAGGCGCACGAAATCGGCCCACTGCCGGCGAAACAGGTCCAGCGCCAGGCGGGCATCCTCGCGATCAACCAGCCCTATCCGGGCCGCCTTAGCCAGCGCCGCAGCCACCTCCGCCCGGGTAATCACAGCCGTCCCAACCAACTGGGCGCCGGCAGTGAGATCGTTGACCTGCGCCGAACCCGCCTCTCTGACGTAGCGTTTGACCAGGGCGCTGGCATCCAGGTAGAGGATCATTCTCGATCCTCGATCAGGAGATCAGCCACCGTGCGGTTGTCGTGCACACTCGCCACAGGCTCGGAACGTTCCGGCTTCCTGCCGCTCCAGGCTGCCAACCCTGCCTCCACCATCGCCTGCAGCCTGGCTTCCAGCGGCTGCGCGACCGGGACGATGCGCCCGATCTCCTGGCCATGCTCGGTGATCACCACCGTCTGCCCAGCTTTGACCAGCCTCAGATACTCGCTCAGGCGAGCCTTGAGGTCCCGCACACCAAACGCGGCTCCCCGTATCAAGCCTTGCTGCCGCGAATAGCGCAATCTGCATAGATGATTCGGAGATATGCCCCGTGGTCAGCATCTGCCGCCGCAAGATTGTCCTCCAGAATACCGACAAGTCATCGCCGGCGCACCGGCGATGACTTGTCGGTATTCTGGCTTTACACAGAAACACGGACCCGAGATGACCGGGGATTAGTCCATCACGATACAGACTTTGCCGCTCTGGCCCTCATCGGCGACGCGGTAGGCCTCTGCGGCCTCGTCCAGCGAGAAGCGGTGGGTGACGATGACCTCGGGCTTGAGCTGCCACGCGACCAGCCGCTCCACCAGGTCCTCCATGTGGCCCAGGCTGGTTACCCACGAACCATAGACGCTGATCTGGTTGTGGATGATCGTCTGGCTAACGTCGAAATCCACCCGGTTGCCCTCACCGACCATGGCGCAGCGGCCCCAACGCCGGGTTCCCTGCAGAGCGGTCAGGCGGCCTGCCGGGGAGCCGGAGCAGTCGATCGACACCTCGCAGCCGAGGCCCCCGGTCAGTTCGGCGATGCGCTGCCGGGCCCCTTCACCGGCCGGCACAATCTCGTCCACCGCGCCGACCTTCCGGGCCACCTCCAGGCGAGGCTGGGCCACATCCACGCCGATGACGTGATAGGCGCCCATCGCCTTGGCCACCAGGCCAGCCGCCATGCCCACCGGGCCCATGCCTGTGATGAGCACCCGGTCCCGGCCCGAAACCTGCACCCGGCTCAGGGCCTCGTAGACCGTGCCGAAACCGCAGGCCACCAGGGCACCGTCCACATAGCTCAGGCTATCCGGCAGGGCGACGCAGGTATTCTCCTCGGCCAGCATATAGTCGGCATGGCCGCCGTCGCGCTGCCAGCCGTAGGCCGCGCGCAGGGGTGAAGTGCAGCTGATCATGTAGCCCTGCCGGCAGTCCCAGCAGACGCCGCAGCCGCTGATGTGGTAGATGATGACCCGGTCGCCTTCTTTAAAGCGCTTGCAGCCTGGCCCGACCTTGACGATCTGCCCACAGGGCTCGTGGCCCGCGATCACGTTCTGGTAGGCCTCTGGGCCATGCCCCAGGTGCTCGCGGTAGATGGCCCGGATGTCGCTGCCGCAGATCGACGAGGCCTTCATCTTGATCAGGACCTGGCCGTGGCCCGGCTCCGGCACCGGGAACTCTTTGATCTCGACCCGGCGATCGCCGGGCAAAAGCACGCCGCGCATGGCTATCCTCCTATGCCGGGGTGATTTCCCCGTTGAGGTCCCAGAGATCTTCCCAACTCTGGTTCTCTTTCCACAAGAACACCTGCCCCTTGATGAGGCGACAGTTGCGGTCGATGCCGGCGATGGCCTGCATGTCTTCCGCAGTAAGCGGCTCGCCCGCAACGCCCCGCAGGTTGGCCAGGTAGTTGCGCCGCTTGGTCGACATGGGGATGGGCGTCTGCCCGCGCTGCACCGCCCACTTGATGCAGACGACCGCCGGGTGCACGCCCAGCCGCTCGGCGATGCGCACGATGACCGGGTCCTCGATATCGACCGTGTCCTCGGGCGTGCGGTCGCGCTCCGGCCGGTTGGGTGAGCCCAATGGGCTATAGCCGATTGGCTCCATGCCGTTCTCGCGCACAAACCGGAAAAGCTCTGGCTGCTGAAAATGGGGGTGCAGCTCCATCTCGTTGACAGCCGGCTTGATCTCGGCGTCGCGCAGCAGCAGCTTGAGCTTGGGGATAGTCATGTTGGAGGTGCCGATATGCCTCACCAGGCCCAGGCGCACCAGTCGCTCCATCTGCCGCCAGGTGGTCATGAACTCTTCGTGGATATAAGGCCGGGCGTTGGCGCTGCGCGAGTTCACATCGCAGCCCGGCTCATGGGTGTTGGGGAAGGGCCAGTGCACCAGGTAGAGATCCAAATAGTCCAGCTGCAGGTCAGCCAGTGACTGCCGGCATGCAGGGATGACATCTGCTTCGGCGTGTTTGTCGTTCCACAGCTTGCTCGTGACCCATAGCTCCTCGCGGCGCAAGCCCCGCGCGAACAGCGACTGAAAGACCTCACCGATCTCGGCCTCATTGCCATAGACGGCGGCGCAGTCGATATGCCGGTAGCCGACGGCGATGGCGCCTTGCACCGCCTCGGCGACCTCGGCTGCCGAAGCATGATCGGAGCCAAAGGTGCCCAGGCCAATGGCGGGCATGTGCGCGCCCGTGTAGAGGGTGCGCTGCGGGATGAGCCTCGGGTCAACACCATCGGGATCGGGGGTAAATCTCTTCATGGCTATTCCTCCCTAAAAGATCGCTTCCTCGGGCGACGCGACAACCAGATTTCCGGGCTGGACGGTGCCCGTAGAGCGGGGCAATCTCCGCCCGCAGCAGCGGGCGCCCCTGCGCCTCGATATAGCCCGGCTTGAGCTCCTGCCAGAGCGCCAGGCTCTCCGGTGGGCCATCTCCAGCCGCCCGGCAACCGGCTACGGCTGGCTCAGGCGAACCTCCACAGTCTCGCCCGCAGCGACCGAGACGGCAGCGACGGGGCAGGTCTTAGCGCCTACGATCAGCCGGTCGAGGGCCAGCCGGCCCCAAAGGACCTCTACCCGGGCGGCGTCGCCCTGCAAACTCACCGTGCCCCAGGCGCCGGGCACAGAAAAGAAGCAGCGGAAATCGTCGCCGCCCAACATGGGCTCCAGCCAAAGCGCCCGCTGGGGGGCGGAGTAGTGGAACCCGGAGAGCGCCGGCACAAGCGCCCAACTGGCCATGGCGCGCGCATAGTGGTGCCCGCACTCTTGCTCGTCCCACGGGTTACGGCGCCGGCCGTCAAAGCGCGCCCGCACCGCAGCGGCCACGGCCAGCCCCTCCTCCACCAGCCCCTCGTAGATCATGTGCGCGGCGGCCTGATACTCGAACCCGGTCATCGCCTCGCCAAAGTAGGGCAGCGGGATGCGCGGCCGGTCGCCGTGCGGCCAGGTCGCGATGAGGAGCGCAGCCTCGTCGGCGAGGGCAAAGGTGCGCATGTTGTTCCAGTGCTCATAGAGGTCCGTCTTGAAATTGTAGCGGAAGAGCGAGCGCAGGGCCACCCGGACGTGCTCCGGGTCCAGCAGGTAGCCCAGCCCGGCCACATGCGCCAGGTACTGCCCCACCAGATGATCCACCAGGCAGCCGTTGCCGAGCTGAAAGTCGGGGTTGGCGAGGGACGTCTCGCCCATGCCCGCGCGCAGCTCGGGCCGGGTCTCCTCCAGGGTCGCCGGCGTGCGGATCTGCTGGATATAGTACTCGCCGTTGAAGAGATGCTCGTCGATCCAGGCCGAGCCGCGGCGGAAGAGATCGGCGCACTGCGCGGCGAATTCGCCATCGCCCAGCGCCCGCGCCATCTCCTCGCCCGCCCGCAGCGCACCCAGATAGTAGATGCCACACAGGGGGTTGGGGCCATAGAACTCGACATCGTAGGTGTTGTGCTGCACGCCCTCCATCACCCCGTCGCGGTCGGCATCCCAACCGCCGGGCAGCCAGGCGTAGCGCAGAAGCGAGCGGATGAGCGGCCACTCTCGGCGCAGCCAGGCGTCATCACCCGTGAGCTGCCAATCGCGGTAGCATTTCATCACCAGGCCCATCTGCCCGTCGGCGGCAGCGTGTGGCCAGGGCTCGCCCCCCGGCGGCAGGCGCAGCCGGAAGCAGTTCATGCCGCCCGGCAGCGTGCCCTGCTGCAGCTCGTTCTCGCGCATGCTGCGCGCCAGCTCAGGAAAGAGAAATGCCGTGGCCTGCTCATAGTTCCACACGTGCGTGCAAGAGCCGAAGCAGCAGCCCCGGTCGTCGCAGCCTCCCTCGAAACCGTAAAAGCCGCCGTCGGCTGTACGGAAGCAGGTCTGGCTGCGCAGGGTGGAGAGGTTATTGAGCGCCGCCTCTTTCACCGGCTGGGGCAGCGTACTGCCGGCGAATGCGCGCGCAAAGCGGAGCGAGCCCGCCTCGAGCGCCTCCAACTCCGGCGCGGTCTGCACGGCCACATCCCAGGCGTCCGTATAGCGGCGGGCATAATAGTTGCCCACCCAGCCGCCCGCCGGGTCGGTCGTCTCCCAGCCGCAGCCGGCCGCCGTGCGGTGCGGAAAGTGCCAGCTGAGCAGAAAGGTGACGGCGCGCTCGCCCCCAGCCGGCACCTCGACCTCGACGGCCAGCGACCCGATCTGCCCCTGCCCCTCCGGGCTGGGCTCGACCGCCGCCGGATCGTCGAGGCGGCCGTCATCCGAGAAATCGTCCCAGAAGGTCAGGATATGTCGGTTCCAGTGCGTGGCCCCCCAGGTGCGCCGGCAGGTTGCCTCATCCGCCAGCACCGTGAGGGCCAGCGTCCCATCCTCAGGCGTGTGCGCGGGCACCTTCGTGGAGCGCATCAGGAGCCCCACCAGCCCCTCGCCCCGCCGCACCTCATTGATATTGCCGCCCAGGAGCCGGCCCAGGCTGCCCGGCGCCACGGTGGCCGCATGCTCGCCCCGGCCAGCCTCTGCGCCGATAAAGTTGTACAGGCTGCCGGCCATGGCGGCGCGAACAGGGCAATCGCTCTGGTTCACGAGCACATAGCGCAGCACGGCCACCGGCAGCCCCGAGCGCTCCGCATCCTGCGGAATGAGCGGGTTGAACGCTTCCAGCCGCACCGAGAGCGGCAGGGCCGCATCGGCGAGGGTGTAGCGGGCAAAGGGGTAGCAGGCATCCAGTGCGACCTCACGCATGCGCGGCAGGCCGGCCAGGGGCGACGCCACGCCAAAGGCGCCGCCATAGGGTGGCTGCAGCACACCTTCCAGCACGCGCGTCACCGCCGGCCTGCCCTCCGCCTGCGCGCGCAGGGCAAAGAAGCAGTAGGGCGGGTTCATACCTTTGGCGTAGCGGTTGGTGAGCTCGAAATCGCGCAGCTCGGCGCGGCCGCCCAGGCATACCGTGCCCGTGCCGATGCCGCCCAGGGGAAAGGCGATCTCGCGCAGGTATTCGCCCTCATAGTGGGTGAGGACGGGCCAGGCTTCCATCGCTATTGGCATCAACGGCTGTCTCCACTCAATCAATATAGCATGTGTTCCCGGTAGACCTCGAGGGCATAGAGGTAGCTCTCATAGCGGGTGTTGGGCGAGATGGAATGGTCCGAGGCGAAGATCAAGCGCGCCCCACGCTCCTTCATGCCCTCGATATAGGCGCTCACCTCGCGGCGGATGATCTCCTTATCGTTCGACTCGAACACCCGCGCATCGAGCCCACCCACAAAGGCCAGCCGGTCGCCGTACCGCTCAGCAAAAGCAAAGGGGTCGTTATCCCGGGCCTTGCGCTCCATAGGATTCACCGCGTCAAAGCCCGCCTCCACGATCAGGGGCAGGGCCTGCGCCGTGCTGCCGCAGGTGTGCAGCACGACGGGCAGGTCGTAGCCGTGGAAAAAGTCGACCATCTCCTTGTAATAGGGGAAGATCAGCTCGGCCAGCACCCGGGGCGGGGCAAAGAGGCCGTTCTTATAGCCCAGGTCCTCGTAGAGCCAGATGCCGTCGGGCCGCCCGGCCTGTTCGATGATGTAGGCAAAGTACTTTTTGAAGAAATCGGTATAGACGCGGTTATAGTCGCGGATCCAGGCCGGGTCGAGCAGCAAGCTCTCGTACATCGTGATGTCGCCCATGCTCTGGCGCATCAGCTCCCACACGAACATGTTGCCATAGTGGGTCCACCGCTGCGCCGCTGCCGCCTCCTGCAGGTTCTTGCGCGTCTCCGGCAGATCGACGCGCTCCGGGTCCCATTGCAGCAGGTAGGGGCGATAGTCGCGCTCCCAGATCTCGCGCGTGACCATGCGAAAGTCGATGTGCTCGGGTGTGCCCGACTTGTGCTTCCAATACTTGAGGGCCGCGCCGGCGCCATTGCGCTTGATGTCCCACTCATCGGTCTCGGCAACGAGCTCTTCATAGTCGCGCAGGGGCATCAGGTCAAACCACGGGCCGACCCCCACCATGTCATAGCCGAAATGCTCCCAGGGCGGCACCGGCTCCTCGTACTCGCCCGCGACCGTCACATCCTCCATCCGGCCGTCTTCGCGGCGCCAGCGCTCCTCCCCCACCTCCTTGTAGACCATGCGTGTCGGGTAGCCCTGCTGCACCCAGGCGACGATCGTATCGGCCCAAGGACTATCCATCAGACCCACACGCTCGGCCTTTCTGCCTCGCAGCAGGTTGTCGGTGTTCTCGCGCGGTGTCAACATGGCTCCTCCTGTGCGTAATGCGTAAGGTCAGCATGACGTAGCTGCGGGGCTCCTCGGTAGTCGTTTGTCGAAATGGACCGGCGAGAAGCAGCTCAGACCATGCCCATGGCAACTTGCCGATTACGTTTTACGCATTACGGTTTGATCACGATCTTGATCCGCTCCGGTGTCGCCATCGTCTGCATGGCCTCATGGATCTGGCTGAGGGGGAAGGTGTGGGTGACGATCTTTTCCGGGTGCACCTTGCCCTTGCCGATCAGCTCGATGGATTTGGTCATGACGCGCTGGGTGACGGAGAAAGAGGCATCCATGCGCGTCTCCTGCCAGTGGATGCGCATGGGCGAGACCTCGATCTCGCCGGGGATGATGACGCCAAACATGTTGATGCGCGTGGCCTCGCGCATGAGGGAAAAGGCGGTGCGGGCGGCGTCGAGGGTGCCGGCCGCCTCAAAGACGAGATCCGGCCCCTCATCCAGCAGCTCATAGACGCGCTTGAGCACATCCTCGCGCCCGGCATTGATCACGTGATCCACGCCGAGCTCCAGCGCCTTGTTGAGCCGGAAATCCACCGTATCGGCCACAATGCACCGGCCGGCGCCGGCCGCTACGGCAATTTCAGCCAACAGCAGGCCCATGCCCCCCGCGCCGATGATGACCACATCCTCGCCCAGGCGCAGCTGTGAGTACTCGATCATGCCTTTGTACGAGCCGGCCAGCGGCTCGGTCAGGCAGGCGGCTTCCCAGGGGACGTGTTTGGGCTTGCGATAGAGAATCTCGGTCGGGGCGGCCATATACTCGGCGAAAGCGCCATCCCAGACGATATCCTGCCCATCGCCGCCGAGCACAATGCCATTCTTGCAGTGATTACTCATCCCCAGGCGGCACCAGCGGCACTTGCCGCAGGTGATGACGGGGCTGATGACGACCTCATCGCCGGCCTGCCAGCCTTCCACCTCGGGCCCGAGCTCTTCGATCACACCGGCCATCTCGTGACCCATGATCATCGGCGGCTGCCAGTTCATCCGCCGCCCGGTAAACGCCGAATAATCCGTCTGGCAGATGCCGCAGGCCTTGATGCGCACCAGCACCTGCCCCCGCTGAGGCACGGGCTTGGGCACATCACGCAAACGCAGATCGCCGACACCTTCGAGAACCGCAGCTAGCATGGGGAAACCTCCGAGGATAATGCGTAATCCGTAAGCCGTAAGCTACGCTCAAGAGAATTGTAGTACAAAAGGGGATATGGGTAAAACGATCAGACGCAGAGGATTGAGGGAAGGGATACTGGCAGGGGAAATGGCGTTTGACGTTTCACGCTCGACGTTTGACGCTCGCCTCTGCCCCCCGCAGATAATGCAGGCTTGCCGCCACCTCCCGCTCCGGTTCGGCGGGCACAATGGCTTCCAGGGCCAGGTAGCCGTTATAGCCGCTTTCCTGCAGGGCAGCCAGGAGAGGGCCAAACGCGATATGCCCCTGCCCGGGAAGCCGGCGGTTGGAATCGGAGAGGTGCACGTGGTCCAGGTAGGGAGCCGCCTCCCGCAGGCTGGCCAGGGGGTCCGGCTCCATGATGTTCATGTGAAAGGTATCGGCCATCAGGCGCAAGGCGGGCGAGCCCACCTGCCGACAGATCTCGGTTGCCTTGCCGAGAGTCGTGACAAGCATGGCCTCGTAAAAGTTGAGTGGCTCCAGCCAGAGCGCCACCCCCCGTTGCTCGGCCTGCGGCACCAGCACATCAAGGATGCGATAGAGAAGGGCCAGCTCGAGCTCACTGGAAGTATAGAGGGGCGTCAGATCGGGCAGACGATGCGGCCGGCGGATGGGCACCATAACGATACCACGCGCACCCAGGTCGGCTGCGGCCCGGATGAGGTCGCGCCAGGCGCTCAACCGGCTCTCGCGCACCTCGCGCTCTTCCACCACCGGGTCCTGCTGAGGATTGGTCACAATGCTGCTCACCGCCAGCGGCAGGCCACCGATGTTGCGCAACAGATTCTCTGGCGCAGCCAGCACCTCAGCGCTACGCAGCTCGATGGCATCGAACCCCAACCGCGCCGCCGTGCGCATACGCTCCACCACGTCGGCGCCCGGAATCAGGCTATCCTGTACGGAGAGTTTCACCGGCCAGCGCCTCCCTGCGGATGGGTGAGCCATACCGGCTCTGCCGACTATTCTAGGTGCCCTCCCAGGTCGAGTCAACCCTGGTCGAGCCCAGAGAACGAAAAGCGAGGATGAGGGGGAGCGCCCAGCCCTCCATCCCCGCCGCCGAACGCACTTGCCTGATACAGGCCCGTTAGTTGCGCACAGAAACGCTGACGCCTGGCCCGCAGCCGTCGCGGACGGTGACCCTCATGACCTCACCACGCCGGCCAGCCACAGTCACCTGCGCCTCACCGGCCAGGGCAGGCACCGTCACCACAAAAGCGGTCTCGCCGCGGGCAGGTGCGCGCAGGCTATGGCTCGCGCCCGCAGGATCGACAAAGACCCCGCCCTCGACAGTAAAGGTCAGAGGGCGGCTCGGCACATCGTAGCGAGAGCCCTTGAGCGCACCCGTTACCACCACCCGCCCATCACCGACCGGGCGAGTGCTTACCGCGATACGTGCCCAGGGCGCCACCTGCACTCTGCCGGCATCCTCCACCAGGTCGCCCGAGCCGTAGGGCCGGGGCCCATCACTGGCGCCCCACCAGTTGTCCGAGGCATCGATCCGCGCCTCAGACTCGTTGCGCAGGCCAGCCACCAGGTTGCCACAGAAGGTGTTACCATGCAGCTCAGCCTGGCCTTCCTGCACCGAAGCAGCCAACTGGACGCCGATGATATTATCGGAGAAGGTATTGTCCATGACCTTCGCCTGCAGGCCCCACCCTGCGTCATCATCCAGCTTCAGGCCCCAATAGGAGCCGCTGATGATATTGTCCTCGATAGTCACCAGGGTCGTTGTCACCGGGGCGCCCAGGTTGAGCGCCCAGGCAGCGGCATTGCGAAAAGTGTTGCCAAAGATCCTGGCGGACCCCCCCGTACAGGCACTGGCGCCCCAGTAAAAGCCATCCACCGTGTTGTTGGCCAGCAACAGGTCCTGATAGCCATAGAGTGTAAAGGCCGTTGTCGGAGTCAGGATATCGGTAGACCCCACCAGAATATTGCCATCCACGCTCGTCGCCCAGTTATCCAAAATGTAGACGGCGCAGGCATCAACCGCATCCACATTCACACGGTTGTCGCGGATGGTCGAGGTGCTGTCTTGCGAGGAGTAGATGCCGATCCCCTCCGCCCCCAGGTCAGAGATCGCATTACCCACGATCTCGGCCCGAGCGTTGTAGACGTAGACCGCCCGCGTACACCCCATGACCGTGTTATCATTGATCTGCAGGCCCGCAGCCGGTAACTTGCCATAGTTCCGGGCCGCGTCGATGTTGGCGGCAATGCCAAAATAGCCGCCGCGCACAGTATTATCGCGTATGGCGACATCGTGGATGGGATCATTCTGAAAAGCGGGGCCAACGATCAGGATGGCGGCCTGCTTGCCGCCAGTGACCTCCAGACCCTTCACGGTCACATTGTTGGCCGCGACGGTCAGGGTTGCATCGCCGAGGCGCGGCGCAAGCTGCGCGCCCAGGAGATCGGCTGAGAGGGTGCAGGGACGATCGATGCGCACATCATCGACATAGCGCCCGGGAAGGACATGCACAATCCCCCCTGGAGCGACCGCGTCGATGCCCCTGGAGATCGAGCTGAAAGCATTGCTACCCCATGTGTGCCCATCATTAGCACAGGTCGGGCAATAGTTGTCATCGACCCATATTTCGCCTCGACCCGCTGCGCGGGCCAGGGGGTGAGGCCAGAGGAAGAGGCTGATAAGCAAGACGCCCGTTGTCAAGCCCAATCGCCATGCTCTCACGGTCGCACTCCTCTTCGCGTCAGAATCGGAGTCGGGCCTGAACTCCACCGGAGCCCAAGGGCCGTTTGGCACCGCTTTCAGTGTGCATTATACATCAGATTAGTGTTCTTGACCAGACCCTTCCACCAGAATCGGGCTGCTCCACGCCTGCGCACCATCCATCTGGCGCACCACCACATAGTAGGGCGTGATCCCTGGCCGCAGCACCGGCTCCTGCCAGAAGAGCTCCAGGTCGAGCCTGCCGCTGCCCTCGGGGCAGGGCTCCACGCGCACAAACAGGCCATCGCCCCCGAGCTTCCGCTCATAAGGCAGGTCGGCGAGCGCAACCGAGAAGAAGGTCAGCGGCACGTGGAACTCGAGAGTGGCATCGGGTTGGCCATCTACCTCAATCAGCAGGCCGTTCTCATTACCGGCCGTAACCGAGCGGAAGCTGATCTCCTGCTCATCCTGGCGCACAATACCACGCCCTGCTGAGTAAAAGCCATAGGGAATTGCCTGTGTAATGCGGGCACGCTCAAAGCGCAGGTTGCCATCCCAGGGCAGGCAGCGGGGCCAGTCGCGGGCGTGCGCCCCGCCCCAGCGCACGCGCAGCCAACGCGTGCGGCCAGGGTCGCGCTCCGGATAGGTATAGGCCAGGTCGGTCCCCCGGTAAATGCGCACTTGCTCGATCTCTGCAGTGCCCGAAACACGCACAGTCAGCCGAGGGGCCTGCCCCGCCACATAGTGCTCACCCATCAGATGGCCATCGGCCTGCACCGCCAACAGGATGCGTTCGCCTGTAGTCGCATAGCAGCGCCGCGCATGTAGAGCATCCCAGACGGCCTCGCGAGTGCGCGCCGTAGCATAGACGCAGGTAAGCCCGCCCCGTGTAACTTGCTCGCCCAAACCGGGGTAGCTCACCCCGGGTCTCCCCTGGCCGTCATCACCCGCCGCCACCACGCCCACCTGCCAGCCTCGAGCCAACGCCTCGGCAAACATCCACGGCGAGTCGCCCATTGCACTGTGCACCTGTACCAACCGGTCCAGCTCAGGATCATAGAATTCGGGGTTCGCCGCCGGGCAGCCCGCACCAGCAATAAGCAAAGCCTGCCGGCCGCGCAGGGCCGCGTAGAGCGCTGGCAAGGGGTAGCAGATATCATCTCCCTCATTGGCCTGTGTGTCGCGGCAGCGGAAGAGCGGCGCCGATGCCGTGCGAAAGACACAGGCGTGCGCCCCGCCGCCAGCCGTGTTGCCCGCCCACCGGTAACCGAGCAGCGTCACAAAGCGCCCGGGCTCGTAATAGCGCGCTGCCAGCGCCTGCAATTCCTGCCAAGACTGGGCGCTGAGCTGCGACGCATCGCTCTGGTGCGAGCAGAAATCCAACGCCGCAGCATCGCGCGCATAGCGAAACCAATCCGCAGCCAGGTCTGCGCCTTCCCCGGCGCTCTGGCTGTGCAGCTCGCCCCACAGGGCACAGAGGCCACCGTCCTCTGGCATTTGCACACGCACAGGGTTGCTCTCAGCGGCCAACTCCAGCCGCTCTGCGCGGGCCTGCACGCGCCGCACGCCGGGCCCGCCTCGAAAGAGGCCGTGCACGCGCGCCAGGCCGCCGGCATCGGGCATCACCGCTATCACCGCCGGCTCATCCAGCCCGCTCAAAGCCACCTCAGCCACCGGGCCCGCTGCCAGGTTGCCCCAGCGATCCTCTACACGCAGCGAAAGGGCAAAAGTCTCGCCCCCAGTGACCGTTGAGGGCAGAACGAGCGCCAGCCGCGCCGGCTCACCGCTCACGATATCCACCCGCGGTGAGGGCACCGCCACATACTGCCCACTCGCAAAGGGATCCACAACCACGCGGAACTCGTAACCGCGCTCACAAAAAGTCTGAGCGCGCACCCCCGGCGAGCCCCCCTCAGGATCGCCCAGATAGAAGGTCACGGTATCGCCTTCATCCAGGCCCCATTGCGAGACGTCTACCAGCACCGCTTTGGGCCAGGGCTGCACGTGGCCGCGCGGATCATAACGCCAGGCAAGCTTGCTGCGCCCGCCGGTCGAAACCGTCAGAAAATTCTCTTCGTAAGGATCGCGCCCTTGAAAGGACGGCCAATCACTGGTCGCCCGAAACAACAACTTCAGGCCGCCACCCGCCGCTATACCATAGCAGCCGGCATGAAAGATGATCCGCCAGCGCCCCAGGCTGCCGGCCACAATCGGGTCCCCAGGGGAGAGCTCGGCCCAGCCATACCACGATCGCAACTCCTCGTGCGTAAGCATCCGCCTCTACCTCTATTGTGTGATCTTTGGGGATCCGGGGAAAATGCGGAAGGATTCTAGCAGCGAGGAAAGAGAACGTCAAACGCAAAACGGTGCGTATGCGTAGGTCAAAGTCGCCATAGGGCGTAATAAGTAAAGTTGCCATGCTGGAGCAGACAATGCTTTTCGCGCCTTGCGCTTCAATGCAACTGATGCAGAGTATAGGACACGGTGGAATGGCAGCTTTACTTATTACGCATTACTTATTATGTGCTAATGCAGTATCTTGCTGAGGAACTGCCGCGTGCGCTCTTCCTTGGGGTTGGTGAAGAGCTCTTCCGGCGTCGTCTCTTCGACGACCTTGCCCATATCCATAAAGACGATACGGGTGGCTGCCGCGCGCACAAAGCCCATCTCGTGAGAAACGACCACCATCGTCATGCCCTCCTTGGCCAGGGCAAGCATGACATCGAGCACTTCGGTGATCATTTCCGGGTCCAGCGCTGAAGTCGGTTCATCGAAGAGCATGATCTTGGGCTGCATGGCCAGGGCGCGGGCGATAGCCACACGCTGCTGCTGGCCGCCGGAAAGCTGGGTGGGGTAGCTCTTCTCCTTATCGGAGATTCCCACTTTGGCCAGCAGATCGCGGGCGATGGCCTGCGATTCTTTCCGGCTGCGCTTCTTGATAATGCGCTGCGCCAGGCAGATGTTCTCCAGCACCGTCAGGTGAGGAAAGAGGTTGAACTGCTGAAAAACCATGCCCACCTCCTCCCGCACCTTGTTGATGTTCCTGGATTGGGTGAGCGGTATGCCGTCCACGATGATCGTGCCCGCATCGGGCGTCTCCAGATGGTTGATGCAGCGCAGCAAGGTTGACTTGCCCGAGCCACTTGGGCCGATGATGACCACCACCTCGCCCCGGTGGACGTTCAGGCTCACATTCTGCAGAGCCTCCGTTTCGCCAAAGGTCTTGCATGCATCGCGGATCTCGATAATCGGGCTGAACTCACTGGCGGGCATGGGCCGTCTTCCTCTCAATATAGGAAACAATACGCGCCGAAAACACAGTCAGCACCAGGTAGAGCAGGGCTACCATGGTCCAGGTCTCGAGAGGAATAAAGTTCGTGCTCATAAACTCGCGGCCACGGCGGGTCATATCAGCCACCGCCACCACCGAAACCAGCGAGGAGTCTTTCAGCAGCGCCGTAAACTCGTTGCCTAGCGGCGGCAGGATCACACGGATCGCCTGCGGCAGGATCACATAGCGCATGGACTGGAAGTAACTCATACCCAAAGAGCGTGCCGCTTCCATCTGCCCTTTGGGGATCGATTCGATCCCGGCACGGTAGATCTCGCCGACATAGGCGCCGTAACAAAAAGTCAGGCCAAAGACGGCGCCCACAAAGGGATTGATCGTGATTGTGCTCAAGCTCTGGCCGAGCGCGCCGAAAGAAGGCACATTGGCCATCAGGTAACGCCCAAAGCTCTGCAGCACCACCGGCGAGGCGTAATAGATGAACAAGAGCTGCACCAGCAGAGGGATACCCCGGACGACCTCGACATACACTGAGGCAATGCCGCGGATCGCCCAATGCTTGGAGATGCGGCCCAGGCCCGCGATCAAACCGACGATCAGGATGAGCACGTAAGATACGGCGGTCACCCCAACCGTGACCTCGACGCCGTCACCCATATAGCGGATGATGCGCGCATAGGGGTCGGGCCTGGTCAGGGCCATGAGTATGACCAGAGCCACGACCACACCGAAAAGGATCCACCAACGATCCCAGGGGGGCTGCCGAAACCGCGGAAACGGTCTGGGCAAGGCCTCTGCCCTTTCCAGATCAGGCATGCTGCTCTCATCCTTTCCCAAGGGGCATTAACAGCGTCTACCGTGCGGCAACGGGATGCCGCACGGTAGATTGATCTCGTTCACCTAAAGCCAACCGGTTGCAAGGTCGGCCGCATGGCCGGTTTTCGCGCCAGAACTCTATTTGCCCGCCTTGACCCACTTGTTGTCGAGCTGATCGAGGGTGCCGTTATCCTTGAGGGTCTTGAGGGCCTTGTTGATCTTGTCCAGAAGTTGTTGATCGCCCTTCTTCACAGCGATGCCATAGTACTCATCGGTAAAAGGCTGGCCCACAGACTTGAGCTTGTCGGGATTCTTGCCGACATAGCCGTACACCAGGGGGCTGTCGGCCACCACAGCATCGATCTGGCCATTCATCAGATCCATGAAGGCCTGGCCGATATCGTCATAGCTCTTCAGGGTGCAGCCCTGGATCTTCTGGATCTCCATCACACCGGTAGTACCGACCTGGCCACCCGCCGTCTTACCCTTCAGGTCCGCGGGGCCGTTGATATCGGTGTTATCCTTGCGCACGCACACCAACTGGCCAGCGTTGTAATAGGGGTCGGAGAAGAGCATCTGCTGTTTCCGCTGGTCGGTGATCGTGATGACCGAGATAGCCGCATCATACTGCCCGGTCGCCATGCCGGCCAGGAGCGGGTCAAAAGCGATATTGACCCACTTGACCTGGAAGCCAGCCTCCTTGGCAATGGCGTTCATGAGGTCGATGTCATAGCCTTCGAGCTGCTTCGTCTGCTCGTTGACCATCTCGAACGGCGGCCAGGTGGCATCGGTGCCGACCGTCACCACCTGTTGCTTGGCCGGGCCGCAGCCGGTGAGGACGACGCTCAGCGCCATGAAAATGGCCAGGGCTAGGAATACAGCGCGCTTCATTGGGATCTCCTCCTTGGATAATGCGTAAACCATGATGCGTAATGCGCAAGCTCGCCATGCCGAAGCGTATATTGCTCTCCGTGATGCGTACCGTCGCACACTCACCGCAAACATCAGGCGTTTTGCCATGATGTCCTTTCGGATTACGCATTACGGATTACGTTCTATCCTCCGAGATATGCCGCCTGTACTTCCGGATTGCTGCGCAGGTTCGCCGCCGAGCCTTGCAGCACGACACGACCCGTCTCCAGGACATAGCCACGGTTGGCGATCGACAGCGCCATGCGAGCATTCTGCTCCACCAGGAGGATGCTGGTGCCCTGCCTGTTGATCTCCTGGATGATGCGGAAAATCTCTTCCACCAGGATCGGCGCCAGGCCCATGGAAGGCTCATCCAGCAGCATCAACTCGGGCCGCGACATGAGCCCTCTCCCCATAGCCAGCATCTGCTGCTCGCCGCCCGAAAGCGTGCCGCCCAATTGGTTAAGGCGTTCTTTCAGGCGCGGGAAACTGACAAACACTCGCTCCATGCTTTCGGCGATCTCTTTGGGGTCCGAGCGCGTAAAGGCGCCCATCTCCAGGTTCTCGCGCACCGTCAACGGCGCAAAGATGCGCCGGCCCTCAGGCACCTGCGAGATGCCCAGGCTCACGATCTTATGCGCCGGCATGCGCGTGATATCCTGTTCGCGAAACTGCACAGACCCCTCGCGCGGCCGCAGCAGGCCGCAGATCGTCTTCAGCGTGGTGCTCTTGCCGGCGCCATTGGCGCCGATCAGCGAGACGATCTCGCCCTTGTCTACCGTAAAGGACACCCCTTGCAGAGCATGGATGGCCCCATAATACACATTGAGGTTATCGACTTGCAGCAGCATCAGAAAGCCGTCCTTGTGATAGCGCCGCGCCCCAGATAGGCCTCGATCACCTGTGGGTTATTCTGGATCTCCTGCGGCTTGCCACGCGCAATCACCTGGCCAAAATCCATCACTGTGATATGCTCGCAGATGCCCATCACCAGGCGCATCTGGTGCTCGATCAGCAAGATGGTCAGCTGGAAGCGCTCGCGGATAAAGCGCACCAGGTCCATCAGCGCCCCCACTTCCGAAGGGTTCATGCCCGCAGCCGGCTCATCCAGCAGCAGCAGCTTGGGGTCGGCCGCCAGGGCGCGCGCGATCTCGAGGCGCCGTTGTTCACCGTAGGGCAGGTTCTTGGCGATTTCGTCCCGCCGGTCCTGCAAGTGAAACACCCCGAGAAACTCTAGCGCGCGCTCAGTCATCTCGCGCTCGCGCGCGGCAAAACGCCCCGTGTGCGTAATCGCCTCGAAGGTGTTATAGCCGGCATGGGGATGGTACGCGACAAGCACATTATCGAGCACCGTCAGGTTGGGGAACAGGCGGATGTTCTGGAAGGTGCGCGCAATGCCGCCTTGAGTGATATGACAGGAACGAGTACCACAGATCGACCGGCCATTGAAGAGAATATCGCCCGCCGTCACAGGGTAGACCCCCGTGATCAGGTTAAAGACCGTCGTCTTGCCCGCGCCATTCGGGCCAATGAGCCCCGCCAGGTCCCCCGGCTGCAGGGTCAGATCGAAATCTGAAACGGCGCGCAGGCCACCGAACTGTTTGGAAAGCCCCTTGATCTCAAGAATGGGCGCCATCGGCTTGCACTCCACTCGTATCCGCTACCGGTACCGGGGCCGCCGGCCGCTTCGGCATGAAGAAACGAAACTCACTGGTGCCAAAGATCCCCTGCGGGCGCGAAAGCATCATGACAATCAACACGACCGGGTAGATCACATACCTCCACTCGAGAATGTCGGGCGGCAGGACCATGCGCAACGATTCCAGCACGCCAACCCAGGCCGCGCCGGCAATGATAGTGCCGCTGATCGAGCCCAGGCCGCCCAGGACGACGATCAAGAGCGGGTCGAAAGACTTGATAAAGTCAAAGCTCGATGGGTGCAGGAAGCAGTAGGCGTGAGCATAGAGCCCGCCTGCCACACCGGCATAAAAGCAACCGAGCACGAAAGCGAGGGTCTTGTAGCGCACCACATCGATGCCCATCAGGTTGGACGCCGTTTCATCCTCACGGATGGAGAAACAGGCCCGCCCCTGGCTCGAAAAGCGCAGATTGCGCGCCACCAGAATGGCCAGCAGCAGGAGGATATAGGCCCAGAGAAAGGTCGTCAGGTTAGCGATGCCGGTCATACCGCGGGCGCCCGAGGTGATGGGGATGATCTTGTCTGAGTTCTCGAAGAACACGCGCACGATGATGCCAAACCCCAAGGTGGCAATGCCCAAATAGTCAGAGCGCAGCCGCAAGATGGGCAGGCCAACCAGGTAGCCCACACTCGCCGCCAGGAGGCCGCCCCCCAGCAGGGCAAGAGCGAACATCCAGGGCGTCTCACCCAGGTAGTGGGTCATGATGGCGGCCGTATAGGCGCCCAGGCCGACAAAGGCAGCATGCCCGAGGGAGAACTGATCCGTAAAGCCATAGATGATGTTAAGGCCCAGGGAAGAAATGATCTGGATGCACATGTAAGTGAAGATGAGAGCGATATAGGCATTCACAACCCCGAGGGTGACGGCCAACTGCACCAGCCCCCCCGCTGCAAGCGCGATCACCAAAACGGCCCAGTTTGGCAGTCTAGTCTTCATGGCCGGCTACACTTTCTCAACTTCATTACGGCCAAAGATGCCCGCCGGCTTGACGAGCAGGACCAGGATGAGGATGAGGAAAGCCACCCCATCGGCGATGGTCGAGTAGATCGACTTGGCGGCCACTTCGGCCACCCCCATGATCAATGCGCCTACAAAGGCCCCCGGCAGGCTACCAATGCCGCCCAACACGGCTGCCGTGAAGGCTTTGAGGCCGGGAATGATGCCCATGAATGTGGAGATACGAGGGTAGGCCGTGGCATAGAGCACCCCCCCCGCACCGGCCAGCGCCGCCCCCATGCCAAAGGTGAAAGAGATGGTCATATCAACATCGATTCCCATCAGGCTGGCAGCGTCGCGGTCAAAGGCGGTCGCGCGCATCGCCTTGCCCATCTTGGTATAGCGCACGATATAGTTCATGGCCAGCAACAACACAATTGCCACTACCGCAATGATCACCTGAATGCTCGAAATGCGCAGGCCAGCCACGTCCCAGGTCACCATCGGCAGCGGCGTGGGATAGGTGATGTAATCGGGCCCAAAGACAAACTTCAGGCTGGTGAAATACTCGAGGAAGAGCGAAACACCAATGGCGGTGATCAACGCAGCAATGCGGGGGGCATTGCGCAACGGCTTGTAGGCCAAACGCTCAATGATAATATTGAGGACGGTGCAGACGACCATGCCGGCCAGCACCGCAATCAGAAAAAGGATGAGGCCATTCAACCAACCGGCACCGGCCAAACTGACCTTCGCCATTCCGCGCAACACAAAATAGCCGACAAAGGCGCCTACCATAAACACATCGCCGTGCGCAAAATTGATCAGGCGCACGATACCGTAGACCATGGTATAGCCCAGAGCAATGAGTGCGTAGACAAACCCGAGGGCAATGCCGTTGATAAGTTGCTGTAGAACGTAAGTCATGACTTCCCCTTACCCGAAGCACAGTAACCCCTGGGAGGGTGGCCGAGCCACCCTCCCAGGGCTGTGAAGAGACTAGGAGGGCTTGACGACTGCCGCGAAGGTCTGCTTTCCGCCCTTGATCTGGAGGATGGTGATATCCTTGTGAGGGTTACCATTCTCGTCAAAGGTCACGGAGCCGGAAACCGTCTGGAAGTCCTTGGTCGCCTGCATGGCGTCCTTCACCTTGGCCGTATCGTCGACGCCCGCGGTGCTGATGGCATTCAGCAACAGGTTCGTCGCGTCGTAAGCCAGGGTCGCCAGGGCATCTGGCACGCTGCCGTACTTGGCCTGGTAGGCCTTGACAAAGTTCTGCACTTCGGGCCGCGGATCCTCGGGCGAATAGTGGTTCGTAAAGTAACCGCCCTCGGTCGACTGCATGTTGAGGTCCGCAGAATCCCAACCATCACCGCCAGCAAAGACGCCCTTGAAGCCGGCATCCCGCGCCTGCTTGGTGATCAGGTTGACCATGTTGTAATAGTCGGGCACGTAGAGAATGTCGGGCGGGTCAGCCATCATCTTGGTAATGAGCGCCGAGAAATCGGTATCAGACGATGAGTAGGCTTCGTAGACGGGCACCGTGCCGCCGCCCTTTTCGAAAGCCGCCTTGAAGGTCTCGGCCAGGCCCTTCACATAGTCGTTGCCATTGTCATAGAAAATGGCCGCTTTCTTGAAGCCCAGAGTATTGAGGGCATAGTTGGCCATGGCAGGGCCCTGGAAATCATCGATGAAGCACGCGCGGAAGACATAGGGCTTGCGCGTTCCACCCGGCCACGGGTCCACGGTCACCTTGCCGTTGGTCGAAGTGCCGGAGATCATCACGACCTTGTTCTTGTTGGCGATCTCGGAGATAGGGATAGAGCACTTGCTGGACACAGAGCCGACGATATAGTGGATCTTGTCCTGCTGAATCATCTTGGTCGCGGCGTTGGTGGCCTCGGCGGGGTCGTTCTTGTCATCAGCCAGGACCAGCTCGATCTTCTTGCCGAGCACTCCACCCTTGGCGTTCCACTCATCAACGGCGAGCTGAGCGCCCTTTTGAGTGGAATCTCCAAAGGTCTTTACATCACCGGTCATCGGCGCGATGACACCGATTCTGATGGTATTGCCCTGCTTGGGCGCACAGCCCGCCATGGGCACCAGCATGACAAGAATGAGAATAATGCTGAGGAACTTGATGGATCGCATGAGATACCTCTCCTCCCGAATAGGACAACAAGACTGTATTCGAGGATCGATACGCATGGACCTTTCAGCCCACACAAGCTCACGCCGGGGCAGCCAACCCCTGTTCCGCAGCATTGAGGAAAGGTGGGTCACAACATGGACCCAGCAAGCGGCGGTTAGCACCTCCTTGAATATACGATCGGGGACACCTATGGAGGGGCAAGAACTGCCAAACAAAAACACCCTGTTGCGTTCCGGCGAACGGATTGGAACAGCTCACTGAGACGCTCCTCGTCACTGAGAGGCTAGGTTCTGGCAAGCGTTCGCACCGTCGAGGCAACAGGGGTACATTAAAAGGCATTATATCCGTAGTTCTGCTTTCTGTCAAGGTTAGCAAACAAGGCGTAACCAGCACGACTTGGGGGGTAGTATCCGCCAGGGTGCGGATACTACCCCCCAAAAAGGACTTTACTCTGACGTGGGCTTGACGCTGGTCACGAGCTCTTGCTTGCCACCAGAGATTTTCAGGATAGCAATGCCCTTGATTGGGTTGCCGTCTGCGTTAAAGGTGATATCGCCCGACACCGTCGTAAAGCCCTTCGTCGCCTGCAAGGCATCTTTGACCTTGGTAGGGTCATCGCTGCCCGCCGTCTTGACGGCGTTCAGGAGCAGGTTAGTGCCCTCATAGGCCAGCATGCCCAGAGCATCGGGCACAGTGCCGTACTTGTCCTTGTAGGCCTTGACAAAGTTCTGCACTTCGGGCCGCGGGTCATCAGGCGAGTAGTGGTTGGTAAAGTAGCTGCCTTCGACGGTCTGGACGTCGAGGTCGGGCGAATCCCAGCCATCGGCGCCGGCAAAGGTGCCCTTGAAGCCCATGGCGCGAGCCTGCTTGGCGATCAGGTTGACGGTGCCGTAATAATCCGGGATGTAGAGCATATCGGGATTATCGGCGATGACTTTGGTGAGGATAGCGCTGAAATCGGTGTCGCTCTGGCTGTAGGCCTCATAGACGTTGATCGTACCGCCGCCCTGGGTGTAGTACTTCCGGAAGCTCTGGGCCAGGCCCACACAATAGTCATTGCCGTTGTCATAGACGACGGCCGCCTTTTTCATGTTGTTGCTCAGAGCAAACTGAGACATGGCGCTGGCCTGGAAATCATCGATAAAGCAGGCACGGAAGACATATTCCTTGCGCGTTCCGCCCGGCCACGGGTCTACGGTGAGCTTGGGCGAGGTAGCCGTCGGGCTGATATCGAGCACCTGGTTCTTTTCCGCGATCTCAGAGACCGGGATGGCGCACTTGCTGGTTACCCCACCCAGCAGGAGCTTGATCTTATCCTGGGTGATGAGCTTGGTCGCTGCGGCGCTGGCTTCGGCGGGATCGTTCTTATCGTCTGCCAGCGACAGCTCGATCTGCTTGCCCAACACGCCGCCATTCTTGTTCCATTGGTCGATGGCCAGCTCGGCCCCCTGCTTCACCGACTCGCCATAGGTCTTGACGTCGCCTGTGAGCGGAGTGATGAGGCCAATCCTGACTTTGTTCGAGCTGCCGGCGCTCCCACAGCCAGCCAGCGGCGCGACAATGGCCACGATGAGAAGAGCACTGAGGAGTTTTCGCATGAGTGTCTGCCCCTGTCTATGAAGAATAATGATCTGGCTTAGCGCGAGGATCTGAGGAGAACCAGACTCGGAGGCTAGAACCCGAAGGACAGCAGGGAGGCATCCCCTGATGGCCCCACCATTGGGATCGGTCGCCCGTGGACCGAAGGAAACTCTTCGGAGAAGAGCCCGGGGGGATTATAGGCGGTCTGAGAAACCTGTCAAAAGGTGATTATCCAGGAAAGCTTGAGTCCTCAAAACTTCGCAAGCCTTGACTAGACATTGAACCGGATATGGAGGATATCGCCATCCTGCACAACATAGTCGCGCCCCTCCACACGCAGTTGGCCGGCCTCGCGCACCGCCGCCACCGAGCCGAGCTGTACCAGGTCATCCACATTCATGACCTCCGCCCGGATAAAGCCACGCGCCATATCGGTGTGGATCTGGCCGGCAGCATCGAGGGCTGTCCCTCCGCGCCGTAGCGTCCAGGCGCGGACCTCCTTGCCGCCCGTCGTGGTGAAAAAGGTGATCAGGTCGAGCAGGCGATAACCGGCGCGGATCAGGGCTGCCAGCCCCGTCTCGGTCAGGCCCAACTCGGCCCGGTAGGCCGCCGCTTCTTCTGCGGGCCATTCGGCCAAGTCGGCCTCCAGCAGCGCGGAAAGGGCCACCACTTGCGAGCCCTCAGCCTGCGCCAACGCACGCACTGCATCCGCATAAGGGCCGCCGCCGGGCAACATATCCTCGCCGACATTGACGACATAGAGCCGCGGCTTGCCGCTCAGCAGATTGAGTTCCGTAGCCTGCGCCCGCTCGGCCTCTGTCATCTCCACGCCCCGTGCAGGCCGCCCGCTATCGAGCCGTGCCCGCAGCGCTTCCAGGGCGATCAGCTCGGCGTCAAAGACGCCCTTGGAGCCTTTGGCTTGGGTGCGCACCTTCTCCAGGCGGCGACCCACCGTGCCCAGGTCCGCCAGGATCAGCTCCAGGTCGATGGTGGCGATATCCGCCGCCGGGTCCAGCTCTGCCGTGACGTGGGGCACATCAGGATCTCTAAAGCCGCGCACCACCATGGCGATCGCATCCACCGCGCGGATGTGCCCCAGGAACTGGTTGCCCAGCCCCTCGCCCTGACTGGCCCCCTTCACCAGCCCGGCGATATCCACCACGCGCAGGGTCGTCGGCACCACCTTCTCCGGCTGCACCAGGCGCGCAATCGCCTCCAGCCGCTCATCGGGCACAGGCGCCACCCCCACATTGGGCTCGATGGTCGTGAAAGGATAGCTGGCTGTCGCCGCCCCTGCCCGGGTCAGAGCGTTAAAGAGGGTCGATTTCCCCACATTGGGCAGGCCCACGATGCCAATCTCCAGGCCCATGGGAACCTCCTGGACGTAATGCGTAAAACGTGAAACGTAAAACGTGAAACGTAAAACGTCAGGATGTCATAGCGGAGCACGCATGACTTTACAAGGTGCTCACCTCGGCAAGCCGGTCAGAAGCATCCAGCGATCCCCCAGGCAACCTTACGTTTCACGTTTCACGTTTTACGTTTTACGTTTTACGTTTTACGTTTCACGTTTCACGTTCTACGGATTATTCTGTTGTTGCTCCTGCGGCGGTTTGTTCGGATCCGGTCCCTTCAGGTATCTGGCCGGCCAGGGCTCATAGGTGCTCACGAACGTATCGTGCGTGACAGAGCCATCCGCCTTGGTGATGTTACGGACGATCGTGGCGGTCAGGCCATCGTGCGCCAGGTCGGTCTGGACGATCTGGCCCGGGTCCAGGGTGTCATCTTCCACATAGACAGGGGGCGGCGCCGGCTTTTGGTTGGTGATCTTGGGTCCATCCATAGTCACCGTGCGCCCCAGGTTGCCCGGACCATAGAACTTGAACGTGAGCACGCCGTTGGTATTGTCCGCAACAGCTTCCATGACAATGGGGAAGCCCAGGTCATTCTTGAACTGGAAATCTACATAGGGTGTATAGACGGTGGCATCCAACCCCACCGGTGGCTCGTACCAGCCCACCCGATAGGTATGGGGAACACGTTTCACGATCGGAAAGCCGCCATAAAAGGCCGCGCGGAACATGGTTGTCGCCACCTGACAGATGCCGCCGCCCGCTCCCATCTCAGTGCGGTCGCCCACAATCACCAGGGCTTCTGCCCACCCCTCGGCCAGGGTAGTCAGCCCGACATACTTGGCGAAAGAAAAGGTCTCGCCCGGCGCCACGATCACGCCCTCGAAGCGTGAAGCTCCCGTATCAATATTCTGCTTACGGCCCGCGTCTGACCCCTTGTAGCCTGAAGTGCCCGTGGAGAGCAAGGTGAGCTTGCCCCACTTCGCCACATCGGCCTCGGTCACCGGCGGCGGTGTCAGCTTGACGGGCAGTTGTACGCTTTCCGAGCCGCCCTGGAGAGCGGCCATGACGAGTTTGAGGGCCTCGGCCTGATCTACCTGGCGCCCGGTCTGGCTGGGCGTCGTCATGGTCGCCAGCATCGTCCGGTCATCAACGGTCACCCGCCCTTCGATCGTCGGGCAGTCGACCTCCGAGGCGATATTGGCAATCCATTGCGCCACAGGATCGCTCTTGATATCGAACGTCCACTGTGCCTTGCCGTCAGCCCCCACCACTTGCTTCGGCACCAGGCAGCTGGCCACCAGGTCATGCCCCAGCGCCCAGGTGCGTTGAGTGGAGCCGTCGCTAAAAACCACCGTCACCTGCCGGCTGAGCAACTGCTCCGCACGCTGGCGGGCAGCCTCGCCGTCGGTCACTGTCGGCTGCAACGGCTTGACGACCAGTTCCAGCGTCGCCGGCAGCCCTGTGCGCAGGGCCTGGCTCAGCCGCTCACGGGTGGCTGTGACATCCAGCTCACGGCCCACCACTGCCGGGGTGCTGCGCGGCGCCGAGCCTTGCAGGGTAAAAGTCGCCTCCTGCGCTGGCCGGTCCACTATCTGCGCCAGCCCGCGCAGCGCCTGATCGCAGCGGGCCGTATCCAGCCTCCACACCGGCGCCACCGACATACCCTGCTGCCAGCCCCTCAACCGGGCATCCCAGTCACCCAGCAGCGAGCCAGTGCTGCCCAGGCGCATGGCGGCGCGCACCGTCGCCGGTGCATCCCAGCTCACGCCCAGGTCGGCGAGCGACAGCACCCACTGGCGGTCGCCATCCTGCAATGTCAGGTAGCGCGGCCCCGCCTCGGCCCAGCCCCGATTGATGGCTGCCTCGGCCTGAGAGGCCGTCAGCCCCTCCAGGGGGATCCCCGCCACCCATACTCCAGGGGCCACCCGGCCCGAGTAGCGTTGCTGCAGCGCCAGTGCGCTCACACCCAGGAACACCACCAAGGCGAGGATCGTTACAACCATGCCCGCCATGAAGCGGACAAAACCCGAAGCGCGCGGCGCCCGGGCACTTCCCATGTGCGAACCCATTCCGGTTTCCATGCCCGCCGTGTTGACAGCAACCTCTCTTTCGCTGATACTGCACGTAACACGTAAACCGTAATGCGCTGCGACTCGTAATAAGTGAAGCGTGATAAGTAAGGCCGCTCTTCCAGCATGCCCGTTGCTTTGCGTCAGCCTCGCTAACGCAAACGCTGCGAAGAGCAATAGATGCTCCGCAATAGCGACCTTACTTATTACGGCTTACTTATTACGTTCCATGGTAACCCTACGGATTACGCATTACTCATTACGAGTCGGGTACAGTAATGGCCGAAGACCGAACACGCCTGTTGCGCGCCCTCAAGCGAGAGCGCATGCACATCGACCCGCACGCCCTCGATGCCAGCCCCTTGCGGGTTAGGCGGGCGTTCGCCCATGCCTGGGCGCCAGCCGACCTTTTCCTGGAGCAGTTGGATCCCTGGCCCAGTGGCCTGCTGCGTTACTGGCTGGCCACCCCGGCCGGGCACATCGTCTTTTCCACCGCACCTACGGCCTATTTACCGCAGGGCCTTCCCTGGTTCGGTGGCGAATTGCCGGCCGTAGCCCGCATCGCCCTCGCCGACCTCATTGCCGATCCACGCCCCCCTTTGGAGGTCTGCGCTCATCTGCTGGATCATCTGTTGGGTTCCCAGGGGCGAGAGGATGCCCCCTGGCTTTCCGATGGCGCCGGTGCTACCGGCAGGCTACAAGCGCTGGGACAGCACATACGGCGCCTCGCCCGCCTTGGCTACGGCCCCACCGAGCCCCATGCCTACTTTGCCTGGGCATTGGCCGGCTACTGGCTCGACCGCCAGGCTCTCAACATCGCCGACCCCCACATCGAGCGCCTGCTGCGCACCACCCTGTGCGATGAGAGATTTTGGTCGTAGTGGCGGCTTGAGCCGCCACTACGACAGCGCATCCCCAACCAGATCGTACTCCAGCGCCCCGGTCACGCGCACCGGCACAAACTGCCCGATGGGCTGTTCGCCCTGCACCAAAACCAGGCCGTCGATCTCGGGAGCATCACGATAAGAGCGCCCAATCGCCATAGCCGCAGCGCTTCCCTGGTCTGACGCTTCCTGGCGCCCCTCGATCAGCACCGACAACGTGCGGCCTACCTGCTCGCGGTTGCGCTGCAGCGAAATGTGCTGCTGCCAGGCCATCGCTCGATCATAGCGCTCGCGGCGGATATGAGGAGGCACCTGGCCGGGCATCTGGGCAGCTGGGGTCCCCGCCTCCTTAGAGTACGTAAAGATCCCCACGCGGTCAAATCGGACCTCCGACAGCATGGCCAGCAGCGCCTCAAATTCTTGCTCCGTCTCGCCCGGAAAGCCGACGATAAAGGTCGTGCGCAGGGCGACATCGGGGATTTGCGCCCGCAGGTCCTCGATCAGGCGGAGGGTGCGGTCGATATCGTGCGGGCGGCGCATGCGACGTAGCACCTCAGGATGGGCATGCTGCAACGGCAGGTCCAGGTAATGGCAGATGCGCGGGTCTGAAGCCAGGGTATCGATCAACTCCCCATCAATGTGCTGCGGGTAGCTGTAGAGCAAACGCAGCCAGGTCAGCTCGGGGTTGCCCGCCAGCAGCTCGCGGATCAGCCGGCTCAGGCCCTGTGGCTCACCCAGATCGCGGCCATAAGCCGTCGTATCCTGGGCAATCAGGATCAGCTCCCGCACCCCCTGCTCCACCAGCGAGCGCGCTTCAGCCAGCACTGCCGGCCGTGGCTTGCTCCGCTGGGGCCCCTTGATGCGTGGGATGGCGCAAAAGGCACAAGCGGCATCGCAGCCATCGGCGATTTTCAAATAAGCGCTGGGGCCCGAAGCCATCCGCGCCAGCTCGGCCACCGTGTTCCCCGGCCCGGGTGATGCCAGGCAGGCGAGACCTTTGCCCCGGCGCCGGGCTGCCTCTTCCACCAGGGGCACGATCTGCGACCAGTGACGTGTGCCGAGTAAACCGTCGATCTCGGGCACGCGACGCGACAGCTGCGCCCCCTCGCGCTCGGCCAGGCACCCGGCGGCGATTAGAATCTGCCCGCGGCGCTTCTCTGCTCCCAACTCACGCAGCACCCCCAGCGACTCGGAACGCGCGGCGGCAATAAAGCCGCACGTATTCACAATCAGCACATCGGCCTCACGCTGCGAATGCGCCGGCGTATGCCCTGCCTCTTGCAGGCGCATAGCCATGCCCTCGGCATCGACCGTATTCTTCGGGCAACCCAGGCTAATCAAGTAAAAGCGCACAAGAACTCCTGAAAGCGGTAGAGCGATCACCCATCAGCGATCGCTCTCATCCGCATTGATCTGCAGTTTCATCCTGCCTCGCCTCATGGGGGCGTACCCACGGGGCCGGGTGTACCCGCCATCGTCGGCACGGCCGTCGCTGTCACGGTCGGCGCCTCAGTGCTGCCGGGCGGCGGCGGGGTAGTTGCCGTCGGCGACGGCGTATAGGTCGGCGTCTCGGGCTGGCTCACCGGTGGAGGCGTCGCAGGGCCGGAAGGCGTTGAACCGACGACCGGAGAGCCGCTGCCACTCGCAGTCCACGTATAATCCCCTTGCGCGCCCAGGGCGCCAATCGCCGGCTGTTCCTCGCCATTGATCCACACCCGCAACCCGCCGGCATTCCCCGAGTGCAACGAGATGGTCTGCGCGGCCTGCCACTCCTTGCTGGCGCCGACTTCCAGCGTCCCCGCCCAGGCCGGCTTGCCGTCAATTGTCAGCGAGACCCAAGAGCGATGCGTTGCCTCAAGCCGCAACTGCAGCCCGCTCGTCGTCACGCTCGCCACCGACGGCGTCTGGGTCGGCTCCAACACCTCTGCAGTTGCGGTCAGTTGCGCCGAAACCGACGCCTCGGGCAGCGGCGTATTCGTCGCCGTCAACGTGGGCGAGAGCGTCGGCGTCTCGATCTCGACGACCAGCGGCGCCGTAGCGCTCGGCATGGAGGGTACCGTCTGCGCCGGTGGCTGCGCGGCGACAGAGCCCTGTAATTGCGGCACCACATAGCGAACCAGCGCCCAACCGCCCCCAATCAGAACCAATGCAACCAGCAGCGCCGTGGCCGCCATCGGCACCCAGCGTGCCCGAAGATTCCCATCAAGCGGCTCGTTCAGATATGGCCCCAGCTCATTCTTCTGCGGGATAGGCGCCGCAGGCTGTCGGCCGCTGGCCAACAGCGCCTCATCCGGGTTCAGCCCGAGAAAGTACGCATAGTTGCGCAAAAAGCCGCGCACATAGGCTTCGCCCGGAAGTTGGCCGTAATCTTCTGCTTCCAGCGCCTCCAGGAAGCGGCGGCGGATCTTGGTCCCTTCCTCCGCCTGTTCCAGGCTAATGCCCTTGGCCTCCCTGGCCTGGCGCAACCGCTCGCCTAATTCTCCCATAGCATCCCTCAAATACAGGGTCTCTTGAAAGCACGCCGGTTAAATATAGCCTAGACCGGGGGCACTGTCAAAAAACCTATATCGCATTCCAATCGCAGGAAGCTTCCTCTGATAGACGACAGACATGGTAAAAGGTTCCTCATGCGCGCAAATAAACCTGCGGGAACTGGAGGGTACACTTCCTGGTCCCCCGGTCTCCGCACCGTCTATTATAAGGAGGGCCGAGTGGCCATCACCATCGACAAAGCGCGGGGCTGCCTGTTGGGCCAGGCAGTCGGCAATGCACTGGGGGCGCCGGTAGAGGGCTTGAGCCGTAGCTACATCCTGCGCACCTATGGCCCCGTGCAGGACTATATCGACGGCCAACAGCGGGCGGCCGCGCGCGGGCGCTATCGTCTGCCAGGCCTCTATACCGGCGATACCCAACAGGCCCTGGTCATCGCCGATGTTCTGGTCGAGAACCGCTACTTTGATCCGGAAGCCGCCCGCCAAAAATACATCGAGCTGAGCCAGCCCTGCCCCGGGCTGCCACGCGGCGCTCTGCGCGACAGCCCGGCCAGCGCCTTGCGCGCCGCCCTGCAGCCCGCGGCCCCGGGCAGGACCAACCAGACGGGCTTCCCTCTGGCAGACAATGCCGCCGCGATGCGCATCGCTCCCTTGGGCCTCTACTATGCCGGCGAATCAACGCGCCTGCGCCAGGCCGCCGTCCAGGCCAGCCGGCAGACTCACAGCGACTCGCGCGCCATCGCCGCCGCCGTAGCCGTCGCCTGCCTCGTCGCCCATCTGGCCGTACACACCGTAGGCTCTCCCGACGAGGAACGGGCGGCCCTGCGCGCCGCCGCTACAGCCGCCATGGAAGCCGAAATCGCCCTCGCCAACGGTCACGAGCCGGCCCCGCCCCGCTTCTCCAGCACGCTCCTGCTGCTCGACCCACTCTGGGAAGCGCCCACCTGGGAGGTCCTGCGCACCATCGTCATTCAGGCCAACCGCCAACAGCCCCCGCATCCTATCACCAGCCCCAGTGATAGCTTTGCGTGCGCCTCGGTGCCCACGGCCATCTATCTGGCCCTGCACCTGCCCAACTTTGAGCAGGCCGTCACCAGCGCCGTCAACCTCGGCGGCGACGCCGACACCGTCGGCGCCATCTCCGGCGCCCTCGCCGGCGCCCGCTGGGGCGCCTCGAACATCCCTCAACGCTGGCTCGACGGCCTCGCCAATACTGAGGGCATCCTCGCCCGCGCCGATGCCCTCGCCGGCGGCGCCAGCAAAGGCAGCATCCAGCCTGAAAGCCTCCTCAGTGCAGAGCGCCGCCTCAGCCTGGCCCAACAGCGCGCCAAAGAGGCGTGGTGAAACGTAATGCGTAAGGTCTCCGGATCGAAACGCCCGATGATTATGTAGAGGGATGATTGTAGCGGAAAAATACGGGGGCTGTCAACGGATTAGGAAACGGATTGCACGGATTATACTCCGCCATGACGGGAAGGGTTGCGGGCCTCCTGATCAGGGTTCCGAGGGTCGTGAAGCAGAGATCTTTGCACCCCCGGCGAGCCCAATCCGTGCAATCCGTGTCAAGAATCCGTTGACAGCCCCCCCTTTTGTGCTATACTCCCCCCAGGTATCACGCCTTACGTTTTGCGGTTCACGTTTTACGTTTTATGGTTTACGTTTTACGGTTCACGTTTTACGCTTACGGAGCCCCCTATGACCCAATTCCTGCGCCATAACACCGGCCGGCGTCTGCTCACCCTCGGCCTGCAGGCGATACTCTACGCCCTCCTGTTGGCGATGCTCAGCTACCGCTTTGCGCCCATCATCCTCCTCATCATCGGCGCTCTTGGCCTCATCGACATCGCCAGCAACCTGCGCCGCCCCGTGCGCGCCCTGCTCCGCGCCCGCCGTTTCCCTCGGGGCAAGCCTCGCCCACAGCCGGCCCCGTCACACGCCCGTGCCCTTACGTATTACGGATCACAGATTACGCTTTCTCTCTTCCTGCTCGACCTAAGCCTCGCCTGGCGCCTCATCTACCTCGGCATGCCCTTCCTGCCCCTCGCCCCGCCCGCCCCCTGGGCGCTGGCCTGGGGCGCCGGCATCGGCCTCGGCGGCGCGCTGCTCATTCTCGCCATCGCCTTTGTGGAGCGCCGGCAGCCCGGCAGCTCTGCGCCCATCGCGGCAACAGGCCGGCAGGCTGCCACTGTTCTGCGAGGTGACGCCCTCACCTTCGTGCTCCTGCCCGCTGCGGCGGAAGAGCTCTTCCTGCGCGGCGCCCTGCAGCCCACCATCGGGTGGCCGCTCACTGCCCTCCTCGCCGGCGCCGCCTACCTCCTCGCCCTGTGGCGACGGGGGCGCCCCGGTTGGGGCATCGTCGCCGCCATCGCCAGTGCCGGGTTGGGCTGGGTGTTCGATCTCAGTGGGGATCTCTGGGCGGTGCTGCTGGGGCATGTGCTCATTGCGGGGGCTGTGCTTGCAGCATTGCGCTATGGCCGGCGCCTGATCCGTTAATACGCCATAGCGACCTCAGGCATCACGCTTCACGCCTTACCAGCGCCGCATACACCCCCGCCGCCACCAGCAAATCCACCCCGAGCGCCCACACCGTCACCCGCGGGCCCACGGGCTCGAAGAGCTGCCCCACCACCCACGGCAGGAGCATACCCCCCGCGCTGGCGCCCGCGGCAAACCACCCGGCGATGCGGCCGCTGATGCTCAGCCGCTGCCCGGCCAGGGTATAGGTAGTGGGAAAGATGGATGCCATGCTCAGCCCCAGGCCCAGCGTGCCCACCCACAGGGCCACTGCGGAGCGGGGCAGGAGGAAGATGACGCCCAGGCTCAAGAGGCAGCCCGCCAGGTCGCCCAGCAGGATGCGCTCGGGGCAAAAGCGCGCGGCCAGGCCCACGCCCAAGAGCCGCCCGCCCATAAAGGCGCCCCAAAAAGCGGCGGTCAGGTAGGCGGCGCCGGCCGCATCGCCCAGGCCGAGGGAGAGGGCGTAGGTGTAGGCCCAGTCGCCGAAGCAGACTTCGGCAGCCACGTAGAGGAAAAAGAAGGCGGTGAGCAGGGCCACCAGCGGGTTCCCCCACGGGTCCTGGCGCACGGCCCCCTTGCCGCTGAGCGCTGGGCTTTCGGCAGGGGCCGCGGGGGCCGCCTCATGAGCGATACGCCGGCGCGGGGGGCTGGGCAGGCGCGCCAGCCACAGGGCCGCCGGCAGGGCGCAGAGGGCGAGCGCCCAGTAGGCCCAGGTGATATCGCCGGAGAGCCGCATGGCCTGGGCGATGATGAGCGGCGAAACGAACGCCCCCACGCCAAAGGCCAGGTGCAGGCCGTTCATATAGGGGCCCACGCCCTCCCCGTGCGCCCACACCAGGAGGGTATTGCCGCCCACATCCACCGCGCCCTCGGCCACGCTGACGAGCAGCCGCGCCGCGATGAGCAGCCACAGCACCGGGATCAGCGGCACCAGCGCCAGCCCGGCCGCCATGGCCACGAGCACCCCCACCATCAGGCTGTGCCCGGGCACGCGGTCATAGAGGCGCCCGCCGCCAAAGGAGCCGATCAGGTAGCCCAGCGAGCTGGCGGTGAAGATAAAGCTGATGGCGCTCAGCCGGCTGCCTGTGTGCGCGGCCAGGCCGGCGAGCGTCGGCCCCAAGGACGCCCCCGCCAACCCCAGGGCGATGAAGGCGAGATAGTAGCCGGCCGTGCGTGCCAGCCGCCCCGAAGCCTGCACCCCTCGCCGGTCAAGATCGAATGATGAGTCCACCGTACCCCACAATACTCATTCTTGAGTCCCTGTTCCGGCCTGGACTAGCGCCGGGCGCACCCGTGCCAACAATCGCTTGGAGCAGGATCCTCTAACCACGAAGACACCAAGACACGAAGTGACCAAGTAGTCTTTGTCGAGGTGCACGAGCCAGATTCTTTGTGCTCTTTGTGGCTTTGTGGTTGGAAGGTTCCAGTTCCAGGCTGACAACGCTTCCGCTGCGTGTCGTGCCCCCGGACAGGAGCACCTACTTCCTGGCTTGAGCAGCCCGGGTCGCGGCGGCCAGCACGCCCAGCGCCAATGCTACGTCGACCAGGATGCCCCACAAGGTAATGCTCGGCCCCACGACTTCGAACAGCTGACCCACGATCCAGGGCAGCGCCATGGAGCCCAGGCTGGCGCCAACGCAGAACCAGCCCTGGATGCGGCCGGTGATAGCCATATAGCGCGCACCCAGGTTGACGCAGGTGGCAAAAGCTGAGGCGATGGAGAGCCCAAAAATAACGGCGCCCACAGCAAATATCAGTTCCGATTGCGGCCAGGCCAGGATGAGGCCGATGCCGAACAGGCAGCCCAGAATGTCGCCCAGGAGCATTTGCTGCGGCAAGAGGCGGGCCGAGAGGGGCACCCCCAGCAGGCGCCCCGCCGTCAGCGCACCCCAGAAGGCAGCGGTAAAGTAGGCGGCGATGGTGGCACTGCCCATCCCCGAGCGCACGGCATAGGTATAGGCCCAATTGCCAAAGCACATCTCGGCGCCGACAAAGAGGAAGAGCAACGCGGCCACGAGCGCCACCAACCGGTTGTTGGCCGGCGCCACTGGCTCACCACTTTCACTGTCGGCAGCCGAGTTGGCGGGGCTGGGCACATGCAGCAGCCAGAGAGCCGGCGGCAGCACGAGCAGGGCCATCACCCAGTAAGCCCAGGTAATGCCCCCCGAGAGGCCGATGGCTTGCGCCACAATCAGCGGGGAGATGAACGCCCCCAGGCCATAGAAAAAGTGCAGCCCATTCATAAAAGGGCCCACCCCCCGCCCATGCACCCACACGAGCAGGGCATTGCCGCCCACGTCGGTCACGCCCTCGGTCACGCCCAACACTGCGGCGACCAGCAGCAGCAGCCACAGCGACCGAATGAGGGGAACGAGGGCTAGCATCGCGCCGAGCATTAGGAGCATCGTGGCCAGTAGCTTGTGCCCTGCCACCCGGTCATAGAGGCGCCCGCCCTGAATCGACCCCAGCAGGTAGCCCAGGGCGCTGGCGGTCATAAAGTAAGTGATGGCGCTCAGGCTGCTGTGAGTGTTGGCCGCCAGCCCGCCGATGGTCGGGCCCACCACCGCCCCCGCCAGGCCAAAGGCCAGAAAGGCGGAGTAATAGCCCGCCGTCTTGACCATGCGGTCGGAAGCCGCCGGTTGTTTCTGCAGAGTGGTATCCACGATGCGTCCATCCTTGTGCAGCAAAAGAGCCTGGCCAATCTGTCGTCATCCTGAGTAATACGAAGGATCCCGTTCCCGTGTAGGCGGATTCTGTGCCTGTCCGCAGTCGGGATCCTTCGCGTTGCTCAGGATGACGTTCCGCCGCCCAAGGTCCGGAGCTGAAAGCTGTTCTGCCAGTGCGAGGTGCGCTGTGTAACGCTCCGGGCTGAAAGTCAGCGCCTTGGCACAGGGTTCCGCGAACCCTGGAGTACTCAGGATGATGACAGATTGGCGAAGGTCGGTCAACAGGGTCTGCCCGCCCGGGGCGGCGACCACACGAATCTACCGGGTCCTGGCCGCCTGGTACTCGCTGTAGCCGCCGGTGTACTCGGCCAGCCGGCCGCCCTCTAGCTCGGCGATGCGGGGCACGGTGCGGTCCAGGAAATAGCGGTCATGAGAGCTGACGAGCACGGTGCCCTCGAACTCGTCCAGCGCCGCCTCCAGCACTTCGGCCGAGGCGATATCCAGGTTGTTGGTCGGCTCGTCCAGGAGCAGCAGGTCCGGCCTGGTGATGAACAAGCGCGCCAGGCCCACGAGCTTTTTCTGCCCACCCGAGAGCGCCTCGATGGGCAGGGCGAAATCCCCCTCGGCAAAGCCCAGGTCACGCAGGGTCGAGCGCACGCGCCCCTCGTAGCTGGGCCCTCCCAGGCGCTCAGACTCCTCCAACAGCCGCGCCTGAGCCTCCAGCGTGCGCGCCAAGGCCTTTTCGTCGCCATAGATAGCGGCGTCGCCCAGCCGGGCCTCCATGCGGCTCAGGCCCTCCTCCACCTGCGCCAGCTCCTGCGAGGCCGAGAGGGCCACCTGCCACATCGTCAGCCCCGGCGGCAGGGCCGGCTCCTGCGGCATAGCCCAAGCGCTGCCCCTTGCGCGGCACGGCGAACCCCGTGTCGCTCGGCAGCTCGCCGGCGATCACGCGCAGCAGCGTGCTCTTGCCGCAGCCGTTGGGCCTCACCAGCCCCACTACCCGGTCATCGTGGATCTCCCATGAGAGATCCTGGAACACCGGCTGCGTGACATAGGTGACGCTCACGCGGTCAAGGTTAAAGGCGATCAAAGGCTTTGCTCCTGAGGAAGCCGTAATAAGCAAACCGTAATAAGTAATGTCGCCATGGCGGAACTTGCCCAGCTCTTCGTGATATTCGCCTGGCAGGACTCCCGCAAAGCATCGAGCGCGCCGAAATAGCAGCCTTACCTATTACGGTTTAATTATTACGAGTCAAGCACCATGCGCTCCATGCACACCGTCATGCCCTCGCTGGCATAGAAAGCCCGGGCGCCCGCGTTGAACGACCAAAAGTCCAGCTCGATGCGCGAGATGCCGCGCTCCCGGGCCAGCCGCCGGACCTCCGCGAACAGCCGCCGCGCATAGCCCTGCCGGCGATGCGCCGGTTTGACCGCAATCTGGTGAATGTAGACCATGTCCCAGACGTAGCGCAGCGGCATCTCGGCGCGGTGCACAACCTGCGCATACGCATAGCCCACCGGCTCGCCGCCGGCAGTCGAGGCGACATAGTAGTATACCTCAGGATCCGCCATCAGCGCCACTATCGAAGCCGGCGAGCACGTGTCGGGCCCCGGCTGCTTGAACAGGTGCGGGTAGGCATCGGCGTGCAATTGCTGCACATCCCGGTTGAGTTCCTGGATGAGCTCCGCATCCGCGGGCGTCGCGCGCCTCACTTCCATGCTACACCTCCCATGGAGCGTCAAACGTCAATCGTCAAACGTCAGGCATCACTCCACCCAGGTTACCACCTCATCCGGCGGTTTGCGCCCGATGGCCGGCACGGTCACCCCCTCTGCCGGGTAGCCCACCGCCAGCACGAGGAACGCGCGCTCATTGGCGGCGCGGCTGAGGAGCCCGTTCAGAAAGCTCATGCGGCTCGGGGTATAGGTCAGCATGGCCAGGCCGGCCATGCACCTACCGAATAAACGCCTCCGCCTGAGACGCGAGAGCATCTCGGATACGCTCAGCGTGTTGGTCGAGCAGATCCAGGGCGAGTGCCTCCTCCGGCGTGAACCAGCCATAGGCGGTCGTCTCGTCGCTCAGCCCCAACTCGCCGCCCACCACCTGCGCCTCGAAGCTCAGCACCACCATCTGGAAGCGGTTGCCGTCGGCATACTCCACCAGCCGATCCGGGTCCGAATAGACGCCGAGAAGCCGCGTCAGGCGCACTTGCAAGCCTGTCTCCTCGCGCACCTCGCGCGCGCAGTTCTCAGCGACCGACTCCCCCGGCTCCATGCCCCCGCCGGGCAGGCACCACTGCCCGTTATCCTCGCGGCGGGTCAGCAGCACCTTCTCCCGGGCCTCATCGAAAATGAGCGCCGAGCAGCCGATGCGCAACCGGCCCAGCCGCCCCAGCCGCTCACCGTGCATGACCCTCAAGCGTTCCTCCTGCATGGTAATCCGTAATGCGTTGATCCATAATCCGTAGGGCCGCCATGCGGAATGGGCATGGCTCAACAAGGCTTATCTCCCGGCGAACCGTTGTAGAGCAACACGTGCTACACCATGAGAGCCTTACGGATTACGGATTATGCCTGTACGTCCCCAGCATCTCGGCAAAGTAGATTGTATGCTGCTCGGTGAGCGGGCGGCGGCGGTGCTCGGGGGTCAGCAGCAGGTGCGGCGGCGCCACCCGCGCATAGACACGGCGCTCGACGTTGACGGGGCACTCGAGAATGGATGGGGCCCGCACGTGGATGCTCGGCACCCGCGTCAGGCCGGCTGCCGCGAACTGGCCCAGATCCCGCCCAGAGCGGCTGCCGCAGAGTGCGGCGGCCTCGCGCAGGTGCTCATCGGGCACGGCAATCACAAACTCGCCGCACACTTCCAGGAAGCGCCAGGAATAGCGCAAGGGCGTGACGGCGATGGTAGAGATGGGGCGCCCGTGATAGCCCGGCCCGATCTGCCCCCAACCGAGCGTCAACACGTTCGTGCGCCCGGCGCCATCGGTCACCGTGCACAGCACCCCCATCCCATCCAGGGCAGCGAGGATCTCCCCCCGCCATGGTGACCTCACGGATTACGGATTACTCGTTACTTATTACGTCTACATCTGCTCCGCCGCGGCGTACCACGTCTTGAGCCCGACCGCGGGGGCGGGGGCCTCCAACTCGTACTCGAAAGCGAAATCACCCTCGTAGCCCAACTCGGCGAGGCGCTGCATGATCCAGCGGAAATCGATCTCGCCCTCGCCCATCATGGTGAGCTGAAAGCCCTGCGGCGTCATCCGGCCATCCTTGAAATGGGTGTGGACGATACAATCCTTCATGGTCTCCAGGGCGCGGCGGTAATCCTCGCCATGGGCCATCAGGTTAAAAGGCTCGTACAGGGCGCCGAAATTGGGCGAGCCGACCCGGGCCGCCAGCTCCGCCACGCGCTCCGGCTTGCCCGAGATGCCGCCGCCGTGGTTCTCGATGCCCAGGTAGACGCCCTTTTCTTCGGCATAATCGGCGCTACGCCGGTACCAGGGCACGATGCGTTCGGTACAGGCAGGGTCGTCGTTCCCGGCGAACACGCGGATGGAGCGGGCGCCGAAGAGCACGGCCAGGTCGATAGCCCGCCGCATCTCTTCCAGGGCAGCGAACTGCGCGGCGCTATCTGCTTCGGCAAAACCGCGGCCCACATAGGTGCCCAGGTTGGCGATCTGCAGGCCATGCTTTCGCGCCAACGCCAGGAGCGCCTGCGGGTCGCACTCTTCCGGGTCCAGCGACAGGTGCGGCATGCGGCCCAACAAATCGACCTTCTTGAACCCCGCCGCCGCGATGGTGCTCAATGCTTCTTCCACCGGCCGCTCCCGCAGCGGGTAACTACAGCATGAGAGTCGTTTCAGGTCCATAGTAGTGCCTCCTCTGGATTCGTTTGTACAAAGACTGTGGAACACAAAGGAAGCGAAGGAGCCTGTGCCTGCGCCACGGGTTCCACCGAGCGCCATCTCTGCCAAAGGGAACCACAGAGCAGCGGGCATACATGAGCATTCAACCCTTCGCGCCGCTTCGTGTTCTTCGTGCTTCGGATCTCTCCTGTTTCCTCCCCAGCCACCAGTTGAGGCTCCAGCCCACGGCGAGCGAGGCCACGGCGACCACGATGAACATGGGGCGAATGCCCATCGCATGCGCCATCACGCCCCCCAGCGCCGGCCCGCCGAACATACCCAGGATGGCATAGGTCGACTGGTGCAGCCCGGTCGCCGTGGCGCGCTCGGCCTGCGCCACATTCTGGATGCTCATGCCCATGAGCACCGGCGCTCCTACCCCTTGCGAGAGCCCCAGCAACGCCTGCCCCACAATCAGGAGCGGCAGGGTAGGCGCCAGGGCAACGCCGGCCGTGCCCACGGCGATGAGGCAGAAGCTGATATAGACCAGCCGCTGCGCCCCCGCCTTTTTGACTACCATGGCCGTGACCAGGGTGCCCAACAGGCCCAGAGCGATGTTCATGCTCATCATCAGGCTGAGGGTGACATCGCTGGCGCCCAGGCCTTTGGCCAGGATCGGTGAGAAGCTAAAGGTCGCCGCCCAGCTCGAGAACATGCTCACCGCCGCCAGCACGGCGGGCAGCAGCACATCGCGGCGGGTAATCAGGTGGTACACCCCTGCCGGCGAAGGGCGCCGGGGCGCCTGCCGGTCCTCGTGCGCAGGCAGCAGCACCGGCAGGGCCAGCACGGCCAGGGCCATGGCGGCAAAGAAGGCCAGGGGGTACCCGCCCACATCATTGAGCGTGCCGTTCGCGGCCGTCGCTATGGCCTGGCCCAGCGAGCTGAAAAGGCCCAGCAGCGTCGTCGCCCGCACCGCCTCACGAGGCGGAAACAAGCTGCAAAAGACGACGATCAGCGGCACCCAGGCCCCCGCGGCCAGCCCAGTGATGGCGCGGCCCACGATCAGCCCGTGGATGGTGCCCGTCGTGCCCATGACCCAGGCGCCCAGGAGTGCGCAGGCCAGCCCGAGACCGATAAAAGGCTTGCGCCGCCCCACCCAGTCGGCGACAATGCCCAGCGGCAGGCGCACCACGCCCTGCCACAGGCCGTACATCGAAACGACCACCCCCACCAGGGCCAGATTGTCCGTCTTGGTTTTGGCATAGGTCGAGAGAGTCGGCACATAAGTATAGAGGCTCATCCAATAGAGCACACCAATGACAGCGTACAACCCGATCATCAGGCGCCGGCGCGCCTCGGTCATGGTTTCGCAGGCGGCCAGGGGGGCGGCAATATCGCTCATTCAGTTGGGCTCCCAGGTTCAGGGTAAGGTTGTCGATGAAACAGGCCTGTCAGCGGATTTCTGACACCGATTACACGGATAATTGGCGCTCTTTGCGGCGCCCGTTGCTCACCCGGCAGCTTGCACGGGTGTCAGGTGGAGCAGCGCCGCTGGGCAAAGGCGCACAAGCAATCCGTGCAATCCGTGTCGGAAATCCGTTGACAGCGACCTAGACTCCAAACAGGTAGACAACGCGGGCGCCGTCGCGCTCCAGGTTCACGACGATCTTGACCCGCCCGTCGGGCAGGAGCTCCCAGGAATCGGTTCCCTTGACCTCCTGCAGCTTGCCGGGGGCGAGTGGACGGGTCACATAGGTTATCTCCCCCGGCGTAACGGTGAAGAAGGCGACCAGGCCGCTCGCCGTCTGCGGGTCGACCTTTTCGTGAATCTCGGGGCTCGAGCCGGCAAAGCCCATCACCCGGGGATAGGCGCGCGTTGCCGCCTGCCGCACCCGCTTGTAATCCCCCAGGTGCGCCGCGAGCAGGTCGATATCCTCTTCGCTCAGGGCCAAAAGGTCGCCCCACAGGCCGTTAGCGCCCAGCATGAGGGCAGCCAGGCTGTTCAGTTGTGACAGCGCTGGCCCATCGGTCAGATGGTGTGTCATAAAGAGCACCGACGGGATAATGGAGTCATAGCGCGCCCCTGTGCGGCAGACGCGCGGCCGCGCCGGGCCGGGGTAAAAGAGGGCATTGATGGTATCCGGCTCGATGCGCACGCTCTGCGGGATGTCCAGGCTACTGAAATAGGGCCCGTTGTTCACAAGGTAATACTTGCCTGCCGCCAGGAACCCCAGCCCCACAAAGCGCCCCCCCTCGGTGACGTCGAAATCCACGATCGACCCCGGGCAGCGCTTGCCCACCTCTTCGGCGATGCGGATCATGGCGCGGCCCATCTCATAAGCGTAACAGGCCGCGCGCTCCTCGGGGCTGTTTTCCGGCCCGCCGTGATTGTGCAGGGGCGAATCGCACCCCCACTGGCCAATGCCATCCCACTTGAAATAGCTCACGCCCAGCTCGTCGTGCAGGCGCACCAGGGTTTCGATGAACGCGTCGGCATAGCCGGAGGCCAGACACATGCTGGTCGATTCCTCCGTCTCCCACACCTCGTGCCAGCGGGGTGGCTGGCCCTCACGCGTCATAGCGAACTCGGGGTGCTCGCGGTAGATGCGCGACGTGCGCGCAGCCACGGTCGGGTTGAACCAGAGCCCCAGGCGCATGCCATATTCCTGCAGGCGGCGCCGCACCTGCTGCAGGCCATCGGGGAAGCGGCCGGGGTCCACCGCCCAGTCGCCCGTCTTGGAGTACCAGCCGGTATCGATGACAAACACATCGATCCCGATCCGGTGCGCGACGTCGATCTCGGCCAGCATGCGCTCCAGGTTCATCGACTCCAGGTAGGGCCGCCCGCGGAAATAACGCTGCCGCTCCTGATAGTTCCAGGTGTTGTAAAAGAGCAGGGGCTCCCGCGACGCCGCGTTCTCGGCGAGATCCTCGAGGAAAAAGCGTCGATAATGCTCAAGGAGGTTTTCGACCAGGCCGCCGGCCAGCCCCAGTTCGAACCAGACGGAGGTAAAGGGGAGCGCCTGCCCGTGATGATAATTGCCCCGGCGCGCCCAAAGCTCCAGCGTCCCCTGGGCGGGGTGCGGGAAAAAGTCAAAGAACGAATGCGGGTGATCGGCCCCGTGCTCATAGGCCACCAGCAGCGAGGCCTGCTCGTCGTGCAGAATCTCGATCGGCCCGGCCAGGCGCTGCCCCTCATACAACTCGCCCGGGCGATAGTCCACCCGGCAGGGCATGTAGGAATGCGGCACCGGGTCAAAGTGGCTGAGCTGGATATCCGCCAGAGAGAGTTCGCCCGCCGGCCAGCCGCTGACGGAAAAATAGCGGATGCGATCGCGCCCTTCCGCCTTGGTCAGCCGCGCCGGGTCCGGGCTATGCAGCTCATAGCGGAAGCGCAGCACCGGCGAATGGGGATAAGTGCGCACCGTCAGTGCCAGCTCCAGCGCCGGGGAGGCGGGGTCATCATAGTAGAGCGTCAGTTCCTTGCCCCCGCGCACCAGGGACCGCTCCAGGGCGCGCTCGGTGAACCGCCAGCCGCTGCGCTGCCGGCCCTCGACCTCAAACGCCGGCCCGCCCAGCGTCACGGCGCACTCCGGCGCCTGGGCAAGGGAGAGAGCGAAAAGCTCGCCGGGCCGGCCGGCCTCCAGCACGAGCAGGCCAAGGGGAAAGCGCTGTGTGGACATCGAGCTTACCTCGCAGTTCTGCACCTGTCAGCAGGCTGAGCAATCCCAACCCTTCTATTGTAGTGCGCACTGTGAGGGATACAAAATCGGCGCCTTGAGCGATGCAACTGGTGCATTGGGAGGGCAAGGCTCCTGCTGTCCGAGCATACCATGGCGTCCAGCGTCATATGGGCGCCACCTGGCACACCTGTCGTAGTGGCGGGCTTCAGCCGCTCAAGCCGATCGAGCACACAAAGTGCTGAGCGACTCTGACGTTACAGCCGTACTTACCCATCGGGGCGCGGATCCCATCCGGGCATCGCGCTTCGCACGCGACCGGAGTGGAGCCATTCGGGGGGATTGGGCGGGTCAGAGCCGGGCAGGCGCACAGCACCTTGGCCGGCTGTTACCGGGAGCCGGCTGGATCAAGTGCGGTTGCAGTACAAAGTGACGGGTCTGATCGATCGGCTTGAGCGGAAGCCCGCCACTACGAGAGCCTACGCGAAACGGTGCCATGTGCAGCGGTTCTTGTTATGCCACGCGGCAGAAGCGGGCCACTTCCTGGTCAAACTCGGCCGTTACCCCAGGATCCTCGCCATAGCGCCGGGGCACCTGCAGAGTGCGGCCCTCCAGCTCCGGCAGCATCTTGAGCAATTCCTCCATAAAGATGCCCCGGCCCGGCTGCGGGCCGCCCTCGTAGGTCGTGTCGATGCCGCAAGAGGGGCTGTTGCCGATGCCGATGAGGCCCACAATCTCATAGCCCGCCCGGCGGTAGGCCTCCACCTGAGCGCGGACCGGTTCCAGCAGCCGCCGACACTGGAGGCGATATTTGGCGGTATCGTAGCCCTTGCGGTCCATGGGCTGCCGCTCCGGCCCATAGGCCATCAGCTCTGGGCAAGGGAGTTGGATCATTCCCACCTCTGCATCCAGGCAGGCGCGCACCACCCCCTCGAGGGCCCCCGGCATGCGGGCGATCGGCTGCACCACCGAGTTCTGGTTCAGAATGCAGTGAGAGAGCAGAATAACGCGCTTGCTGCGCTTCGTCATACGTGCCTCCGAATCGTAATAAGTAATGCGTAATAAGTAAGGTCATCGTAGCGGAGTGCATGTTGCTCTGCATAACGCTCACTGGTAGCAGGCTAACGCTGAGCAGCGTATACCACGCGGTGATGACCTTACTTATTACGCATTACTTATTACGCATATCTCCCGTATTTCTTCACCATCTCGATCGCGAAGCGATAGTTCTCCAGCGAGACGTTGTTGGGCACGGAATGATCCGAATGGTAGATATAGCCGCCATGCTCCTTGGCCACGGACAGCTTGCTGCTGATCTCCTCTTCGATCTCCCCTTTGCTGCCGGCGAGCTTGCGCACGTCGATGTTGCCGAAGAAGATGAGCCGGTCACCGTAGAGCGGCTTGAGCATGCGCACGTCAAGCCCGGCCTTGGCCTCCAGCGGGTTCAGGCCAGCGAACCCGGCCTCCAGGAACAGCGGGATCAGCGGGGCCACATCGCCGTCGGAATGGAGGAGGGTGCGCAGGCCCTGCGCGGCAAAATGCGCGCAGAGGCGCTGGTGGTGCGGGAACATCAGCCGCCAGTAGAGCGCCGGGGCGATCAGCGGGGCGGCATGGTAGGTATCCAGCACATCAGGTGCCAGGCGTGAGTCCGTTCCCTGGCATCGATCACTTTCCTCCCAATTGTTCCAGCTCCCGCCGCAGACGCGCCAATTCATCCTCCAGCTCTTCGATCTCGATCAGCATGCTTGGCGGCGTCGAGTGTCGGGGCAGGCGCGCCTGCGCCTCAGCCAATTGCCGCTCCAAGGCTGCGATCCGCTCCCGTATTGCCTGCCTATCCATGCCTGTCGCTCCTCTCATGCAAACTGGACACCATAGCCATCCTGCAGTATAATGAGGGCCAGACATACCCCTCTAGGGTATTGTAAGGAGGCTTACCATGCCTGGTTGGCCGGTTCTCATCCTGATCGTGGTGCTGATCTTCATCTTCGCAGCCGGCGCCCGCTCTGGCGGCGGTGGTGGGGGTTGAGGAGTCAATCGCAATTGCTGACCCCGTGCGGATCAGCCGACTGGTTTTTCTAACGCCGAGCACATGTTCACCAATCTGGAGGCCCCATGGCTGTTGCAGAGATTCACTCCGGCATCTGCGGTTACGTCACCCGTGTCGAGACCACTCTCGCCGATGATGGCCAGACGGTCAATGTGACCATCACCAGCACCTGCCCCGCCGTGAACAAGATCGCCGGCGATCTGGCGCAGGTCAACGCTTTCCGCGAGATTTCCTACCGCGGCCAGGGCCCGCAGGTGCTCGAGGCTGCGCGCCGCCTCTCGCACCCTGCCTGCCCGGTGCCATCTGGCATTATCAAAGCCATAGAAGTAGCCGCCGGCCTGGCGCTGCCCGCCCCGGCGAGCATCGACATCTCCGCTTAATACTGCAACCGTACTTGGTCCAGCCGGCTCCCGGTAACAGCCGGCAAAGGTGCTGTGCGCCTGCCCGGCTCTGACCCGGGAGGGGGATTTGGCGGGTTGCCTGCAGCCGGGCCGCCCGCGGGCG
>DAOTVS010000285.1:0-12576 GCA_034436375.1 Anaerolineae bacterium | reverse complement strand
GGCATGTCCGGCCGCCCCGCGGGGCGGCCGGACATGCCTGACCCCCAAAAGGCCCTGTACCGGGGCAGCGCGAAGCATAGGGCCCGGTTGCCAGGGCAGAGCGCCTCTGAGGGCAGCCTGTTGGCCGAACTCGTTGACATATTTTGGATGCACCCGGCGGCCCGGCCCGGCCGACATCGCTGGCCTCATTGACAGGCGCTGACTGCAGTAGGATAATGAGGTAGCAATCAATGATGGAGTGATAGGGCCATGCCGCATCTTGAGCCAAGTCCCCCCATGCTCACGGCCTCCGCCGGCGAAGGTCGCCTGCACGTGACCGGCACAGCACAGCCTACCGGCGACGGGGTCATCATCGCACTCACTGGCGGCGACCGCCCGCATGTGGGCGCGGTCGGCGTGGGCATCCCACGGCACAGCCTGCAGGATGCACATGGGCAGAGCGCTACCTCCTCGGTATTCACCATCACCGGTCACAAAGATGATGAGCTGGCCAAGCCTCTGGCTGAGCTCTTTGCGCGCACCCTGGGCCAGGTGGCGGTTGTCGTGGTCGGGCTGCATCTCGATAATGCCAGCCCGGCAGAGATCGCCAGCCTCAGCGAACATGCGCGCCAGGCGGCGGGGCAGCTGCTGAGCCGCCTCGCCTCCGCACGCAAGGAGGGAGCATGAGGCTGGTCGTTGCGATGACCGGCGCCTCGGGCGCCATCTATGGCTTCCGCCTGCTGCAGGCTCTGCATGGTCGGCCGGGCATCGAGACTCTGCTGGTCATGAGCGATCAGGCTCGCTGCATCCTGCAGGAGGAAACGGGCCACACCCCGGCCGAAGCGGAGGCGCTGGCTACCCGCAGCTTTGCCAATAGCGACCTGGCTGCGCCCATCGCCTCTGGCTCCTTCCGTACCGACGGCATGGTCATTGCCCCCTGCAGCATCAAGACCCTCTCGGCCCTGGCCAATTCATACAGCGACACTCTGATCGCCCGCGCCGGCGACGTGGCTCTCAAAGAGCGGCGGCCGTTGATCTTGCTCGTGCGCGAGACGCCCCTGCACGCCGGGCACCTGCGCCTGATGCTCTCCCTCGCCGGGCTGGGCGCTATCATCCTGCCGCCCATACCCGCCTTTTACGGCCACCCTTCCACGATTGACGATCTGATCGATCACACCACCGGCCGCGTGCTCGATCAACTGGGCCTGGAGCACAATCTCTACCGGCCGTGGGAAGGACGCGAAACGCGATGAGGCCGCCAGAGGGTAATAAGTAAACCGTAATTAAGTCAGGTCGCTATTGTAGAGTGCAAGATGCTTTGCACAGGCTTTGCCAGGCAAGCATCCGAGAAGCCGAAGACGCTTCGGAACAGCGAGTTTACTTATTACGATTTACTTATTACCCTTCGTTGGCCTTACGCATCACGGATACCCTCTCCCATCCCTCACATTCCCTGCTTCATCGTATAGTTTTGCCTCATCGCCGGCATCATTCCACACATAGTTGCCGCTCCATTTGAGGTCATGCGGCGGGTTGCCGACCGCCTCTGGCCCTGAGTGGATGCGCACATGCGCCCCTGCTGCCAGCACATAGCCCCCTGGGAAATTGTACCACTGCGGCCCAACAACACTTTCGATGCGCCAGCCGGTCAGGTCCTGGTCGCCCGGACCATTGTTGGCGACCTCGATCCATTCATCCTTGCCCGCCGGCTGCAGGTCGGCAATGTGCACATCGTTGTGCGGCGCGGGCGACGGCGCGGGGGGGGCGGTCGTGGGCTCCAGGGTGGGTTCCTCCGCAGGCGCTGGCTGAGCGGTGGGCGTTTCCGTGGTCGCGGCGTCGCTCCCGACGGCTGTTGCCATAGGCGATGGGATTGTGGCGCCTGCGAGCGCCTCAGTTGGCGTACGGGTGCACGTGGGCGTACGCGTCAACGACGGCGTGCGCGTCACACTTGGGGTCCGCGTGCAGGTAGGGGTGCGCGTCGGCGTCCGAGTCCGCGTGCCGGTGGGGGTGCGCGTCGACGTCCGGGTGCGAGATGCTGTGCGTGTTGGCGAAGGCGTGCGCGTCTGGGTGGGCGCGCGGGTGAGCGAAGGGGTCCGGCTGAGGGTAGGCTCTCGGGTGGCATCGAGGCTGGGCGCCGCCGTCGGAACCTGGCCGCGCGAGGGCGTGGGGCTCGCCGTAGCTTCCGGCGCCGCCGTGGGCGTAGTCGTCGGCGGAAAGAGGAGCGCAATCGGATAGGTCGGCGTCCTTGTCGGCATGGGCGCCACGGTCGGCGGCGCCAGCGTGGCGGTCGGCGCCTGCTGCGCCGCCCCGGGGAAGGCGCAGCCGATGGCCGCAGCCAGCAGCGACAATGCCAGCAGACAGTAAAGGGAAAGCACGAGGCGCGATGCAGGCATGGCACCTCCCGGCTTTCAGCGGGAAAACGACACGATAGCCGGGATTATTGCACAAGCCTCACGCCAATGCAAATGTTAGCCTCTTTATACCTGATTGCCTGACCCTTCGCGTCAATTCGTGGCTGAGAGCGCTTTCCCGCTGCAAATGCCGCTCATGGCCGATTGGGCACAAGCACGATGAAAACGCCCTTCGTCTTCCGGGTACCATACTCCGCGCGCGGCCGGAACAGGCCTTCTACACGGTGTGGGTCTGTGGGGCGGCTGCTGCACGGCCGCCCCACAGACCCACACCCTCTGGGATGAGGCCGGGCTTGGGCGGAGCGGGCCAGCCGGCAATTGCCCGGAAGGGCCCTGGCGCTATTCTCAAATCAGCCATGCTGCGCGGGCAGCGCAGCGCGCAGGCGCCTGGCTGCAGGACGCAACAGTCGGGCCAGCTCACCCAGCCGGAAGAGGGGCATGTGGGCGTGCACAATCGCATAGACCACCCGCGGCAATACGCCCAGGCTCGGGTAAATCAGGTAACGGCTCTCCCACTGCGGCACGAACTTGCTCTTGAACTCATAGAGCGACTTGTAGTGGTAGGCGGTGTTGAATCGCTCGTAGATCAGTTGGAGCCCTCTTTCCAGCGAAAGCGATGCTTCCGAGCGGCCTGCGGCCACATTGGCCAATGGCGCCAGGCTGAGGCTGAGCACCTGGTCGCCACGTTCGCGCAGCGCCTCGATGGTTGAGACCACCAGGTACTCCATCACACCGTTCGGGGCGCCCGGCACGCGCCGCATATAGTCTGCCGCCCAACCGCGGGCGCCGTACATCGGCACCCAGGTCACAAACGCCCACACCTGACCCGCCGGGCTTGTGACCACCGTTACCAGGGTCTCTCTGCTGCCTTCGATGGGTGTACCCCCCATGCTAAAGCCCATCTCACCGCCAAACTTGTGCGCCAGCCAGAGTTCCGAGACCCGGTGCAGTTCATCCACCAGCGCCGGATCATCGATTGGCCGGTCGTAGAGGTGAAAGCCCCACCCCTCGCGCCGGGCGCGGTTCATGGCCGTGCGCAGGTCCTCCTTCGCCTTGCCGCGCAGGTCAAAAGTCGTCACGTCAATGCGGGCTTCTTCTCCGATCTTGATCCGCTCCCAATCCATGGCGCGGTAGGCGGGCAGGAGAGTCTCGCGCACCTGGTAAAAGGCCGGCACCCAATCGTTGACTTCGCAGAACGAGGCAAAAGCGCGGATGGTCGCCTCCATTGCCTCAGGAGGGCCGATGGGGTCGCCTGCCACCAAAGCCACATCGCGCACCAGCACATAGGGCACCACGCAGGTGGCGTCCTCGTTGAAGAAATAGCTCTTGTCGTGAGCCAGGGCAAACCAGGCAATACAGCTTGTGCCGTGTTGGCGCACGATCTCCTCCGCCTGCCGCCGGTCACGCTGAGTGTTGGGGTCGGGGTGCAGCACGGGGCGCATCAGGCTATACATCAGGTAGAGCGCACCCACCCCGGCCAGCAGGTTGATGGAATCGAAAAACCAAAGCGCGCGCCATGTCAGCGCCTGGTAGTATTGCGGGCCCTGGAACGTGGCCAGGTTGATCGCCTCCAGGATCGCCAGGCTGGGGTTGAACCCCGGGCGCAACTGGTGGCGCAGCAGGTAAAAGCCCAGTAGCGCATATAGGGAAAAGAAGATCAGAGTGTAGGGCAACGCGAAGAGGAGGCTCTGGATGGCGCCGGGGTCGCTGCGGACGATGAAATCGCGGCGGCACGCCCACAGAATGCCCAACAATGTCAGGGCCAGCAGAGCTTCGCCGGCATCGAGACCTTTGAGCACGTGCGAGAACGCCGAGACCAGGAGCAGCCAGATGGTGATCAGCCAGGCCACTCGCTTGCGCTGCGCCAGGTTCCAGGCGACGGCCATCAGCAAAAAGCCCGCCGCCAGGTTCAGGCTGCGTGAGCCCAGGGTGACCGCCAGCGGCAGCACTTCGCGCAGCCAGCGCAGCCGATGGGTCACCGGGGCAAAGGCCGAGGAAAAGACATTGAGCAGGCCCATCAGGGCGATGACGCTTGCCAGCAGATGCGCACGAGCTGTCTTGCCCATCCTTTTTGTGCCCTCCCCCCAGTTGAAATAACGGCGCCTATTATACATCAGCACGCGGGTGCTTGAAAGAAAAGTGGGGTTCCAGCCTCACTCAACTGGAACCCCAAAGGGGTCTGTGCCGGCCGATGTGCGGCGAGGGCAGGGCCGGCGCGCATGATCGCCTGAGCGCGCTAATTCAGATGCAGTTCGGAGGTGCAATTGGGGCACCGGGTCGCCTTGATAGGGATGGCAGTGCAGCAGAAGGGGCATTCCTTGGTCGTCGGCACGGCGGCCGGTGCGGGCTTTTGCGTCCAACGGTTGACCTGGCGGATAATCAGGAAAAGCACAAACGCGACAATGAGGAAATCGATGACGGTGTTGATAAAGAGCCCATAGTTGATCGTCGCGGCGCCAGCCTTTTTCGCCTCATCCAGGCTCGCATAAGCCGTGCCCGAGAGGTTGATGTACAGGTTGGCAAAATCGACTTGGCCGAGGATGATGCCGATGGGGGGCATGATAATGTCGTTGACGAGAGAGGTGACGATGCGCCCAAAGGCAGCCCCAATGATGATACCGATGGCCATGTCGAGCACGTTGCCCTTCATAGCAAAGGACTTGAACTCCTTGAGCATGGCAACCTCCTTATGTGGGGCGGGGTCCGCGCCGGTTGGGGGCGCCAGACAGTGGAAGGAGCGGCAGGGGCCGCAAGCGCCTATGACGTAATTGTAGTCTTGTCTGCATCGGCCTGTCAATTCCTGGCATATCTTTTGCTCCATTTGTCCAGAGGGGGCGCCATTCGGGCCCGGGTAATGGGCGCTCCGCCCGCCCCGAGATGGGAGAACCCATACTGCACAGCGAGGGCAGCAGATGGGAACGAGCTTCATCAAGCTGGCCGAGCCGGCCTGGCAAATCGTTGTGCGCACGGTCGTGATCTACCTGGTGCTGCTGTTGAGCCTGCGCCTCTTCGGTAAGCGCGAGATTGGGCAGTTCACGATCTTTGATCTGGTGCTTATCTTGCTGGTCGCCAACTCGGTGCAGCCTGCTGTCACCGGGCCCGATAGCTCGCTGCTGGGCGGGCTGCTCATCATCGCCACGCTATTGGTCGTCAACTATGGAGTGAGCTTACTGGAGCTGCGCTTTCCGTTCTTTCGCGAGGCTTTCGCTGGTGAGCCTACGATCATTGCCCTCGACGGTAAATGGGTCCTCGGAGCCATGCGGCGTGAGGGCATCGATATCGAAGAAGCCGAGATGGCCCTGCGCGAGCACGGGGTGGAGCATGTGGAGGATGTGCGCCTGGCTGTGCTCGAGACCGATGGCACCATCAGCGTCGTGCCGCGCAGCGCTGACCATATCCACATTCGCCGCCGTGTGCGCTATACGCGCCCGGGGCATTGAGTTTTTCCCCGGCGTTTGATTCATTGCTTCACCTGCGCTATAGTGTACACATCATGCGCTTGTGCTCACCGGCTGGGCAGACCTGATGGGTTTCATAGACCCATCAGGTCTTCTATTGAGGATGAGACGCCCATGTTCAACGTCTGCTATCGTTGCGGCGAATACCGTGCCGACAAGGAGATTGATCCCAGCGGGCCCTATGCCATCTGCCCCGTCTGCGGCTACCGGCATGCCTTCCGCCAGCTGCCGCTCCTCATCGTGGGCGGGGCCAGCGGCGCCGGGAAATCGACCGTGCTGCAGGCGCTGACGGGCCGTGTGGCGGAAGCGGTGCTCCTGGACTCGGACATCCTCTGGCGCCCCGAATTTGACCAACCGGAGGAGGGTTATCGCCGCTACTTTGAGACTTGGCTGCGCATGGCCAAGAATCTCTGCCAATCCGGCCGGCCGGTCGTCCTCTTTGGCGCGGGATTGGGCGTGCCGGGGAACATCGAGCCCCGCGTGGAACGGCGCTATTTCTCTCAAGTGCGCTATCTGGCCCTGACCGCAAGCGACGAGGCGATCACCGCCCGTCTGCAGGCGCGGCCGCAATGGCGCAAGAGCGCTGACCCGGCCTTTCTGGCGGCGCAGCTCGATTTTAACCGTTGGTTCGTGACCGAGGCCATACGCGGCGAGCCTCCCGTCGAACTGCTCGACACGACCGGTCAGCCTGTGAGCGAGACAGCGGGGCAGGTCGCGGCGTGGATCCGCACACACAGCGTTGGGCACAACGCACGATGAAAACGCCCTTCGGTTTCCGGGCATCATGTTCCGCATGCGGCCGGAACAGGCCTTTTGTAGGGTGTGGTGGGTTAGCGCCGCCACATGCGGCGCTAACCCACCACACCCCTTGCGGATCAGGGCCGGGCTTGGGCGGAGCGGACCAGCCGGCAATCGCCCGGAAGGGCGTCGACGCGTATTTTCGCGTCAGGAGGGACCATCCGTGTCTGACTGCATCTTTTGCCGCATCCTGGCCGGCGGGGCGCCGGTGAGCTTTGTCTACCGCGATGAGCGCTGCGCTGCGTTCATGGATATCCAGCCGGTGACGGCGGGGCACCTGCTCGTCATCCCCAACCGCCATGCAGCGGACCTTTCCGAGCTGGACCCGGAAGATGGGGCGCAGATCTTCCGCGTGGGGCAGCGGTTGGCCGCCGCCCTGCGCCGGAGCGGCCTGCCCTGCGAGGGGGTAAACCTTTTCCTGGCCGATGGCGTCGCGGCGGGGCAGGAGATCTTCCACGTGCACCTGCACGTCATCCCCCGCTTCCGGGGCGACGGCTTTGGCCTGCGCTTTCCACCTACCTACGGCCAGCATCCCTCGCGTGTGGAACTGGATGAGACCGCCGGCCGTATCAAAGAGGCACTGCAGCGCAGATAAAGACTCGCGTGGGCGGGCGCCATGTGTTAGAGGGACGCGCAAGGTTACGGCCAAGCGCCAACAAGAAAGGGGGCGGGCATGCCTGAGCCGCTGGGCAGTGTGGACGATCTGACCCCGGAGCGCCTGACGGAGGCCCTGCACCGCAGCGGTGCGTTGAGCCGAGGCCGCGCGGAGCAGGTCGTAGTAGCGGAGCGGGGGGAAACCCCCTGGTCCAGCATCTATCATCTGCAAGTGACCTACTCACCCGAGGCGCCCGGCGATGCACCCACGCGGCTTTTTCTTAAAATCGGGGGCGGGGGTGCGGGTGAGGCCGCCTTTTATCATTGGGTCGCCGAAATGGGGGTTGCCTTGCCCGTGCCGCCCTGCTACGAGGCCGTCTATGCGCCTCAGAGCGACCGCTCGCATTTCCTGCTACTGGACCTGGCGCAGACACACGGCCTGGTTGCCCCCTGGCCGCTGCCGCCCCTGCAGGCGCAGGGCGAGGAGGTCGCCGCCTGCCTGGCCCGCCTGCATGCCGCCTTTTGGGAGCATCCGCGCCTGGGAAAGGGGATCGCCCGCCTGCGCGACTATCATGAGAGCGAGGGTAACTACCGGGAGCTGATCGGCTGGTGGCAGGAGAGCTACCGCAGTTGGGCCGATTTCATGGGCGACCGGCTGACGGCAGAGGAGCGGGAACTCTACGAGCACCTGCTCGCCGCCATGCCCGGCCAGTGGCCGCACTATTGGCAAGAGCGGGTAGCCACCGGGCGAGGCCTCACGCTGATCCATGGCGACTGCCACCCCGGTAACCTGCTCTACCCGCACGACCCGGCTCGCCACCCCATCTACCTGGTAGATTGGCAGGGCTACTGCGTGGGCACCGGCGCCACTGATCTGGCCTACATGGTCACCTGCCACTGGTACGCGGAAAAGGAGCGCGCCCTGCCCTTCCTGCAGCGCTATCATGTCGCCCTGGGGGAGCACGGCGTCGCCGGCTATCCGTGGGAGGCTTTCTGGCTCGACTACCGTGCCGCCGTGCTGCACTACATGTTCGACCCCATCCGCCTGCACACGGTCGGCGTATCGCCGGAAGTGTGGTGGCCCATACTGCGCAAATGTCTGGTCGCGTTCCGCGATCTCGAATGTGCGGAACTGCTCACGTAGAGTATATTTGGGCGCTTGAGCGCTTCGATCTGTGGGGCAAGCCGGGTCCTCTTCGCAACTGTCGGGTGGGCCTGGAGCGAGGCGCCCACTACAAATCAAGATGACGACAAGCAGCCTGCACCATGCTAAGATGAGAGGTATCTTCCCATGCAACTCACGACCTATGACGCTGCCGTCGCCTTTTTGCGCCTGACGCAGCCCTACCTGGAACGCGAGGAGGCAGCCAACAACCTGATGTTGGGCATCGTCCTGCGGCTGGCGGGCAACCCTGCCTCTTACGGCAGTGACCCCGTTTATCTGGCCACCGTCAGCGATGAAGAGGGGCTGGTGGCCGCCGCCACCATGACCCCTCCGCACAACTTGCTCGTCTATGGCGCCCGGCCTTCCTGCGAGGCCGCCCTGGGCCTGATCGCGCAGAACCTGGAGCGGCACCATTGGTCCGTGCCTGGGGTGCTGGGCCAATTGCCCGCCGCGCATAGTTTTGCCGAAGCGTGGCATGTACTGACGGGCCAGAGCGTTCACGTGGGGATGCGCGAGCGCGTCTATGAGCTGCGCCGGGTGCTGCCTGTACGCAGTGCGCCGGGATGGATGCGCACCGCTGGCGAGGCTGACCTGCCGCTGTTGAAGCGCTGGCTGGAGCAGTTTGTGATCGACGCGCGCATGGCCAACTCGACTGACAAGACCCAGCTCGCCCAACGGATGGTCAGCGACCAGGACGCGTACCTGTGGGAGGATGGGCAGATCGTTTCCCTGGCTGCCCGCTCGCGGCGCCTGCCCCACGGCATCGCCATCGGCCCGGTCTATACCCCCAGTGAGTTCCGTGGGCGCGGCTATGCCACCTCTTGTGTGGCCGCCCTGAGCCAGCGCCTGCTGGATGAGGGCTGGCAGTACTGCTGCCTCTTTACTGACCTGTCGAACCCGACTTCGAATCATATCTACCAGCAGATTGGCTACCGGCCGCTCTGTGATTATGAAGAGTACCTCTTCCAGTAAGGAGCAACTATGGCCCACACCTATGAAACCCCCGGCTGGCAGCAGTATGTGATGCAGTGGGACCAGCCGCACCGCGAGCTGGAGCCCCTGGAGCGCGAGGTTGCCATTGTCGATGGCGCCCTGCAGGCCCTGGTCGATGCTGGCATCCTGCCCCACAAGCGCTATGATCAGGAGCGCTTCCTGGCGCACCGCGCCGCCGTGCGCGACCGTTTCGATATCCCCTGGACGGCCATCACTCCGCGTTTGCAGCGACTGCTCTATGCCATCAGCGCCATCACCCGGCCGCAGGTGCTGGTGGCCGTAGGCATCTTTTGTGGCAACACCTTCATCTCCAACGCGGGCGCAGGGGTCGGGCCAGGCGCCTGTTACACGCCCCGGCGGCTCGTCGGCATCGAGATCCGGCCCGAAGAGGCGGCCCGCGCTGCGCGCAACGTGGCGCAGATCGATCCGGAGGGCCGGGCCGAGGTGATCGCCGCCGACGGCATCCCCTGGCTCGAGCAATGCCAGGATCCCATCGATCTGCTCTACCTTGATGCCGATGGCCAAAAGGGCCAGGGCAAATCCATCTACCTGGAACTTGTCGAAGCTGCCCAGCACTGCCTGCACCCGGGCTCGATCATCCTGGCGCACAACTCGGTCAACTGCGCCGCCGACCTGCCCGACTATCTCGCCACCATGCGCGACCCGGCCAGGTTCCGCGAGAGTGTGAATATCGTTATCGACGACCAGGGGCTGGAAGTCACCCAGAAATGAGCCATACACCCCGCCACGAGAGAACGCCATGACCCACCAGAGAAGTAAGTGTTCTTTCGCCCTCGGTCTGCACTATGCGCCAGGGTATGCTGAGCGCTGCCAGCAGGCACTGGAGGAGGCGCTTTACTGCACGCCGGCCTACGGCGCCTGGCTCAAATGCGACCCGGGGCCTGAATACCCTGTCTTTTCCCGCCTGGCCGCCCTGCCGGCGCTGACCAAGGCCGATCTGCGCGCCCATGGGCCGCAGGGCTTTGCCCCCCATGGGCGAGATGTGGCCGCCGCCCTGCGCACGGGCGAGATCCAGTTGGTGGCTACCAGCGGCACGACCAGCGACCAGGTCATGAACATCTGGCACCAAGCGTGGTGGAATGCCTCGGAAGCGGCCTCCTGGCAGTTGAATGCCCACGCGCAACGAGCAGCCAATGGCATGCAGCGCGAGGCCATCCTCACCAGCCCCTACTGTGCCGGGCTCCCATGTGAAGAGGGCTACCTGCCTGTGGAGCAGCGCCGCCTGGACCGCTTTCTCTTCCTGAGCGAGCGCTCCGACCCCAGCACCTGGACGGGTGCCCTCATGGACCGCATGGTCGCGGAGCTCAACGACTTTGCACCCAGCATCCTGGAGGCAAACCCCTCGTTCCTGGCCCGGCTCGCGCGCCACATCGTTGCCAGCAATCTGCGTGTGCACACGCCGGAGCTCATCACGCTGACCTACGAGAACCCCTCTCTCCTGCACTACCGGCAGATCCGCCGCGCATTTGCCTGCCCCATTGCCAGCTCCTACGGGTCCACCGAGGCTGGCTATGTCTTTATGGAGTGCGAGGCCGGGCGGCTGCACCAGGTGACAGCCTCTTGCCATGTCGATTTCCTGCCCCTGGAGCGAGAGCACGGCGGGCCGGATATTGGGGCCATTCTCGTGACCACTTTCGGCAACCCCTGGCGGTCGCTGCTGCGCTTCGATATCGCCGATCTCGTGCGGTTGGCGCCCACTTCCTGCCCCTGTGGCCGCAGGGAGGGGCTTACTCTGGCCTCGATTGAGGGCCGCGCGGCCAACCTCACTCTGACGCCGGAAGGCCGGGCTGTGACGCAGGCCAGGGTAGACCGCGCCCTGAGCAACGCGGCTGGCCTGGCGGAATACCAGCTCGTGCAAACGGGCCCGGCGGCCTACCAGGTGCACTTTGTGCCCGATGGCCCTGCAGAGCCGGTAGCGGGTGCAATCCGCACGGCGCTGCAGGGGGTGTATGGGCCTCAGGCTGCCATCACGGCTTGGCCGGTCCCCGCGATTGCCCCCGCCCCGCCCGGCAAGTACCGCCGGACCCGGGCCGCCTGGCCCATTCCTGTTGACGCGCTGCTCGAAAGTGATTATGCTCCAGCTGCCCTTGAGGAGGGCCATACATGAACGGACTCGCCTATAAGCCGATCTACCTGCTGGCGGGCAGCCCCGGCGTGCGGCAGCGGGGCGCCGACCCCCTGCTGGCGCGCGCCCTGGCGACTGCGGGCATCGCACAGCCCACAGTCGCCTATATCGGCGCGGCCAGCAACGATAACTGGGCGTTCTACCAGATGATGGCGCCCATCCTGCGGCGGAGCGGCGCCGGGCAGGTGAACCTGGCCCCCCTGGCCGGCAAGCGCACGCGTCTCGACAAGGCTCGGGCCATCTTGGAAGCAGCCGATATCATTTATATCAGCGGCGGCGATGTGGAGGCTGGCATGGAGGTCCTGGAGGAACGCGGGATCATCCCCTTCCTGCGCGGGCTCTATGCGGCCGGCAAGCCCTTCTTCGGCATCTCGGCCGGGAGCATTATGCTGGCGCGGCAGTGGGTGCGCTGGCGGGACCCGCACGACGATACCACGGCGGAGCTTTTCCCCTGCCTGGGGTTTGCCCCGATCCTCTGTGACACCCATGGCGAAGGAGATGGCTGGGAGGAGCTCCAGGCTCTACTGCGGCTGGAGCCGGAGGGCACGATCGGCTATGGCATCCCCAGCGGGGCGGGGCTGTGCGTCTACCCGGATGGGAGGGGCGAGGCGCTCGGGGCGCCGGCGCACCGCTATGCCCACCAACGGGGCCGGGTCGTGCGCATGGCCGACCTGCCGCTGGCGGCAGCCCAGGATGTTACAGTCAGCAGATAGCCCCGCCTGAAGGATGTTGTCGGTAAACTCGGTTCCGTGCTCGAGTAGGTCCACCTGGGGCACAAAGGTGCCGGGCTGAAAGAGGCAAAGTCCTTCGTGCTCGCATGAGAGCACTGCTTGGCAAGAGTCATGCTCTCGCACGAGCCCCGGAGGGGCTTTGCTGCTCTGAGTCCGATGGCTTCAGTCTCGGGTGGGAGTACGCTATGACGACCGAAGACCCCATGATGCTGGAGCCGTTCCCGGAAGGCATCCGCCCACAGAAGGGATAGATAGGGGCAGGACTGTAGGGGCAGGTCTCAGACCTGCCCCTACAGTCCTG
>DAOTVS010000284.1:0-11696 GCA_034436375.1 Anaerolineae bacterium | reverse complement strand
TGCTGCAGGCCGTGGTGCCGGTGACGACCAGCTCTTTATAGTGCACCAGATTCGAGTCCAGCTCGACCGTAGGGCGGTCCTTGGGCAGGCCGCCAAAAAAGTTGATGCGTCCGCCGATGGCCGCCGCCCGGAGCGCCTCCTGCTGGGCGCGGTCGGAGGGGGCGGCCACCAGGATCACGTCGGCGCCGGCGCCCGCCGTCTCGGCGCGCACGGCCTGCGCCAGGTCCTCTGTAGCCGGGTCGATGGCCCGGTCAGCGCCCAGGGCCAGGGCTTGCTTGCGGCGCGCGGGGCTCAATTCGGCGACGAGCGCACGCGCGGCGCCGCTGAGGCGAGCGAGCAGCAGGTGCATGATGCCGATAGGCCCGGCGCCGATGACCAACACCGTGTCGCCGGGGCGGATGGCGCAGGCATCCTGGCCGTGCAACACGCAGGCCAGGGGCTCGGCCAGCGATGCGACGGCGGGATCGACACCGGGCTGCACGGGCATCAGGTTGCCCTGCTCTACGGAGCGGGCCGAGACGAGCATATACTCGGCAAAGGCGCCGTCGCAGGTAACGCCCAGGCCCTCCAGGTCCGCACAGAGGTTGGAGCGGCCTGCCTGGCACAGGCGGCAGCGCCCGCAGCCTGTGTTGGGGCCGACAAAGACGCGCTCGCCCACGGAAAAGCCGGCGACGCCCGGGCCCAGGGCGGCGATATCGCCCACTACCTCGTGCCCGGGGATGCGCAACGTGCCCGGCGGCACCCGGCGGTGCTGGCCGGCGACGATGCGCAGGTCGGTGCCGCAGATGCCGGCGGCGAGCACGCGCACCAGCGCCTCACCCGGGCCGGGCACGGGCGTGGGGCGCTCTTCGATGCGTAGATCTCGGGGACCATAGTAGACGGCTGCGAGCATGGATCTTCCTCTCACGTGTTCCGCACAAACCACTCCAAGAGCGCCTCGGCCTCGGAGACGCTTCGGCAGTGGGTGTGATAGTGTACCTTTTCCGGGCGCAGCTCGCGGTGCATGAGCTTGAGCTGCTCGGGCGTGCCGTGGACCTGCACGGCTTTGCCGCCGGCCTGCACCCGCTTGAAGAGGTCCAGGTACTCGATGTGGTCGCCGTGCCCATCGCCCGGGACGTAGGAGAGGGAAAAGAGCCCCTTACTCGCCAAGAGGTCCGCCGTGTGCACCCGGGCCGCCGGGCCATCCCAGTGGTAGAGGGCATGGCGCACAACCTCGGCCTCTTCCTCCAGCGCCGGCAGCACCCAGCGGCGGAACATGGCCGGGCTCATCATGCAGGAGAAATCGCACTGCAGCACGGCCGCCCCCTCCATGGAATAGAACGCGTGACAGTAGCCCTGCTCATCCATGCGCCCGGCCTCGGCGACGGCGCGCCACAGTGCGGGGAAAAGGGCGCGCGCGTCCTGCATGGCCCGGTTGATCATCTCCGGCTGATCGATCAGGTCCAGGCAGAGGCGCTGCGGGCCCCGGATGGCGGCCAGGAGGTCCATGTTGGTGTGCAGGTCGAGCGGCGAGAGCAGCACCTTGCCGGCCAGGCGCTCGGCTGCGCGGCGATAGACCTCAAGGATGCGCCGGTAGAGCGGGTGATCCGTCTGCAGGCGCAGGGGCAGGGCCTGCCGCCAATCGTCGACATAGGGCACGGACCAGTTGGTATCGGGCGAGTCGTCGCTCCAGCGCAGCTCGGCGCCGGTGAAGACGGCCACCTCGTCGGGGCCGATGCTGGGAAAGAAGGCGGGCACCGCCTCGCCGCCCCAGAAGATCCCCTCGGCGGCCTGCAACACGCGGTCGATCATGGCGCCGATATCGCCAAAAGCCCGATCCTGATAGGTGATCGCAGTCACAGGGGCAGCGCCATCGCGCGGCGCGGTGACGCAGACGATGGGCCGGTCGATGATCTCGCCGGCGTAAAAGGCCTCCCAGCGCCGCGCCGCTTCGGCCAGGTCGGGCTTGAAAGCAAGGGGAGCGGGAGGGCGGGTTGATGCGGGCACGATCCATACTCCTTGTTCTGCAATGCATAAGCTCGCCATGACCCATAATAAGTAATGAATAATACGTAAAGTTGCCATTACGAGCATCTGCTGCTTTTCGTAGCGTTGGCTCTAGCGATACTGACCCAAAGTATCGAGCATGCCGGAATGGCAATTTACGTATTACGCATTACTTATTACGAATCGATCTTGAAATGCCTGAACTGCGGCAGGTGGGCGATGTTGGCTTCGAACATCTGGTTCACCATCTGCTTGATCTCGGCCAGCGAGAGCACGGCGCCGGTCAGCGGGTCGTTGCAGATGGCCTGGTAGACCAGGCGCGGGTCGCCGGTGAGGGCCGCCTCGACCGCCATCTCCTCGATGTTGGCGCTAAGGCCGGTGATGGTCGCGCACTGCGGCGGCAGGGCGCCCACGTGCACGGCCTCCAGGCCCTTCTTGCTGGCCCATACGGGCACTTCGACGCAGGCGCCCTGGGGGAGGTTGCTGATCAGGCCGTTGTTGGGCACGTTGCCGTTGAACTGGAAGGGCTCGCCGCCCTGCAAAGCGTTGATGATCGAGGCCGCGTACTCGTGCCCCCGCTCGAGAGAGATTGGGCTGTCTGAGGCGAGCCACTTTTTGATCTCCTCCTGCCACAGGCCCTCGACCCGCCGGTTCCCCTGCAGGATGTAGGCATGCTCGCCCGGGTTCCAACCCGTGCCGTGAGTGCAGTACTTTTCGATCAGGTCCGGCCGCTTGCGGAACCAGGCCACATACTCTGAGTTGTGCCCGCTGGACTCGGTCACGTAATAGTCGAACGCCAGGAACAGCTCATTGCGCACGATCTCTTCGTTATAGATCTCGGGGCGCTCGGTCACGGCCTTGCGGATGAGGGGGTAGGCGTCCTGCCCGTTCCACTCGTACTTGATATACCAGGCCTGGTGATTGATGCCGGCGCAGGTATAGGTGATCTCCTCCATGGGCGCGCCGATCCACCTGGCCAGCATCTCAGCCGTCCCCTGCACGCTGTGGCAGAGGCCGGTCAGCTTGATCTTGGTCTCGCGCTGCATGGCCCGACAGAGCATGGCCATAGGGTTGGTATAGTTCAGCATCGTGGCATGGGGGCAATAGCGCTCCATATCGTGCGCGATGCCGAGCATCACCGGGATGGTGCGCAGGGCGCGGAAGATGCCCGAGGGGCCGCGCGTGTCGCCGATGTTGATATCGACGCCGTACTGCTCTGGGATCAGGATATCGTTCTGCCAGACGGACGTCGGCCCCACCAGGATGGTCACCAGCACCGCATCGGCGCCGTCGAGCGCCTTGGCGCGGTCCATCGTGGCCTCGACCCTGGCCGGATAATGGCCCAGGTCGACAATCTTCTGCACCATCTTTTGCGCAAACTCGAGCCGCTCAGGATTGATATCCATCAATGTGAGCGTCGCATCGGTGAGGCGCGGGAAGGTCAGAATGTCGCGCACGAGATTGCGGGTAAAGACGAGGCTGCCCGCACCGATAAAAGCGATCTTGGTCATGGGGATATCCTCCTTGAGCCCAGTGCTTTTGTTATAGACGGGGTTTCAGGTACAGAGGCACGCCCACAGCCCATCAGGGCAAGCTCCTCAGGCGCAGGGCAATATCGAGCTCATGCGCGGGCGTGGTCAGGGTGCAGGCGCCTCCGTCATGTGCAACGGGCTGTGAATCCGCGGTTGCCCCGACAACCCGGTCCACCCAACCTACCCCAAACCCCTTCACCTAGACGATGGTCACCCCATAAAGCAGCGGGGCATAGGCCGGGTTCAGCAGCGCAAACTCGATGCGCTCCAGCCGCCTTCGGGGGTCGGCGGCGACGATGAACTCACACACCTGGTAGGCCTCTTTCCAGTCGGGATCGACCTGGATGTGCAGCACGCGCGGGGCACGGGCGGCGCGCGGGTCGATGCGCGAGTGCAGGTAGATGGTGCCGGCGGAGGCGATTTCCAGGCCGTTGTGGAGCACGACCTCCTGCTGCGAGCCATCACCGTAGACGAGGGTGTAGCGGGCGACTGCCTCGCCATAGGCCCCGCCCAGGGGATAGCCGCCCACCAGCGAGACCTGCCCCAGAAAGACCACCTGCGCGGCGGGCAGCCCGACCGGGATGGAGAGGCTGGGGACCTCTTGACTCAGAACGAGGGGCCGCCCGGCGTCGATGCGGACGGGCAGGGCGCCAAGCTGCGTGATGGCCTGCGGCATGAGTGGCCCACGCAGGCTCTGCAGGAAGCGCTTGCGCGGCTCCAGAGCGCGAGTCAGGGCCTGCTCCCACTGCGCCGCCTGCCCTGGCGTGGCGATCAGCGCCGAGAGGTCGAGCGGCATGCCGTGGCCTGCGGCCGCGCTACTGCCGAGGGTGAGCCGCGGCTCAGGTGGGGCGGGCGCGGGGCCGTCGAGCCGGGCAAAGATGCCAGCCATGGTGTCGTAGAGCGGGCGCTTGTGGCGCCAGGCATCGACCAGGCCCTCGATCAGCATACCATCACGGCAGGCCGGCGGGTTGCGCACCGGCTCGGGCATGTCGGCCCACTCCCAGAAGCTGAAACCAGCGAGATTCGGCTGTGGGTAGCGTTGCCGCGCAAAGTGGATAAAGGTCTCACCGAATTGCTCGGTGAGGGCCGGGTTATCCTGCATCCAAAAGCCACCCCACTCGGTAAAGAGCACCGGCTTGTCGTTCAGGACCTGCAGCATCTGCTCGATGGAGTAACCGTGGATGACGTGGTCCGGGTAGGAGCCATAGGGGTGCTCAGTGTAAAAGTCCATCCTGGCCCGGGCATATTCTACACGCGTGTCGGGCGGGCGCATGCAGTTGGCCGCGGAGACGGGGCGCGAGGGGTCGAGTGAGGCGCAGATCTGCCTGGCGCGGACAAGATACTCGCCCCGGAACTCGCACTCGTTCCAGGCCAGCCAAAAGACCACGCTCGGGTGATTGCGGTCGCGCAGGACGATGCGGCGCAAGTCCTCCAGCGCGCCCTCGGTGATGGTGGGATTCGAGAAATCGGACCACCAGGTCATCGGCTCCTCACTGACCATCAGGCCAATGCGGTCGGCCAGCTCGACAATATAGCGGTCATGCGGATAGTGAACCAGGCGCACATAGTTGGCGCCCAGCTCCTTGATCAGGCGCATGTCCTGCTCCATCTGCTCGCGGGTCAGGGTGTGGCCCTGGTCGCTGCCCCATAGCTCGTGCCGGCAGACCCCGCGCAGGACGGTATCCTCGCCGTTGAGATAAAAGCGGGTGCCGCGCACGGCAAACTCGCGCACGCCTACCTGTTGGCTGAGGTTATCCACGCTCTGCCCCCCCTGCCGCAGCTCCAGGCGCAGCTCATAGAGGTTGGGCGCGGCGGGCGACCAGAGGTGCGGCTGCTCGACCGGGAAGGCGAACTGCAGTGCCCGGCGCCCGGCTGCCGCAGGGAGCGCCTGCTCTGCCACACAGACCGGCTGGCCACCGTAGGAGAGGGTCAAGGCTACCGTCGCATCGCCCCCCGTTTCGGCGCCCTCGATCCACACGTTGAGGACACAGTCGGCAGAGCGGTAATCGGCTGCCAGGGTCGTGCTCCACTGGCTGTCGGCGATGTAGGCAGGGCTGCGCAGCTCCAGATAGACGTTGCGGATGAGCCCCGCATAGCTCTCCCAGCCGACGAGCGGGCCGTAGGGGGCCAGGATATCCTTCACATCGACGGAGAGGCTGTTGGCGCCAACGACAACGAAGGGGGTAATATCGAACTCATAAGGCACAAAGGCGAGCATGCGCCCCAGCTCGTGCCCGTTGATGGTGGCGCGTCCCTCAAAGGTGACGCCCTCGAAGCAGAGGAAAACGCGCCGGCCAGCCAGGTCCGGCAGGTCAAAGCGGCGTGCAAAGATCGCCTCACCCACGCAGCGATAGGATGAGGGCACCAGCTTTTTCTCTATGGGGCCGTTGGGCACGGACCAATCCCACCAACCGTTGAGTGAGACTCTCTCCCGCATGACTGGACCCTCCTTGGGCTTGCAGTATCAGTGCGTATGAGGGCGCACTCTCTGGATGATACTGCAATCCCAAGGAAAGGGCCAAACGCACATCCGGCGTGAGCTTGTGACTTACCGCTCCAGAATAAGCACCCAATCCTGGAAGATGGGCGGCTTGGGCACAACATAGTCGCCCGCAGCATCCCCAGCGGCGGCGCCGAGGTCATACTCGTCGCCGGTGCGGGGGTCGAAGAAGCGGGCGCGGTAGGAGAGGCCCACTTCCAGACCCCTGATGTACATACGCCCTGCCCAGGCCGCCCAACTGCTGCCGGCAGGGATATAGACGATCCGCACCTGCCCCGGGATGCCGGCGGCATAGGGGGCGATGCGGTCCTGGGGCGTCTGATGCGGGTCCACCCATTCGGGGTGGGGCGCAAAGCGCGCCCAGGGGTAGCGCTCGAGCAGGCGCTTGCCGAGGCCAAGCTGGCCGGAGCCGGGCAGGCGGTAGGCCTCGTCCCAGGGGCGATGCCCCCAGGCGCTGCCGTGGGGCGAGGCGCCGTAGGGCTGCTCCTTCGTGTTCACCTGCCAGATGCCGTTGGCCCCATAGGTGTGCCCGGCGGCGCCGGAGAGCATGCAGGACCAGAAGAGAAAGCGCTGGATCTCCTCTCGGCTCGACTCCATGATCCCCTCATAGTTCACCTCGCCCACCAGCACGGGCAGCGTGGGCTCGTGGGCCAACGCACGCTCGAGCATGTCCACGGTCGGCGCCAGGCTCGGATAGCCCGAGTGGCCCGTCTGCAGCATATCCAGGTCTAGCAGTGAGGGGTCATCGACCTGCTCGTGGCCGAACTGGGTCGGGTGGATGGTGATGGGGTTGTGGAAGGGATCGAGAGCGCGGATGGCACGCACGAGCTCGCTCCAGCTCGCCTGCAGGCGGCGCCGGCGCGCCTCGCGGTCCTCGGCCTGCCCCTGGAGGTAATAGTCCATCAGCGCCTCACCGGCCACGCACCAGACGACCGGGTAGGCGCCCCAGCGAGCCACCAGGTTGCGCCAGTGCTTCTTGAGCGCGTCAAGGCCGGCGAAATCCATGAAATAGCCCCACGAGCCGACGATGCAGGGCACGAGGCCGCTCCGCACCAGGTGGGCCACGCGCAGGTCGGCCATATCAAAGTAGCTGGGGTTGATGCGGGCGAACTCGCGCTCCCAGGGGAAGCCGGCTTCGTTCAGGCCGCGCTCGTCAAAGGGCTCCATATCGGGGTAGAGGCCGGCCACGATCTGGATCAGGGTAAAGCCCTTGGCCACGCGGTCGGCCACGAGCTCCTGAAAGCCGGCGGGCCAGGGCAGGCGCCGGCAAAAGCCCATCCACCAGGTATCGCCGAGCCAGAAAAAGGGCGTGCCATCCTGGTGCTCCAGGTGCCGGCGGCCGGCGGCCAGGCGCAGGCGGCCGTGACGGCGCAGGGCGTCGGCACCGGCATAGGGTGCTATCTCTAGCGCCCCCTCCTGGCCGTTGAGGTCGGCATTGGCCGGGTCCGAGCAGCGGGTGCGGTAGCGGTGCAGCCCCACCTGGTCCGAGGCGTAGCGCACGCGCCAGGTCTGCTCCCCTGCCCAAAAGGCAGGGACAACCCGCTCCTGCCCGTTGGGCTCGGTGAAGATGACCTCCAGCTCGACCTCGTTAAAGGGGTCGCTGTAGGCCTTGCCCGAAGTGTAGGCCCATTCCGTTACCTGGTTCTGCTGAGCGTACCGCATGTGAAACCTCCCATTTCTCTAGATGAGCAAGCCAAGCGGCGTATCATACGCCAGCGTGGATGGGCTAGCCGGGCTGACCAGAGGCGGGCGCACCCGGCGGCCCAGATCGGCGAAAGACGGCCAGGCGCTCCCCTGGCGGGGCATGTTGCTGGCGAAACAACTCCCACCCGGGCGGGCCAGTGAGCTCTGCAGCCCGCTCCATTCGCAAACTTGTCTTCCGGTCCCAATCTGTGTATCCTGGACAACGAAGGATTGCTCGCACGCACTTTCCATACCCAGAGGCGGTGTTGCCCATGAGCAAGCGGAATGCGCCGAGTTTCGATGCCGAGTTGCATACTGTCTCTCCCCTGCTCGTCATCGCCCTGATGCTGGCGCTGGCGGTCGAGGTCACCTGGGAGCACGACATTCTCCCCGACCCCTCCAAGGCCACCGACCTGGCGCTGATCCTTTACACGCTGGGGCTGGTTGCCCTGACCCTCAACGTCCTGTTCCCCCTGGCCGGCCGCTGGTTTACCGTCCTGGCCCTGACCACCCTCATTGAGCTGGGCTACACCTGGCTGCGCCTGCCCGGTTTCCTGGCGCTGCTGGGCATCCCCGTCGCCCTGGCTGCGGCCATCATCAGTGTGCCGGCCATGATTGCCCTGGCAGCCGGTGAGACGGCGCTTCTTATCTGGTTGACGGGGCAGGCCGGCAGCGGCGTCGGCGAGCCCGAGCTGCTCGTGAGCCTGACGGCCATCTGGTCCATGGTCGGCGTCATGATTGCGGTGTACATGCCCATCCGTCAGCTGGCCGGGTGGTCGTGGGAGCACTTTCAGCGCGCCCAGAACCTGCTCGACGAGGCCCGCGCACGCCGCGCCGAGCTCAGGCAAGCCCTGGAGGACCTGGCCCACGCGAACCGGCAGCTCGCCTTTACTAATGAAAAGCTCACGGCCGCGCGCCTGACGGCGGAGGAGGCGCAGAAAGTGAAAGCGGCCTTTGTCGCCCGGGTGAGCCACGAATTCCGCACGCCTCTGAACATGATCATTGGGCTGACGGACCTGCTGTTGGAAAGCCCGGAAGTCTACGGCGATACCCTGCCCCCGCCCCTGCTGGAGGATCTGGACATTGTGCACCGCAACTGCGAGCACCTGGCCAGCATGATCGATGATGTGCTCAGCCTCAGCCAGATTGAAGCGGGGCGTATGGCCCTGCACAAGGAGCGGGTCAACCTGGTGGAGCTGATTGACCGCGCCGTGCCGGTGGTACGGCCGCTGCTCGAGAAAAAACACCTCCAGATGAAGGTCCAGGTGCCGATGGATCTGCCCCAGGTCTATTGCGACCGCACGCGCATTCGCCAGGTCATCCTCAACCTGCTCAGCAACGCCGCGCGCTATACTGAAGAGGGACAGATCACCATCGAGGCCAGGCAGGAGGGCCCAAATGTGACGATCAGCGTCCATGACACAGGCCCCGGCATTGCCCCTGAAGAGGCCGAACACATCTTCGAGCCTTTTTACCAGAGCCCCCGCACCCTGCGGCGCAAAGGTGAGGGCAGCGGGCTCGGGCTCAGCATCAGCAAGCAGTTCGTCGAGTTGCACGAGGGGCGCATGTGGCTGGAGAGCCAGGTAGGGGTCGGCAGCACTTTCTCCTTCCGGCTGCCCATATCGCCGCCGCTGGCCCCCATAGCCGGCCCGCAGCGCTGGCTCTCAGAGGGCTGGACCTGGCTCGAGCGCACTCAGCAGGCCAACCTGCCCATCGGCCCTCTGAAACAGCGCCTGGTCATCTGTGACCAGGCCGGCGGCCTCTACAGCCTGTTTGACCACTATGCCGAGGACCTGGAGTTTGTGGATACCCGGGACCTCGGCGAGGCTGTCGCCGCCCTGCAAGAGTGCCCGGCGCAGGCGCTGGTGCTCAACGCGCCCTCGGCGCCTGAGCTCTGGCAGCTGATGGAAGCGGCCCGGGCCAAGGTGGCGGATACGCCCCTCATTGGCTGTTCATTGCCGCCCCAAAACGAGCCTGCCCTGCAGGCCGGGGCGCTTGCATATCTGCCCAAACCGGTGACGCACACCGCACTGCGGGAAGCCCTGCAACAGGTCGGCCGGCCGGTGAGGCGCGTGCTGGTCGTGGATGACGAAGCCGACGCCGTGCAGCTCTTCAGCCGCATGCTCCATGCCCATGAGGCCACGCTGGAGATTGCGACGGCTTCGACGGGCAAGGGGGCGCTGGCCGCCATGCACGCCAACCGGCCTGATCTTGTGTTACTCGACATAGTGCTGCCCGACATCGACGGCTGGCAGCTCCTGGGCATCAAGAGCCAGGAGGAGGAGATCAGAGACATCCCGGTGATTATCGTGTCGGCTCAGGATGCGAGGGAGCAACCTTTGCTCAGCCCCGTCCTGCTGGTGGCCCTGGGTGATGGGCTGCCCGTCAGCAGGTTGCTCAGGTGCTCGCGGGAGATTCCACGCCTCCTCGCCCACCCGGCGTGAGCACCCGATCGAGGGCCTGCAGGAATTCGGTGCGCCGCACCGGCTTGGGCACATAGAGGGCCGCACCCAGGGCCAGGGAGAGCTCTTTCTCTCGCACCACCGAGCAGATGATCACCGGGATAGAGCGCGTCAGGGGGTGCTCATGCAGCTGGGCCAGCAGTTCCCAGCCATCCACATCGGGGAGCATCACATCGAGAACAATGACTGCAGGCAGAACGGCTTCGATGGTCGCAAAGATGCCCTGCCCCTCTGCCGTATCGACGATATCATAGCGCGTGCCCTGAGCATAGCGCCGGTAAAAGTGCACCAGGTCGGCATTGTCATCCACAACGAGCACCCGCACGCGCCCGGCTGCCGGCAGGTCGACGCACAAGGAGACGCCGCTGCCAACCGTTTGCACCTGGAGCGAGCCATCCAGCATGGCCAACATCTCATCCGTGATATAATCATCGGCCACACCGGTCAGGCTGTCGGTGACCGGGTCACCGGTTACCGTGATCTTGACGCGCGCTCCTTCTGGCGCGGCGCTGAGGCGGATGCTTCCGGCTGGCATACTCCGCGCCAGCCGGGCCACGCTGGTCACGAGGATCTGCGACAATTGGGAGGGTTGGATGGCCGCACTGAGCCCCGCTGCGGGCAGCTCCAGATCCAGAGCGATACCCCGCGCTGAAAGGAGGGGCCGCACGAGCGCGGCGACACTGCGCAGCACCTCGCCGACGCTGGCGATGCTGCCCGAAGCGCCCTTTTGCAGCGCGGCGAGCTCCTGCTTCACCTGCGAGCGCCAGGCATCGGAGTCGTCCTCGGCGCCGGCAGCCTCTGCTGCCAGGTCATCCGGCGTCGGCTCTCTCTCGTCGCCATCATCGCCCCACAGGCGCCTGGCCAGCACCGTCACCGCCAGCCGCTGCTCTCGGCGCAGATGTCGCGGGGTGATGCTCAGGCGCTCGGCCGTCTCTTCCTGCGTGAGCTTTTGTACATAGCGGTAGGAGAGGATCTCATAGGTGCGCCGGCTGCGCGCACAGGCGGGAACATTGGGGGCGGGCTCCAGGTTTGCGATGGCCTGCAGAATGGCCGGCCGGATGGCCTCCATGCCCCCCTGAGCGCCGTGCCCCAATCGCTCCAGCAGCGCCTCTGGAGCGGGATAGGCCGGATGATAGAGTTGAGGCAATGTGTCTTGCAGAGCCTGCTCAAACTCCTGAAAGGTCACCATGTCCTGCCAAAGCCCTACCAGTGTCCGCCAAAAGTCCTTGTCTGCAGATAGACGGCATGCTATACTGGCCATATACGATCGTGCAAAGTGTTTGCCATCCTCGCTTCCCGCTCGCATTCTATCGCACTATCGGTGAGGCGTCAAGCCATCACCTTGCGAGCGTGCTCCATCTCCACTCGGCTTGCGCCGACAGCAATGAGCGGGATATCGAGAGCTATCTTGATCTTTATCGGTTACACCTATCACTACAGCCGTACTTACCCATCGGGGCGCGGATCCCATCCGGGCATCGCGCTTCGCATGCGACCGGAGTGGAGCCTTTCTGGGGATTTGGCGGGCTGCAG
>DAOTVS010000283.1:0-20587 GCA_034436375.1 Anaerolineae bacterium | reverse complement strand
GCCCTCGCAGCCTGCAGTCCTGCTACTACCTCTGCTCCTGCTCCTGCTGCTCAACAGGCTGCCAATACGCCGCCGCCCGCTACCCCGGCCCCCAAGGAGAAGATCAAAATCACCATGTGGGGCGATTACACCAAGGACGTTCAAGGCGAGATCATCAACGAGTTCAATCAAGTGACGCCCGATATCGAGCTGGATGCTCTCAATGTGCCCTCCGAGCCGGAGAAGCTCATCACTGCGGTCACGGGTGGCAACCCGCCCGATCTCTTTAGCATGGACCGGTACTTGGCCGGCGAGTGGGCTGCCCGTGGCGTCGTCATGCCCGTGGAGGAGTATGTCAGTGCGTCCACGGTTGTTAAAAAGGACCGCTTCTACAAGCGTCTGTTGACCGATGTGATCTGGCGCAACCAGATGTGGGCTGTGCCACGCTGGACGGATTGCCGGGCCTTTTATTGGAACACTGATCTCTTTACTACAGCTGGCCTTGACCCCGCTACACCCCCCAAGACTTGGACCGAGCTGGAAGCCTTCGCCGACAAGCTCACTCAGCGAGATGCGGATAACAAGCTCAAACAGTTGGGGTTCTCCCCCATCGCGGGCAATCCCCCGGGCTTCCTGCAGTTCTGGATCTACCTGTGGCAATTGGGTGGACTCTACCTCAGCGAAGATAACAATCAAGCCGTTTTCAATAGCCCTGAGGGCGTCAAGGCGCTCGAGTGGATGGTCCACATGACAGACAAATATGGGACCATCGATGAGATCTCTGAATTCCTCCAGCCACCCACTCTTGGCCAGGGGCAGGACGTCTTTGGCCTGGGCATCCTCGCCATGCAGGTCCATGGCCAGTGGGCGGTAGCTGACTATGCCCGCTATGCGACCGACCTGAAGTACAGCTTGGCCAGCATCCCAATCCCAGAGGGGGGGCAGCCCGTCAACTATATTGGCGGCTGGACGTGGGTGATCCCCAAGGGCGTCAAGCACCCCGATGCCAGCTTCAAGTTCATCGAGTACAACATGACCGATGAGAACCAACTGCGCATCGACGAGGGCCTCGGCACCATCCCTGCTTATGAGGATATTGCCACGAGCGACAAGTGGACCAAGGGTGATGCGAAGCGCAAGCTCTTTGCCGAAGAGGTCAAGGTCGGCCGCTGGGTCCCTGTGACGCCGGGTGTGAGCGAGATGTTTGCAATCCAGATCCGTGTGTTGGATCAAGCTCTGCACCATCAACAAACGCCCAAAGAAGCTCTGGATCAGGGGGTTAAGGAGGTGCAGGAGATCCTTGACAAGAACAAGGATCTGCGCGAAGGCAAGCAGCTTACTTGATCTCGCCCCCTCTCCACATTCACGTTTTGCCGGCCACCGCCAAGCGGTGGCCGGCTTACTACTGTAGCGCCTGATTATGGGAGGCCATCACTATGGCGAAGAAGCGGGCTGGCATGACGACCATGCCCCGACGCAAGGGCATGAGTCCGTTGAGGCGACGCGAGGCACTGAACGGCTACATTTTCATCCTGCCCTGGATCCTGGGCTTCATTTTCTTCGTCATGGGACCGATGCTGACGGGGTTGGGGCTCAGTTTTACCGAGTACACGATCCTGCAACCACCCAAGTGGATCGGGTTATGGAACTATTCACGGATGTTGCGTGATCCCCTGGTTGGCCAGTCTCTGTACAATACCGCGTACTATGTAGTCCTGGCTATCCCCCTCAGCCTGCTCGTTGGTCTGTTGCTTGCCATTCTGCTCAACCAGAGAGTTAAGGGTATGCCCTTTTTCCGCACGGCCTTTTACATGCCCTCTATTGTGCCAGCAGTGGCGTCAATCGCGCTCTGGATATGGGTCCTCAACGGCCATCTGGGCCTTCTCAATCTTTTCTTGAAGAACCTGGGGATCATCGGCCCGGGTTGGCTGACAGACCCGGTGTGGACCAAGCCGGCTCTAGTGATTTGGACCCTTTGGGGAGCTGGCGGCACAATGGTCATCTACTTGGCCGGCCTGCAGGGGATCCCTCAGGAACTGTATGAAGCCGCTGAAATCGACGGTGCGGGAGCATGGCGACGTTTCTGGGCCATTACCATACCCATGCTCTCATCGACAATCTTCTTCAATCTGATCATGGGCATTATCAACTCCTTCCAGATCTTTACGCCCGCTCTCATATTCGGCGCAACACAGACACTGAGTTACCAGACACCGGCTGGGGGCCCTCTCAACTCTCTCCTCTTCGCCGTGTTGTACATCTACCAGAATGCTTTCTACTTCTACAAGATGGGATACGCAGCTGCCATGGCCTGGCTGCTGTTCGCGATCGTCCTCATCTTTACGGTTGTCCAGTTTAGGCTTGCTGGACGCTGGGTATACTATGAATTTGAGGCCAAAGCCCAGTAGATATTAATGCTGAGTGAGGAGAAGCAGAATGGCAGTAGCTAATGTCTATCACTCCAAGCGCTTGCGTGGCTTCTTGCGACGGGCAGGGCGGGCGGCGCTCATCTATGGCTTGCTCATCTTCTTTGGCGTTATATTCGCTCTGCCGCTCGTCTGGATGGTCTCAACCTCGCTCAAGTCGGATGCTGAGGTGTTCATCTTCCCACCGCGCTGGATACCCAATCCGATCATGTGGTCAAACTATCCGACGGGATGGACAATGTATGCCTTTAGCACCTATCTGCGCAACACTGTGATCATTACCCTTCTGGCAGGGGTAGGCCAGGTTTTCTCCGCTTCTGCTGTAGCCTATGGTTTTGCGCGCCTGCGCTTTCCGGGGCGTGATTTCCTCTTTACCATCGTGCTGGCCACCTTAATGCTTCCGAGTGTGGTGACCCTGGTGCCGCTGTATCTGCTCTTCAAGATGGTAGGCTGGGTCAATACCTTCTTGCCGTTGATTGTGCCGGCCTTTTTCGGCGGCGGTGCGTTCTATATCTTCCTGCTCCGTCAGTTCTTTATGACCATCCCGGTAGATCTGACCGATGCAGCACGCATCGATGGTGCTACCGATTACGGTATCTTTTGGCGAATCATGCTTCCGCTCTCCAGGCCGGCCTTGGCGACTGTCGCCATATTCTCTTTCATGGCAAACTGGAACGACTTTATGGGCCCGCTGATCTACCTCAATAGTGAAGAGAAGCGCACCCTGACCCTGGGTCTGCGTGACTTTATCGTTGCCAGCGCCCAGCGTACTGAGTTCCAGTATCTGATGGCCGTATCGACTATAACCATCCTACCTGTGATGCTGGTCTTCTTCTTTGCGCAAAAGTACTTTATCCAGGGGGTTGTTCTCTCTGGTCTCAAGGGTTAGGGGAGGGATACTTTGGCGACTTGCGATGCACGTGTTAGGCTCGCCGGGAAGGCCATCTGGCTCTGGCATTATCTGCATGCGGATTGGCAGTGGGAGCAATCCCGTGCCTGGCACGAGGACCGCTATGCCCTGGCCGTGTCCGAGGCGCTGGATATCATGCAGCGCGACCCCGAGTTCATGTACTTTTTCGATACAGAGAGCGAGTTCTTTGAGCCGGTAGCCCGCAGGCTGGGACCGCGACTCGAAGAGTTGAAGGAGCGGGTATGCCAAGGGCGTATCCGCATCGTCAGCGCGCAGGTGGCCAATTGCCGCCCCAATCAGGTGGGTGACGAGACCTACTTGCGGAATCTGCAGCTCGGACGGGCCTTTTTTGAGGCCAACTTGCCCCCCACGGACCTCTCTCTCTTCCACAGTGTGGATATTGCCATCGGCGGCAGCCAGATGCCACAGATTTTGAGTCTGGCCGGCTTCAAATACTATCGCGCCTGGCGCCCGCATGGCCCGCTAAATGCCCTTGGCGTGCCACACCAGTTCTACTGGGAGGGCCTCGATGGCTCTCGCATTCTGGTGACCCGTGGTTCGTATGGCGGGCTCTGGAACACGAAGGATGTATTGGCCATCAATAGTGGCTCGTGGGATGATGTCGTATCTTTCCTCTATGATAGTTACTTCCGTGACCAAATATTGGATGACCGCTCGCCCAGTGGGCAGCTCTTCCTGATCCATGGTTCCGACGACTCCCGCCCCTTCCGGACGGGCGATGGTGACCGGCCGATCGATATCCCTGGTTTGGTGGGCAAGTGGCGGGAGCGGGAAGAGATCCCCATCCACTGGTGCACGCCACTGGAGTTCAGCCAGGCCGTGGCCGAGCATGCGGACCAATTGTCTGTTGTGCGGGGACCGCTCGATGGGTGCGACTGCGGCTATAACGTGTCTAATCAGGGCGCATATGGGCTATGGGTATGGCGACAAATGAACGATCGTCGCTTATTGCGCGCAGAGTGGTGGGCTGCCGTAGCCGCTGCCAGCGCTGGCTTTGCCCCACCCCATGAAGAGTTGCAATTCTTATGGCGGCAGCACCTTGCTTACCAAGCCCATGCTGCCGATTTCGCCTTTGCCGAAGACCTGCGCTATCTCACCGATCTGGCGCGCGATGTGCAGTTCCACGCAGAGCGTATTGAGCAGCATGCGCTGCGTGCCCTGGCCCAGGCCGCGGGCGGAGGCGATCGCTGCACGCGCTACGTCTTCAACCCACACCCCTGGCCGATGCAGGCGGATGTGGAGATTTACCACCCATGTGCAGTCGCCGGTGTCGAATCTCTCGATGTCAGGGATGAACAGGGGCGCTCCTTGCCCCAGCAGCGCTTGGCCGAATTCCGCCATCCGCGGTTCGCAGGCTCTATCAATGACCAACGCCGACTCGTCCGCCTCGACCTGCCTCCCATGGGCTATCGTCGAGTGACGATCCTGGAGAAGCAGGAACCGGAAGCTGTATGCCTTGCTGGGCCAGAGGATGGCGTCCTGGAGACCGGCGGCCTGCGCTTCGTATACCGCAGCAACGCTCTTCGCGAGGTGCATGATCTCAAGAGTGGTACTGCCTACTTGAGTCGCGATGGTTCCCCCTGGCCCAACCTGGTGTTCCACGCCCTCGATAACCAGGATTGGCTCTTTGCCGGGCCGGAAATTGGCCGGCACCCCTTTGTACCCGAGGCCGGCGCCTGGTTGCAGGCTGGCCCTCTGCGCTGGCAGCACCGGGCCAGCGGCCGTGTAGGTCCCTACGCGGCGCAGATCGATACTCTGATGGGCGAGCGTGAGCGCGAACTGCAGATCCGTGTGCGGTTGGAGGGTCACTGGCACAAGGCGCCCATGACCGGTTTCATCACTCTCCTGGGCGATATCGAGGCTGGCGGTCAGGTGACGGTCGACGTGCCATTCGGCGTGGAGCCGCGCGATCCCGATCACGATGTCTATGCGCACAACCTGCCCCGCCATCGCGATCTGGGCATCAATGATATGTTCGAGCGCTTGCGACCTGGGTTTTTCTGGGCCCGCTCCTGGGCCGACTGGTCCGGGGTTCGGCGCGGCGTCACCTTGATTTCAGCCGATGGCTGCTATTACTGGTTCAAGGAGCCTGGTCAACTGGGCCATATCCCGCTGCGTGCCATGGCCCTCAGGCCTGGCACTTGGGAAGCCTCTTGTGACGAGCACCATACCGGCGCCGGCGAGCACAGTTTCAGCTATGCCCTGCGGTTCCATGACGGCGACTGGCGTTTTGCAGATCCACAGCGACGTGCTGCCGAGTTGCGCCATCCACCGGTGACCGTACGCCCTGACTACCCATGCCCAGCCACGCTAGCGGAGACGAGCTTCCTAGCGATCGAGGGGCCGGCGCTGCTTTCGGCTTACTACTGTGAGGAAGACGCAGCGATCGTGCGCCTCTATGAATGCACAGGGCAAGGGGGCGATGGCGTGCTGACCCTGGCTTGGGAGCCTAGGAGCGTACAGGCCGTGAATCTGCTGGGGCAGGAGGTCAATGTTCCGGTGCGGTTGAGCGGGCGCGAAGTTCGTATGCAATTGCGACCCTGGCAGATCGTCACACTGCGGCTGGGACTTGGATCCTATGTTTCATCAGGCCGACAAAAGGTGAAAGAAGGATAGATATGGGCAATAATGCGGAAACGGGCTTTCCTTTCCAGCCGGGGCCAGAGGAGCGTACCCGAGCCATCAATCGTTGTCAGCAATTGGCGCGGCAATGGGGCTTGACGCTGCCCGCGGTGGAGCCAATTGTGCTAGATTTTGGCCTCGGCCGCTTTAGGGAGATCGGCGAGGCCGAGTTTTGGGTGGCTAACGAGGAGCAGGCCGGCTATTGCGGCAAGTTCCTGTTGGTAGACGATGGCCAGACCTGCCCTGAGCACTATCACCGGCGCAAACATGAGACCTTTTTCGTGCTTGAGGGCCAGGTGAGCATGGTTGTCAATGGTCGAGAGACACTGCTGCGCCAAGGTGATACCCTGGCTATGCCGCCGGGTTGGAAGCATCGTTTCACTGGCCTGGGCCCAGCATTGATCCTTGAGGTGTCTATGCCCAGTACACAAGGTGATAATTTCTTCAGCGACCCACGTATCGGCAACGGAGGTATTATCTAGCGGTCTTTCACAGAAATTCGCATGCCCTCGCCGTGCGTGCCCTATCAAGCCGCAACAGGTGTGTGGATTTCTGTGAAACAGCATTAGCGGCTTCGCACACTGGTCTTGATGAGATAGTAGAAGGCAATCAGGAGGCCCAAGTGCCCATTCATTTCGAGCATCTTAGTTCACCCGAGCTAGAGCAAGCCGCCCGACGGGGTGCCCTGATCGTATTGCCGGTAGGGCAGCTTGAGGAACATGGCCCACACCTTCCTGTCGAGACGGATTGCATTATCGCCCGCAAAGTTGCGTATGCTGCGGCCGATGCCGTCGACGGTGAAATCCCAGTGCTTACGCTACCTGTCGTCTGGACTGGCTACTCGGTGCGCCAAGTGGCCCATTTCCCGGGCTTGGTAGGCTTTCGCGAGCCTGAGACGATGATACAGCTCATCTACGATATGCTGTATTCCCTTGTGGAAAGCGGGTTCCGCAAGATCATCATTATCAATGCCCACGGCAACAATCCGGCTATTCTCGAGCTGGCCTGCAGGCGCATCGGTAGTGATCTGAACGTCTTTCCGGCTGTCGCCAATGTCTGGAGTTTCAGCAAACGCGTTGGTCCGCAAGTGCGCCAATCGGCGATGGGCGGATGCGGTGGCCATGCCGACGAATTCGAGACATCGCTGTTGCTGCACCTGGCGCCGGAACTGGTGCATATGGAGCGCGCAACTGCTGAAGATATCATCAATTATCGCAACCGCTTCTTTCCGGGCGATCTCTACTCTGATATCCCGAATGTCGTGGGTGGCATCTTTTGGTCTACCTGGGGCGTGGTACCGACAAAGACCGGGGTATATGGCGACCCCACCCCGGCGACAGCTGAGACTGGCCGTATCTTGTTCGAGGCAATTGTTTCGGGGTGTGCCGACTTTATGCGCGAGTACTATACTCGTACTTCTTCTCAAGGGCAATAGATGGATGCTCTGTTGAGCCTGGATCTCGGCACTACTGGCTGCAAGGCGGCTATCTGCTCGCCAGCAGGCGAGGTCCTTGGGACGAGTTATCTGGAGTATCCTCTGGAGACCCCATCTCCCGGTTGGGTGGAGCAGGATGCCGATCTTTGGTGGGAGTTGGCCCAGCAGGCGATCTGCCGGGCACTGGCTGTGAGCGGGGTGGCGGGTAGGGAGATATTGGCTCTCAGTGTCTCCTCACAGGGCATCTCCTTTGTACCGGTCGACCGTGATGGGCACGTCCTGCGACGAGCCATCAGTTGGCTCGATATGCGGGCAACGGCGGAGGCAGCCCAGATCCGCGCACAGGTAGGCGATGTCGACCTTTTCCGCCTGACTGGCAAGCGGCCTGCCCCGTTCTATGTGTTGCCCAAGTTGCTCTGGCTGCAACGACACGAACCAAAGCTCTGCCTGCAGACCCACAAGTATCTCCTGGCACACGATCTCCTGCTCCACCGGCTGTGTGGAGCGATGGTGACGGACTATACGCTGGCTGGCGGCACCTTGCTGCTCGATCTGCACCACCTGGCCTGGAGCAAGTCTCTCTTGGCTACCTTTGAGGTCAACCCCGCGCAGATTCCAGATCTGGCCTGGGCCGGTACACCGGCAGGAGAACTAACCGGAGAGGCTGCGAAGGCGCTCGGCCTGCGCCGTGGGATGCCCATTGTCGTCGGGGCGCAGGACCAAAAATGCGCTGCACTGGGGGCAGGCATCTGCCCCGGGCGGGCTACCATCTCCCTGGGCACAGCCGCCGCTATCACCTGCGTGACCCAAGGGGCTGTGCTTGATGATAGGCAACGGGTTCCTACCTTTCCATTTGTAGCGCCTGGCCAATGGGTGTTGGAGGGGGTTGTCGGCACGGCCGGGGCGGCGCTCAAGTGGCTGCGCAATATGCTTTTCCCTACTAAGAGCTACATTGAGTTGGATCACCTGGCTGAAGAATCATTGCCCGGTGCGGGTGGCGTGCGGTTTTACCCGCATCTTTCAGGTGCGACCAGCCCCTGGTGGCAAGACGGGGTACAAGGTGCCTTTACAGGACTCTGCCTGGCTACGAATCCGGGAGATCTGGTGCGTAGCGTGCTGGAGGGAGTGGCATTCCAGGTGCGAGCCAATCTTGATGTCATGGCGCAACTGTGCCCGATTGAGGAGCTTGTGCTCTTTGGCGGGGGGGCTCGGAGCGTGTTGTGGCCACGGATCATCAGCGCCGTTGCCGGCAAACCGGTCCGCGTGGCTGCCATGGCTGATATGGCCAATTGGGGCGCTTGCGTGCTGGCAGGGGTAGGCGCCGGGTTGGAGCGAGATCAACTGGGGGTGGGGCTGGGCCGGAGGGATGTGATGTATGACCCCGAGGTATCGCTGACCGCCTGCTATGCAGAACTCTATGGCGAGTATTGTGCCACAGATCCAGCTACGCCAAAGTAGAACGCGCCAGCTCTGGGGCCGAGCGTAGCACGCTCGGCCCCAGAGCTGTAAGGTGCACTCCCTGTGTTACCCCTTATAGGCCAGGCAGGTGATCTCGACCGAGGCCCCCATGGGCAGGCCGGCGACGCCGACGGTGGTGCGGGCGGGCGGGTTCTCTTTAAAGTACTCGCCATAGACCTGGTTCATGGCGGCGAACTCGCCCAGGTCGGTCATGTAGACGTTGACCGAGACGACATCAGCCATGGTGCAGCCCGCCGCCTCGAGGATGTTCTTCAGGTTCTCGAGGGTCTGGCGCGTCTGGGCCTGAATGCCGCCCTCCACCAGCTTGTTGGTCTTGGGGTCGACCCCCGCTTGGCCGGCGGTAAAGACCAGGCCGCCGGCGGCGATGCCCTGAGAATAGGGGCCGATGGGGGGTGCATTCTTTTCGGTGCGGATGACTTGTTTCGACATGGGATCCTCCTTTGATGATGCTTCAGCAAGACTCTGACCTACACAGCGACCCGGTCATAGCCCAGCTTGAAGAACTCGTTGGGGTTGTTGAAGAGCCAGTCGGCGGCGATCTGCAGGGCCTCGCCCTCGCCGATCCAGCGGTATTCGACCTGCTCGGCCAATGCGGCGGCCACCACATCGCGCGCGATGGCCAGGTGCGCTGCGGCATGCAGGATGTTGTCGCCGTAATCGCCGCCGAAAGCGTGGAATTTGCCGTGCGGCACGGCCGTCAGCCCCTCGCTGAGCAGATTCTTCGCATACACCGGGTCGATGATGTGCAGCCAGCACAGATCGAGGTGCACGTTGGGATAGTTTTTGCCCAGGAAGAGGTACTCGCCCAGGTAGGGCCAGTTGCCGTGGAAGAGGTCAAAGCGCACGTCGCGGTGTAGCTCCAACACGGGCGTGAGCTGCACCGCGTTGGTCTTGGTGATCTCATTGCGCACGCCTGCCATGTGCCCGGTGTGGATCTGCACCGGCAGATCCAGCTCGCGCGCCATCTCCATGAAGCGGTGGAAGAGAAAATCGCTCAGCGGCTTGGCCTCGGGCCAGCCCAGGGCGCTGCGCGGGTCGGCCATGATGCGGTTAAAGAGCGGCTCGGCCTCGGCCCGCGATGGGTTGCTGTAGGCCAGGGTGCGGCCATAGGCTGATTGGTCCTTCATACCGAGGGCGCCGCGCGCCTTGAGCCGGGTAAAGATCTCGCGGCAGGCTGCCAGGAACCCATCCAGGCTTGTCACCGACTGGTCGATAACCTGTGTCAGGTCCCACACGTTCTGCCAGCTGCGGATGCCGTGAAAGCCGGGCAGAGAGATCATCAGCCGGTCCCGCTCATAGATCTGCTGCTTGCCCGAAAGGACGGCCTTCATATCGGGCCAGATATCCACGATGCGGCAACGGATGTGGGCCCGGTCCAGCACACTGGTATAGACCGCCGGGTCGCGCAGGTCCAGCAGGCGCTCGCGGATGCGCTGCAGGGCGGGCAGGGTCAGCTCGGGCTCGCCATACACCTCCTGCAGCACGCGCTTGGTGACGCGGGCATAGGCCGTGTGTTCCGTCTGCCGCCAGATGGGCTCGAAGAGCGGCCATTTGCGCTCGGTGGGGATATCCTGGTCATCGAGGATGGCCCAGAAATCGCCCGCCGGCCAGCCCGGGTAGGTCACCGCCGCCAGGTCGCTCTGCACATAGCCGGCGAGCAGGCATGCCAGCGGCTCACGGTTCTCCGGCGCCCCCTGCGGGCCGACGGTGTGCTCGTGGCAGTCGATCACGGGCAGCGGATCGATCGCCGCACGCAGGCGAGTGTAGATCTCGCTTCGCTCAGACATGGGGACCTCCATCAGTATCGTCTTCAGCCTCGGGCAGCCTCGCTCAAGCACGCAACCGACAGCGCGCCCTGCCAGGCATAGGCGGTGGGGTTGTCGGTGGTGAGGGCGAGCAGGGGCACCGGGGAGCCGTTGGCATCGGCCAGCGCGGGCACCATGTAGGTGGCGCCGGCGCCGCCCGGCCCCTCGCAGACGGCGGGGCGCCCGGTGAGGCGGGCATAGACGTCGGCCATAAAGCCCGCCGAGCGCTCGCCGCGCGCCAGGGAACAGGTCACCCGGTCCCGCGCCGCATAGAGGGCATCGTGCCAGGCGAGGCTCGTATCCCCCGGCACGCCGAAGGGGTGGCGCACGCCGTGGGCAAGGGGCATTTCTACCAGGACTTGAGCACCGTTCATGCGGCAGGCTCCGGGGATGATCACTCCCAATGGAAACGGATCTATCACTGAGGCAGTATACCGCGGGAAGCGCATAGCGTCAACAGGCAAGCGGCGGGGGAAGCTCGCCTCCAGAGCAAGAGGAGAGCTTCCGTCCACGGCCTTTCGCCAACGCATCATGCGGAGTGCTGTAGGATGCCATGCCTTCTTGCCAGCGAGGCAGGCAGCAGGTTTGTCGTGTGCGCTTCACGCTTTGCTTTGCTATGGTAGATACGGTGATTGTAGCCAGGCCAACCAGGGGGCCGGGCGCTGAAGCGCCCACTACAAACCCTTCTCAACGAACCGGGACGGGCAGCCGCGCCTGCAGTTGTGTCCATCTTGCCTCGCCGAGGGCCTGCCGCGCACGCTCGGTCAGGGGGGCAAGCGCCTCGGGAGGCAGACGTATCGAGCCCAACAGCCCGGCCGCCTCGGGCAGGATCATGGCCGGGAACATGATATCGATGAAGAGCATCAAGTCATCGGGTGAAAAGCCGCCGATGATCGTCTGCAGCGTGGCGGCCAGCACCTCTGGCGGGTAGAGCTCATTCAGGGCGCGCTGGGCTTGGGTCTCCTCCCGGTCCAGGTGCGCCAGGAACTCGGCGTAGAACCGGTTGACGCCAAGGTAGAACTCGCGGCCGACATCCGGCCGGTCGGCTACCGACCCGTCGTTCACCAGCCGTCCCAGGTGGCCCTGGAGGTCGTCCAGCATGACCGTGATGGCCCGGTGTTCCTCATCGTAAGGGCGCCGGCCGCCCGGGATGGCCTGGGCCAGCAGGGGATGGACGTAGCGTTCCTCGGAATGGTGGTGCAGATCCACCAGCTCGCGCAGCGTCTGCCACTCGCGGCCCATCTGGGCCACTTGATCCGCCTCCGGTCAATCCACGGTCCCCGCCCGGAAAGCATACCCGCTCACCAGGTTGCGTATCCCCTTGTGGACGTCGGTATACAGGTCGACTCTCATGGCGTCTTGCCTCCTTGATGGGACCGGAGCAAGGAATGTGCCAGAGGAGGCAGCAAGAGACCCATCCAGGTTCTGCCTTTTCGGGGCCGAGTATGGTGTGAAGGCCCGTGCGTCCGGAATCCCAGCTTGCTGGGGCGTCTTGGCGTCGCATGAGCGCGGCTATTTGCTCTCCGGCAGGCTCCATGCCAGTTCGCTGCCACCAGAGGACCACTCGCGAGGAGCAAGGCAGAGACGCCCCAGCAAGCTCGGGATTCCGGATGCACTGAGAACATGCGCGCTGTCCGCCCCTGAAACTCCGCAGGGGAGAGGGCTCTCCTAGAACACCGGTCAAGTAATGGGCGAATGCCCGTAGCATAGGGCCTTGTGCCCGTTTTGCCGCGTCATGGCGCCGGTTCCGCCGTTTACGACGCCCACGAGGGGCTATGCTACTCTGCACTAGTGATTACTTGACCGGTGTTTTAGAAGCGAACAGCGCAGAGAGTGGTCCGGGTTGCGGTTGTCCTAATGCAGTGCGTGTCAGCACTTACTCTCGCCGGTAAATGGGTATTCCATCGCAGGTTGTCTCGACCCGATAGCCTTTTTCGAGTGCCATCCGAAAATGATCTCCTGGATCAATGGCCTTGAGCGGCGGGTCCAGGGCTACGATATACATGGGTTCCCGCATCTCAACCATGTTCACTAGCCTCTCATAAGCGCCAGGGATGTGTGTAAGTTCAAGACGGTAGAGGTAAGGGAAGGCGCTGCGGCGATGGGCTAGATGGTAGATGTCCGATTCGAAAAAAGCGATATAGATCGAGTCCCCCTCCTCCGTGTGGGTACGAATGTAGTTGGCCACATCCTCAGCCACAAGGTAGCCCGGCCGATGGTACAGTTCCCATGCACCCTGTTTAGGCTGTGCCACCATAAGATGTCCTACCAAAAGGAGGTAAAGGAATCCCCACGCGAGTCCAGTAAAGCGAAACAGATCTCTAGTGTTGAAGACCAGAGAAGAGAGGCCTATGCCAGCACAGACCGATAGCGGCGCCATTATCTGGATGAAGTAGTGCCAGAACCAATTGCCACCCAATGCCATTCCTGCCAGTGACGACAAGAGCCAGGTGAGGACAAAGGCACGCGTTCTCCACGGCACCCTATACACGCCCGGGATCGCCAAGATAGCCAGTGGGCCCCACGCAGGTGACGTTGATATCCAACTGCGAATGATGTCGAACAGAGGGGCAGCCTGTCTGGTACCAACACGAAACATGAACACGGCATTGGCATAATCGGTTAGCCCAACGGTCATCGCACCATGCGCCAGTGCTGCAAGAGGTAGGGGGATGCTTGCCAGGATGAACTGCTCCCACTCGCTCAAACCCGCACGCTCATGAGCCAGCCAGACGACAGCCAGCAGGAAGGCGCTTGCTCCTGACGGCTTGAGTAGAACTGCAGCAGAAGCCAGAATGCCGGCTTGTATAGGCTTGCGCGTCAGGATGTAATAGGAACTCAAGGTTGTGAATAGTGCCATAAAGACTTTGGCGTTAGCAGTGAATCCCTCTAGTTGAGGCGCTGCCGAAAACAGCGCACACAACACCGCACTGACTATCGCCTCCTGCCGACCCAACAGACGGCGGGCAACCAGATAGACTCCTGCCGCTGTACCAGCAGCCCACAGTGCCCCCCACAGACGGATCGCCCAGGTCGAATCACCGAGAAGGGACATTCCCAACTGATAGGCGAGGAAAATGCCTTGGGGACGGTCAAACCACAATTGGTCTGAGTAGAGAGGCAAGCCCCGGAACCACCAATGGGCAGTATAGGCATACCCTCCTTCGTCTGTCGTTAGCGGCCAGAAGAAGAAAGGCACGCGAACGAGGACAGCGAGGAGTGACGCCAGAAACAGGCCGGCATACTCGGCGCGCCACGCAACCGCCCGTGTGAGTACGTATCGCCCTTGGGTAGCCAACATCTGCCTCAACACTCGCACATGCAATCCTCCAGCCATCTATCTGACTGGCACCGGTTGCCTCCGCCCCATCAGCCGGTGATACCCAGCCCACACCGCCCACGCCACCAGCCCGCCAAAGAGGCAATCCACGACATAGTGCTCGCCCATGTACACCAGGGAAAAGGCCATGGCGGTTGCGTAGACGCCCGCTATGATGTTCCACAGCCGGCCCTTGCCCAGGCTGTAGAGGAAGAGCATAAAGGTAATGGCAAAGTGGACGGAGGGCAGGCAGGCGATGGGGTTGGGGTCGCCGATGGTCTCATAGATGCGGGCATAGGCCTCCGGGTTGACAGAGTTCCAGACAAAGTAGGTGATGCGATAGACCTGGGGCGCGCCGGGCTGCGCGGCGGCGAGCCAGGGGGGCGTACCCGGCAGCAGGACATAGATCACCAGGCTGACGGCGAAAGTCAACGCCAGGAGCAGGGCCGGCTCCATCGTGGCCTGCGGCCTGCGCAGCCAGACGGCGAACACGATGATGTAGGGGATGAAAAAGTACGACCAGTGGACCGCGACGGCGGCATAATCGAGCGCGGTGAACCGCCCGGGGACGAAGAAGAGGCGCTGCAGCACCTGGGTGGGCAGGGCGCCCAGGAAGAGGAACTGCTCCAACCGGGACAAGTCCCCGGTGTGCACGGGAAAGCCCACATTGTCGGCTACCCCGCGGATTTGCAGGAAGAGCATCAGCCCGCCGATGAGCACGAGCCAGCCCAGGGCGCCGCCCCGCCGCCAGCAGGCCACCAGGATCAGCGCCACTATAAAGCCCATGAAGAGCTACTGGGTGGCGGGCGCAAAGCCGAACAGGTGACCTAGGCCAAAGAGGATGATGGCCAGGGCGAGGCAAAGGATCTGGGCAACCGCAACCAAGTGACCGATGAAAACGACAAGGGGCGACCGCGCCGCCCGCGGCAGGGGACGAGCGCTTTCTTGCATCGGATCTATGACTCCTTTACCTGCAAACTGGGTGTACCCCGCTGCCAGGTTTCCACAGCCAGGGCGCCCAGGACCAGGAGTGATGCCCAGCCGTAGAGCCAGCCCAGGGTCAGCAACTGCCAGTGGGCATTGCCGCACCAACGGAGGACCAGCCAGACCGGGAACACGAACAAGAGGGCAGCTACCCGCAGGGGCGCCCGCCAGGACCGGCTCCAGAGCACAGACAGCAGGAACAGGCTGTAGCCCGGCCAACTCAAGGGTGAAGCCAGGAGCGTGGCTGCGATGGCCAACCCGCTGAGCTGCAGGCGGCCGGGCCGGCAGCGCCGGGCCCAGAGGGCGAGGGCCAACAGGAGCGCCGCTGCCAACACCGTCCCCAGCCAGGGTAGCCCCATATGTGCTGCCATGCCGGCCAGCGAGCCATTGAGCGGGATGGCTATGCCGTTGTAGGCGGCGGTGGCCGCCAGCCATTGGAGGTAGATGCGCGGGCCGTAGGCCAGCAGAGGCACCAGGCTGACGGCGGCCGCGCAGGCGAGGGCCGCCAGCGCCGTCATGCCATAACCTGCCAGCAGAAGCAGCGCCGGCCAGATGGCGAAGCTCGGCTTGATGGCCACCAGCAGCCCGATCAGCACGCCGGCTGGAAGATCACGCCTGCGGTGGAGGAACAGCCAGGCCCCTGTGGCCGCCAGGAGGAGAGGCATATAGATCTGGCCTAGTTCGAGCGTGTGCCACAGGCCGGCCAGGTTGGCTATCCAGCCCAGGCGCAGCAGGTTGACAGAGCCGGGATAGGCGCGCCACAGCAGCGACAGCGTGAGCGCATAGACAAGGAGCGACACGATATACCAAACTCTGAAGGCCTGGGCTGGCTCAAGCTGCGCGAGTGCCTGGAAGAACAACAGTACGGAGACCGGCGGGTTGAGGTTCGGCGAATCGACCTCCAGTCCGAGGGCAGGAAAGGGGACATGGAAAGTGAGCGGGTAGATGCCATAAGGATCCAGCCCGGCGGTCTCAGCACGGCCAGAGGCGATGAAGGATCCTCAGTCCTTCAGGTTCGCTGCCTGCGGTTGGGACCACAGCACATCGAACAGGAGTGGGAACGCCATCAACACAGCCAGCAGCACCCTGTAGAGCGCCCGTGTGGTCGCACGCAGCCTGGTTGCTTTGCCCGATCTGCCAGGTGTCGGTGCCATCGCTTAGCCTTTCCTGCGGAAAATCGCCGCTGCAGACCCATTGTAGATCAGATCGTAGTGAGGATCATGGGATAGATCGCAGAGGACAGCATTATTCGCCGCATCCCTTTTCGAGGCCCCCTGTTTGGAGATATACACGTAAGCAAACGACACATCCCAGCGTGCAGCCCAAGTGTCGAGGCAATCTACATCGCCTTGTGCGCATTTGCGCAGCGCTTCATAGCGCGTGATGCACGTAGAAAAGTCCGACAACCACTCATGCCCCTGGACGGTGTTTACGCTCACACGCCCCGTAAGCACAGGAAACCACTCGCAAACGGCATCCTGCTCCCAAACGGTATCGGGGATCACTACGAAACGGCTGCCTTCAGGAGTGTTGGCAGCCACCCAGGCCATAGCCTGACGCTCCTCCAGCGGCACACCAGGAAGAATCGTGGAGGAGACGAGCATGATCGAGAGAACCGCCGAGAGGAGTAGAGCGGCAAAGACTACCTTGGGCAACCAGCGCTTGGATCTGCCGGCAGGCTTTTCAGCGTAGGATGTGTGCAGTCCGCCATCCAGGATCGGCCATAGACCATCGATCATGCCAATGGCACTCAGTAAGGCCACTGCGGGTGTGGCCGTCGTGGCCGCTGCGCGCGGATCGAGGGCAAAGACAGCGAGCACCCAGGCCGGCAGCAGAAAACGCCGCCGCGCGCAGCAAACCAAGAAACCCAACATGGCTACCAACTCCAGCACAATAGGGATGGGAGACTCTGGTGTTAGTCGCAGAAGGAACAGATCCAGGAGGCCGCTGTAGATTGCCCAGCCGTCATTGCTGGCGGCCACAAAGACGCCGAGCCCGTGCCGGCTGATGACGGTAAGCCACCACGGCGCCGTCAGCGCAAGCGTCAGCGCAGCGACGAGGGCCGAGTCGATGAGGCCCCGCAACCGGCGGCCATAGGCCAGGAAGAACAGGACCATGCTGACCGCTAGGACCCACGCCGTTTCCAGGTGACTCAGCACAGTGCAGGCGCAGAGGAGCGCCGTAGTCAGCGCAAAGCGCCTCTGGCGGTGGGTGTAGAGGCGATAGGCCTGCTGCAGGGCCAGGATCATAAAGAGCATGCCGGGGGCGCGCGCAATGCCGCCCCCCATGATCAGCCACATGGAGCTGCGCGGCAGCAGGGCGAAGGCCAGGGTCGCTACGGTCGCCTGCACCGGCGAGGGGAGCAGGTCCCGGCTCAGCGCGTAAAAGGCCGGCACCGAGAGCAGGTTGATCACGAGGGGCAGGAAGCGAAAGAGGGTGAGCAGCGACCAGTGGCCCAGGTCAGCCAGCAGCCCCGCCAGGTAAAAGCCCAGGGGCGGGTAGGCAAAGGGGATGTGCGCTGCGTTATAAGCGGTGTAGGATGGCAGCACATAGTGCGCCTGCCGCAGCTCCTCCGTCATCTGGTAGAAGAGCCCGCCGTCATTGAGAGGGAAATCACTCCCCAACACAAAGGGCAGGCGCACTGCGGCCGCCAACGCCATGACACACAGGACTACCAGCGCCGCAGGACCCTCCGTGCGCGCCCGGCGGCTGATCCGGGAAAAGGATGCCGTTATCCTGGGCTTCACTTGCTCAACGGTATCCATCATTCAGCCCTTTCGCTCCCTCGATACTGTTTACTCACCTTTGCCGCCAGTACACCGCCGCCCCCGGCCCATCGTACACCAGGCGGTAGTGCGCGTCGCACGGCAGGGCCGCCAAAAGCGCTGCCGCCCCCCATTGCGTCGAGCCGGGGAGGGTGACGGCGGGCCGCTTGGCCACGTAGAGATAGTCGAAGGTTACCCCCTCCCCCTGTGCCCACTGCTCCAGGCTGCCGGCGCCCTGCCCGGCGCATTTCTGTAGCGCGGTGTAGCGGGCGGTGCGCGCGCTAAAGCCGGGGGACCACTCCGAGCCCTGCACGGTGGCCACGCTCACCCGCTGAGCCAGAACGGGGAACCACTCCGACGAGCGGTCGGCGCCCCACGCCCGGTCACCGGTGAGGACCAGGAAGGTGCTGCCAGGGGGCGTGTTGGCGGCCACCCACTGCATGGCCTCGCGCTCGCCGGGGCCCAGGCCGCTCAGCAGGGGCTGCTGGCCGGTGAGGGTGCCGATCAGGGCGTAGAGCAAGATAAAGCCCAGCGCGAGGGGGGCCAGGGCGCGCGGGGCCCGCAAGCGGTCGCCCGCCAGGGCCGGCAGCAGCTGCTCGCTCACGCCCACCCCCGCGAGCAGCGCCAGGGGCAGGGCAGAGGTGGTTACGGCGGTGCGGGGGTCCAGCAGCAAGATGGCAACCAGCCACACCGGCAGCCAGTAGCGCCGCCGCGCCAGGCAGGCCGCCAGGCCCAGCAGGGCCAGGCCCGCCAGGAGCGGGAAGCCCGCCTCACCGCTCAGGCGCAGGGTGAGGAGTGCATAGAGCCCGGCCAGGGGCGATTCGGGCGCGCCGCCGGCTGCCATAAAGGGCCCCGGGCCGTAGCGGGCGACGACGGCGCCCCACCAGGGCGCGGTGAGGAGGGCCGTCCCCACCGCTGCCGCGAGGGAGTGGGCCAGGCCCCGGCGGCTGCGGCCGTAGGTCAGGAAGAGCAGGGCGCCGCTAAAGGCGGTGAGCCAGGCCATGGCCGGGTGGCTCAGCACGGCGCCCGCGGCGCAGAGGGTGGTGGTCAGCAGGTAGCGGCGCGCGCCCCGCGTGTAGAGGCGATAGGCCTGCCAGAGGGCCAGGGTGGCGAAGAAAAGACCGGGCGCGCGGGTGACGCCGCCGCCCATCAGGGGCCAGGCAAAGGCGCCGGGCAGCAGGGCAAAGGCGGCGAGCGCCAGCAGCGCCTGCTGCCGGGAGCCCAACAGGGCGCGGCTGAGGCCGTAAAAGGCCGGCAGCGCCAGGGCTGTAAAGAGGAAGGGCAGGAAGCGCATCACCGTGAGCAGCGGCCAGCCGCTCAGACCGGCGGCCAGCCCGGCCAGGTAGAACCCCAGGGGCGGGTAGGCAAAGGGGAGGCCGGCACCGTTATAGGCCGTATAGGCCGGCAGGCGGTAGTGGGCCTGCTGCAGCTCCCGGGTCATCAGGTAAAAGAGCCCGCCGTCGTTGAGCGGGAAATCGCTCTGCAGCACATAGGAGAGGCGGAGCGCGGCGCCCAGCGCCATGATGCTCAGGGGCAGCGCGAGGCGGCGGAGGCCTACCAGGGCGGCAGCCACAGCGCCTTTTATCTCCGTCGGATTGTCTCGCCTTGCGATGCCTGCTGCCGGTGCCATATCGTGCTCCTGCCACTTCCTGTTGCGATGCTGGCGCCCTGGCCTGCCGAATACGCCTTGTGCTTTGAGTCGGTCAAGGAACGGGGCCTCCCGCGCTGCCCCTATGATCTCGCCATGAGTGCGAGCACCTCCGCCCGCGTGGGGGCGCCCTCCATGGGCCCCTTTTTCGTGACGGCCAGGGCGCCGACGGCATTGGCAAAGCGCCCGGCGGCGGGCAGGTCCATCCCCTCCAGCAGGGCCACGGTGAACCCGGCGCTGAACGAGTCGCCCGCGCCGGTGGGGTCCACTTCTTCCACGCTATAGGCGGGCACCCGGATATCCTCCCCGCCGTGGAAGATGCGGCAGCCGGCGGCGCCCATCTTGAGCACGACCGTCTTGCCCCGGGCGGCCCAGCGGCGGCAGCCCTCCTCGTCGCTCGCGGCCCCGGTGAGCATGGCCGCCTCGCCGAGGGAGGGCAGCACCACATCTGCGCGCTCGATCACCGGCAGGCAGAGCGCGCGCACCTGCTCCACGCTCAGCACCTCGGGGCGGATGTTGGGGTCAAAGCTCACCCGCGCCCCCGCCGGCAGCACTTCAGTGGCCCGGTAGCAGGCCTCGCGCGAGCCGTCGCTCACGGCCAGGTTGCAGCCGGTGACGTGCAGCCAGCGGGCGCGGGCGAAATAGGCGGGCTCCACATAGCCGGCATCGATCTGCCCCGCCGCGGCGTGCCGCCAGTGGTAGATGAACTTGCGGCTGCCGCCGCTGAAATAGGCCACAAAGGCCACGCCGGTCGTCTGCCCCTCCAGCACGCGCACGCAGGAGGCATCGACCCCATCGCGGGCGAAGCGGTCCAGCAGGCAGCGCCCGAAATCGTCGGGCCCGACGGCGCCGATGAACCCGGCCGGCCGGCCCAGGCGGGCCACGGTGTCGATGTAGATCGGCGTGTCGCCCGAGGGAAAGGGGCCCACGAACGTCCCGGGCTCGTACAGGTGCTCGTCGAGCTTGACGCGCATGATCTCGACGAGCATGTTGCCGATGGAGATCACTTCCGGCGTATTCATCGATTCCTCCCTTTGGTCCTATAATACCTGCAGCAGGGTGTATCCTCGGAATTGGCAGCGACCGGCTGTTACGCTGTGCGCCACCCCGGTACGGGCCTTTTGAGGGGAACCAGGTTTGGGCTTGCGCCGCAGACCGCCCCCCGAGGGGCGGTCTGCGGCGCAAGCCCAAACC
>DAOTVS010000282.1:0-34442 GCA_034436375.1 Anaerolineae bacterium | reverse complement strand
GGCGGCCCGGCTGCAGGCAACCCGCTAAATCCCCCGAATGGCTCCACTCCGGTCGCGTGCGAAGCGCGATGCCCGGATAGGATCCGCGCCCCGATGGGTGAGTACGGCTGTGTGGTAGAGCACGTTGCGTGTAGCGCGGGGCATCTGAGACCAGCTCAAGCCGTCATAGTGTAAGATTTCACCTATGGCGCCGGAAGGGCTTCTTGACGCCTTTCTGTCAGTGTGGTAGATTCGTGAAGACCGTGAATCGGATTTGCTTTGCCAAGGATTGGTTTACCTATGCCGAATGTTGGACGAAACGATCCCTGCCCCTGCGGCAGCGGCAAGAAGTACAAGAACTGCTGCCTGCCCAAAGTCAAGGCAGTGCAGGCGCGCGGGGCGAGCCTGCGGCGCGATGATGAGCTGCTTTGGGCGCGGCTTTTGGCCTTCGCCCAGCGGCCGGCTTTTCGTGTGGACCTGCAGTCGGCGCTGAGCCGCTTCTGGAACACGGACCTGGATGTCGAGGCCTCGCAGGCTATGCAGCGCGAGCAGTGGGAGCCGTTCCTGGAGTGGTACGTGTACGATTACCATACCAGCCAGGACCGGCAGCGCATCATTGACCTGTTTGCGCTGGAAGAGGGCCAGCGCATGGGCCCAGAGCAGCGGTCGCTGCTGGCCGAACGGGAATCGAGCTTCCTTTCACTGTTTGGCGTCGAGGTGATCGATGCCGAGGGGCGCCTGGAGGTAGGCGATCTGCTGGCCGGCGGCCTGTACCAGGTGGAGGATCGTGGCCTGGCGCGCCTGGCGATGGTGGGCGACCTGCTCCTGGGCCGGCGGCTGGGTGAGGACTCTCGTGTGCGCCTGTCGCGCGGCACCGTCCTGCTGCCCGGCATTTTGGGGACGGACCTGGTGGCCGCCGTCAAGCGCGCCTATGGCGCCTATCGCGACGATCATTATGGGGCCGGCTGGCCCGAGTTCCTGCGCGAGAATGGGTATGTGATGTACCACTTCCTGCTCACGAGCGTGGCGGGAGAGCTTTATGAGCGCGCGCCCAAACGGGAGGGCTATTACAACCCCCGTGCGACCATGGCGAGTATGCAGGCCATCATGGCCAAGCGCGCCGAGGCGGCGGCCAAGCAGGCGGCTGAGGAGAAGCAGCGCCAGGAGGCAGAGGCGGCATCTCCTGCGCCAGCGGTGGAGCGGACGGCCGGTGGGCTCCTGGTCCCGGGGCAGCCCAAGCCTGCGCAGGGCAGTGGGCCACTGATCCTGGTGCCGGGGCGAGACACGTAATGCGCTTCCGTGAAGGAAACGTACGGAATGATCTTTTGTGCCGGGCGGCCAGGGCAGGTGTCGTGGCCGCCTGGTCCGGTGTTTAGGGGTGGTTGATACCCAAGGAGTATCCATGCCTTCAGTTGTGGACCCCGGCCCCGGGGGCCCCACGGCCTGCAAACAGGTCGTGGGGGGCCCCGGCCCCATTCCAGCGCATGGCGGCAAGCTGGTGTCGCGCCTCTTGCAGGGTAGTGCAAAGGAAGCTGCCGCCGAGCGCGCCCGCTCGCTCCCCTGCCTGACCCTCGGCCCGGTGGCCGTTTCCGATCTCGAGTTGATTGCGATTGGCGCGCTGAGCCCCCTGACTGGCTTTGTGGCAGAGGCGGATTACCGCGCCATTGTGGAGGACATGCACCTGCGGAGCGGGGTGGTCTGGTCGATTCCCGTGACGCTGCCGGTGACGGAAGAGGAGGCGGCCACCCTGCGCGATGGGCAGGAGGTGGCGCTCTATGAGCCAGGAGATCATCTTTTGGGCATCCTGGAGCTGGCCGGCCGCTTCCGGCCCGACAAGGAGCGAGAGGCTGCGCAGGTCTATCGCACCACTGACACTGCTCACCCGGGGGTAGCGCGGCTGTACGAGGCAGGTCCGGTGTACCTGGCGGGCGATATCTGGCTGATTGATCGCCCACAGGAGCGCCCCTTTGCGGAGCTGCGGCTGGACCCGGTGCAGTCGCGTGAGTTGTTCGACCGCAACGGCTGGCGCAAGGTCGTCGGCTTTCAGACGCGCAACCCCATCCACCGCGCCCATGAATACATCCAAAAGACGGCCCTGGAGATCTGTGATGGCCTTTTCCTGCATCCCCTGGTCGGTGAGACCAAGGCCGATGATATCCCCGCCGATGTGCGCATGCGCTCGTACCAGGCCTTGCTGCGCGATTACTACCCGGCGGATCGGGTGGTGCTCTCGGTTTTCCCGGCGGCTATGCGCTATGCTGGCCCGCGCGAGGCGATCTTCCATGCTCTGGCGCGCCAGAATTATGGCTGCACACACTTTATCGTGGGCCGGGACCATGCGGGCGTGGGCAAGTACTATGGCACTTATGATGCCCAGCGCATTTTCGACGAGTTTGCGCCAGGGGAGATTGCGATCACCCCATTGTGCTTTGAGCATACCTTCTATTGTCGCCGCTGTGAGGCCATTGTCTCCAGCAAGACATGCCCGCACCCGGCGAGCGATCACCTGGTGCTGAGCGGCACCCAGGTGCGCGAGATGCTGCGCCGGGGTGACCCCCTGCCGCCTGAGTTCACGCGCCCCGAAGTAGCCCGCATTCTCACCGAGGCGCTGCGCGAGCGGGCTGAGGGCCAGGAATGAGTGCACGTCCTCTGCTGGTCATCGGTCTCGACTGTCTGACGCCTCAACTCGTCTTTGAGGCGTGGCGGGATGAGCTGCCTACCTTCCGCCGCCTGATCAAAGGCGGCGCCTGGGGAAGGCTGCGGAGCACAGTGCCCCCGATCACCGTGCCGGCCTGGAGTGCCATGCTCACCGGTCGTGACCCGGGCGAGCTGGGGTTCTATGGCTTTCGCAACCGGGCGGATTACAGCTACGATCACATGCGCACCGCCGATGCGACCGCTGTGCGCGAGCCGCGCGTTTGGGATCGGGTGGGTGCAGCCGGGCGGCCAGTGATCGTGGCCGGCGTGCCGCAGACCTACCCGCCGCCGCCGGTCAATGGCGCCCTGATCAGCTGTTTTCTTACCCCCAGCACCCAGAGCCCCTACACCTATCCCGCGGAGCTCAAGAGCGAGATCGAGGGCCTCTTTGGCGAGTATGTGCTCGATGTGGAGGATTTCCGCACCGAGGACAAGGCGGACTTGCTGCGGCGCATCCGCGCCATGAGTGAGCAACGTTTCCGCGTGGCGCGGCACCTCTTGCGCACCCGGCCATGGGATTTTGCCATGTTTGTCGATATGGGACCCGACCGCATCCATCACGGCTTTTGGAAGTACATGGACCCCAGGCACCCCAAGCACGAGCCTGGATCTCCCTTTGCCGGCGCCATCCGCGACTATTATCACCTGCTCGACGAGCAGGTCGGCGCGCTCCTGGCGGAGGTGGGGCGCGGGGCCACGGTGGTGGTGATGTCGGACCATGGGGCACAGGCGATGGAGGGCGGCCTGGCGCTGAACGAGTGGCTGCAGCGGGAGGGCTATCTGTCGCTCAAAGGCCCTGAGCCGGCCGAGCCCACGCCGTTGCACAGGCTAGAGATCGATTGGGAACGCACCGTGGCCTGGGGCGCCGGCGGCTATTATGGGCGCATCTTTCTCAATGTGCAGGGGCGTGAGCCGCAGGGCGCCATTCCCACGGAACGCTACGAGGCTGTGCGTGCGGAGCTGGCGGCCAAGCTGGAGGCCATGCCTGGCCCCGACGGCGCGCCCTTGGGCACGCGCGTCTTCCGGCCGGAGGATGTCTATGCGGAGCGGCGGGGAGTGCCTCCCGATCTGATCGTCTACTTTGGCGACCTGCGCTGGCGCTCGGTTGGCAGCGTGGGCCTGGGGACGATTTATACGCCCGAAAATGACACAGGCCCTGATGACGCCAACCACGGGCCGGAGGGCATCTTTATCGTCTATGACCCGCAACGCGTGCCGCCGCGCAAGCTCGAGGGCATGACTTTTCTAGATGTGGCGCCCACGCTGCTCGATCTGCTCGACCTGCCGGCGCCGGCCGATTGGCGCGGCCGCTCGGTGTTGGCATAGATGGACGGGATGGAACCGCAGATGAACCCTGATGAACGCGGATGTTCGGATGCTCCTGCAGTTCCATCCATGGTAACCACCTGTCTGCACTATTGAGTAGGGGCAGATAAGCGTAATTCCATCTGCGTTTATCTGCGTTCGTCTGCGGTTCCATCCCGCGTTCTGTTTCCCAAGGAAAGACTACATGAGCTGCAACAACGGACAGGGTTATACGATCTGGTTCACCGGGCTTTCGGGCGCGGGCAAGACAACGGTGGCCAATGTGGTGGCGGCCGAGCTGCGGCGTCGCGGGCACAAGGTGGAGGTGCTGGATGGCGATGTGGTGCGCCAGAATCTGAGCAAAGGGTTGGGTTTCAGCAAAGAAGACCGTGATACCAATATCCGCCGCATCGGCTTTGTGTGCCAGTTGCTGAGCCGCAACGGTGTGGTCGCGATTGCCGCGGCAATTTCGCCCTACCGCTCGGTCCGCAATGAAGTGCGCCAGATGGTAGGGGGGCGCTTTGTCGAGGTGTATGTGAATGCCCCGGTCGAGGTCTGCGCGGCGCGCGATGTCAAGGGCCTCTACCAAAAGGCGCTACGGGGCGAGATCCAGGGCTTTACGGGTGTTTCGGACCCCTACGAGCCGCCGGAAAAGCCCGAAGTCGTGCTCGAGACGGCTAACGAAACGGTCGAGGAGAGTGCGCACAAGCTGATCAGGGCGCTCGAGGAACTGGGATATCTCGGCTAGATCCGGCTTTGTGAGACCTGACAGGCCTTAGACCTGTCACAGCGATTACCTTGGCGAGCGATCCAGGCCGATCCTTTGGCGAAAAGTCCGACCTGGTCTCATCTAGATGAAAAGGGGCTAAGATCATGGGCAAGATCCGGGTAGGTCTGTATGGGGCGGGGGGGATCGCCGCGGTGCATGCCGACGCGTATGCCGAGATCCCCGAGGCCGAGCTGGTGGCAGTGTGTGACACATTGCCCGAGAGGGCCGACAAGCTGGCGGCCAAGCACGGCGCGCGGGCGTGCTATGACGGCCAGTCGCTGGTGAGCGACCCGACGATCGATGTGATCGACATCTGCTTGCCGACGTATCTGCATGCACAGGCAGTGATCGATGCGGCGCGGGGGGGCAAGCACGTGCTCTGCGAAAAGCCGGTGGCGCTTGGCGTGCACGATGTGGATCGCATGATCGCGGCGGTGGAAGGGGCCGGCGTGCAGGGCATGATCGCCCAAGTGGTGCGCTTTACGGCGCACTATCAGTTGATCAAGGACCTGCTGGACCGGGGGGAGCTGGGGCGGCCACTGACAGCGCAACTGCAGCGTTTGTCATCCGGGCCAACTTGGGGGAGCTGGTTCCGCGACCCCAAGCTCAGCGGCGGCGCCCTGCTGGACCTGCATATCCATGACCTGGATTACCTCTACCATCTCTTTGGCCGGCCGCAGCGGGTGTACGCGGCCGGCCTGGCCTCGGAGCAGGGGGGGTGGGACCAGGTGCTCTCTGCCCTGGATTACGGCGACCTCAAGGCCACGGCCGAGGCGAGCTTTATGTTCCCGGCCAGCTATCCCTTTACCGCGACGATCCGCCTGCTGGGCGATAAAGGGTGCGTGCAGTACCCGGCAGCGGCCGTGACGGTGGATCCGCAGGCGGCAGCCTCTTCCGCCGGGGACCTGGTCTATTACTGCGCCGGTCAGGCCCCATCTTGCCCGGAATACCCGCGCCATAACCCCTATCAGACTGAGATCGAGTACTTTATCGGCTGCCTGGTGCGCGGAGAGCCGGTCCAGATCGCCACGCTGCGCCAGGCGCGCGAGGTATTGGAGATCGCTATGGCCGTGAAGCGGTCTCTTGAGACGGGTCAGGTCGTCAGCCTGTAGCAGAGAACAGACTTCCAAAGTCTCCGAGACTTCGGAAGTCTTTCCATAGGAGCGGAGGCAGCCATGTCCAAGATTCGGCTCGGTGTGATGGCACGTCTGGAGGAAGGCGCCGATGAGGCGCTGCGTCGGGTGCACGAGCTGGGTTTTCCGACCTGCCAGATGACCTGCTGGCACGATGACCTGTTTACCGATGCGGCAGCCGAGGAAGTGGTGGATGCCATGAGACGGTACAGTGTCGAGATCACCACCCTCTGGACGGGCGCGCCCGGCCGCTATGTGTGGGATTTCATCGAGGGGCCGAGCACGATCGGCCTGGTGCCGCCGGCTACGCGGGCGCGGCGCCTGCTCGCGCTCAAGCGTGGCTCCGATTTCGCGCGCCGCACGGGCATCCGCAGCATCACCACGCACGTGGGCTTTATTCCCGAGAACCCTGCTGACCCCGACTATGCAGGGGTCGTGCAGGCGCTGAAAGAGATCGCCGCGCACTGCGCAGCCAACGGCCAGGGTTTTTGGTTCGAGACGGGTCAGGAGACACCGGTCACGCTGTTGCGCACCATGCAAGATGTCGGCGCCGCCAACCTGGGGGTGAACCTGGACCCGGCCAATCTCCTTCTCTATGGCAAGGCCAACCCAGTGGATGCGCTGGATATCATCGGCCCCTTTGTGCGTGGGGTGCACGCCAAGGACGGCGAATACCCGACCGAGGGCCGTCACCTGGGGCAGGAAAAGCCGTTGGGCCAGGGGCGCGTCAATTTCCCGGCCCTCATCGGCAAGCTCGTCGCCCTTGGCTATGAGGGGGCGCTGACGATCGAGCGCGAGATCAGTGGCCCCCGGCAGATCGCCGATATCCAGGCGGGCAAGCGGTTCCTGGAAGGGATCCTGGAGGGATACAAGTGAAACTGGGTATCGCTTACATCGGGGCTTTTCTGCCGGAGCACCTGCGGCTGGACCTGGCCGACATTCGCGCCATAGGCTGCGATGAGCTGCTCATTACTCTTGCGGAGAACGATTTTCACATTCTGCAGGGCAAGGTGCGGTTTGCGCCAGCGATCGCCCACGACCTGGGCCTGCGCATCCTGGCCAACTTTTGGGGTTTTGCCTGCGCGTTCGGCGGTGGGCGGGTCAGCCGCTTGCTGACCGATAACCCGGATGTCTGGCTCGTGGGGCGCGACGGCTCGCGTACGGGCATTGGCTGCACCAATCACCCGGCGCTGTTGCAGCGGGCGCGGGAGATGGTGGATACGTGCGTGGCTGCAGGCTATGACGGGTTCTTCTGGGATGAGCCGACCGTGCAGGATTGCTACTGCCGCCACTGCCGAGAGGAGTACCTCAAGACCTTCGGCGGCGATCTGTTGCAGGCTGCACCCGGGCAGGTGCAGGCCTTCCGGCTGCATAGCATCACGCGCTATGTGCGGGCCATGAGCGAGTACGTCAAGGCGCAGCGGGCGGACCTGGAGACTTCGACCTGTGTCATGCCCATCGACCATGCGGCCTGGGAGCCGACGGCGCAGATCGCGGCTCTGGATACCTTCGGCACCGACCCCTACTGGGAATGCATGAATCACCCCGTAGAGTGGGTGTCGGAATCCACTCGCGAGGCGTTGGCCGTCTGCCGGCGCTACGGCAAGCGCTCGCTCATGTGGCTGCAGGGGTGGCGCCTGCCCCGGGGCCGAGAGGAGGAGATCGAGCAGGCCGGCCGCCTGATAGCCGCCGAGCACCCCGATGCGCTCTACACCTGGGCCTACAAGGCCTCGCTGGGCACTAATGAGACAAGCCAGGATCCCGAGCGGGCCTGGGAGGTGATTGTGAGGACGTACCGGGCGCTCAAGGGGTAGCTGGGGGGAAAGCCGACCGGCAGTACTCTGCTAATCGATCCCCGGCAGGGCAGGTGATGCACCGGGCCTTTTTCGTGATGAGGAGGACTGGGTGATCGATCTGACGGTCAACGGCGCCCCGCAGCAGGTAGAGGCGGTGGAGGGGCAGACCCTCCTCAGCTATCTGCGTGATGATCTGGGGCTGACGGGCGCCAAGAACGGCTGTGGCCAGGGGCATTGCGGCGCCTGTACGGTGATTGTGGACGGCAGGGCAGAGCGCGCCTGCCTGCTGCGCCTGGAGCGGCTCGGCGGGGCGCGGATCGAGACGATCGAGGCCCTGAGCACGCCCGAGACCGTGCACGCCCTGCAATACGCCTTTGTGCATCAAGGGGCGGTGCAGTGTGGTTTCTGCACGCCGGGCATGATCATGGCGGCCAAAGCGCTCTTGGATGCCAACCCCGACCCCACGGAGGCGCAGGTCCGCCGGGCCCTGGCCAACAACCTCTGCCGCTGCACGGGGTACGTCAAGATCCTGGCGGCGGTGCGCGAGGCGGCCGCGCTGCTGCGGGCGGGCATCGTGCAGGTGCCGCGCGGGCGCCTGCTGCAGGAGGCCGGCAGTGGGGTGGGCGCCCCTGCGCCGCGGTTGGGCGGCCTGGAGCGGGCGACGGGTGAGCTGCGCTTCACGGCTGACCTTTCTGTGCCCGAGCAGCTCTATGGCCGGGTGCTGCGCAGCCCCTACCCGCATGCGGAATTGCTGGCCATCGATGTGAGCCGCGCGCGCCGGATGCCGGGTGTGGCGGCCGTGCTGACGGCGGCCGACGTGCCCGGTGCCAGGACCTTTGGCCTGATGGTGGCCGATCAGCCGGTGTTGGCCTTTGACCGCGTGCGCTCCGTGGGCGATGCGGTGGCCGCCGCCTATGCCGAGACGGAGGCCCAGGCCGAGGCGGCGTTGCGGGAGATCGAGGTGACCTGGCGCGAGCTGCCGGTGGTCGACTCGCCAGAGGCGGCCCTGCGCCCCGGCGCCCCCCAGCTTTACCCCAATGGCAATCTGCTGCGCCAGGTGCATATCCGCAAAGGCGATGTGGAGGCCGGTTTTGCACAGGCTGAGGTCATTGTCGAGGGCGCCTATCGTACCCCTTTTGTTGAGCACGCCTACCTGGAGCCCGAGGCGGCGCTGGCCCTGCCCGACGGTGCGGGCGGGGTGACGGTGCACGTGGGCAGCCAGGGGCCGTGGCTGGACCGCAAGCAGGTGGCAGAGGCGCTCGCGCTACCCCTGGAGCGCGTGCGTGTGGTGCACATGCCCGTAGGCGGCGCGTTTGGGGGCAAGGAGGATATCACCCTGCAGATCCTGGCGGCGCTGGGGGCGGTGCGCACGGGGCGGCCGGTCAAGATGGTCCTCTCGCGGGCCGAGTCGCTGCGCGTTTCGACCAAGCGGCACGCCGAGGTGCTGCACTACCGGACCGGGGCCATGCGCGACGGCCGGCTGGTGGCGCTGGAGGCGACCATCTATGCCGACACGGGCGCCTATGCCTCGCTGGGGCCGTCGGTGCTCTTCCGCTCGGCGAGCTTCGGCACGGGGCCCTATGAGATCCCCCACGTGCGCATCGACGCCTATGCCGCCTATACGAACAACGTGATGGCTGGGGCCATGCGCGGTTTCGGCAACCCGCAGGTGACTTTTGCGGCAGAAGTGCAGATGGACGAGCTGGCCCGGCGGCTGGGGATGGACCCCTTTGCGCTGCGCCGCAAGAATGCCCTGCGGCCGGGGAGCCTCACCGGCACGGGCGACCTGCTGGAGGAGAGCGTGGGCGCTCTGGCGACGTTGGAGGCCGTTGAGCAGGAGCTGGCACGCACGCCAAGGCCCGCGCCCCTGCCTGGTTGGAAGATCGGCATAGGCGTGGCGAGCGCCTACAAGAATGTGGGCCTTGGCGGCGGGGCGAACGATGAGGCCGAGGCGGCCGTGGAGCTGGCGCCCGAAGGGACGTTGTGGGTGCGCGTGGGCTGCGCGGACCTGGGGCAGGGGGCGGAGACGGCCATGGCGCAGATCGCGAGCGAGGTGACGGGCGTGCCCCTGGCGGCAATCCGGGTACACGCGGGCGACACCGCTCTGGACCCACCCGGCGCCATGACGACAGCCTCGCGCGAAACGTTCATCACCGGCAATGCCGTGCTGCAGGCGGCGCAGGCGTGGCGCGCACAGTGTCTGGAGGCGGCCGGGGCGCTCCTGAGGCGGCCGGCAGCGGATCTGGACCTGCGCGCCGGGCGGATCATCCTGCTCAAGGATGGCCAACCCCTGCTGACCCTGGCGGAGTTGGCGGTGCAGAGCGACCCCATCCGGGCGCACAGCCACTATCGGGCGCCGGCGACTGCCCCCTACCGGCCCGGTGAGGGCGAGCCCGCGGACCCGGCGCAGGGCCGCCTGCACTTTGCCTACTGTTTCGGCGCCCAGGCGGCGATGGTGGCGGTGGAAGAGGCAACGGGCCGCGTGCAGGTGCTCAAAATCATCGCCGCCCACGATGCGGGGCGTATTCTGAACCCGCAGTCGGTGGAGGGACAGATCGAAGGCGGGGTGGTGATGGGGCTGGGCTATGCCCTGTCGGAAGAGTTTGTGCTGCGCCAGGGCCAGGTGGTGACCGATACCCTGCGCAAGCTGGGCCTGCCTACCGCGGAGCAGGCGCCGGAGATCAAGGTGCTTTTGGTGGAAAACCCTCACTCGCAGGGCCCCCTGGGCGCCAAGGGCATGGCGGAGTTGCCTGCCTCGGCTACCGCTCCGGCTATCATCAATGCCATCTATGACGCCGTCCGCGTGCGCGTGCGCGAGCTGCCCGCCAGAACTGAGAAGATCAGGGACGGGATGAAACCACAGATGAACGCAGATGAACGCTGATGGATCCACGATCAGGGAACCAATGGAGGTTGCAGGCATGGAGCTGAATAAGGTGACCTCATGCCATAAAGCCACGGGCTTGCAGGTCTGCCTGCTGCTCAACTTTGGTCAGCCGAGAGTGGATGTCAAGCGCCTCGTCAACGATTACCAGGAAACACCTGCTCCCGATAGCGTCGCATATCCGTAAAGATCGAGAACCTATCTGCGTTTATCTGCGTTCATCTGCGGTTCCATTCCGTCCCCAGTACCTATCTTAGGTCGAGGACTTGCTCCAGCTCGCGGCGTTTCGAGTCGGGGATTTTGATATAGGTGGCGTTGGCCTCAGCGGCGATGGTGCCGTCGGCGAGGACGATCTCGCCTTTGGCCTCGAGGCCGCGGCCGTAGACCTTGACGATCTCGCCGACGCAGGTGAAAGGCTGACCGATGGGGACAGGCTTGCGGAACTTGACCTCCATGCGGCCGGTGACGGCCCACATGTCGACCAGGAAGCAGGCGCGGCCGACGGTCTCATCGAGGATGGTGGAAATGATGCCACCATGGACCACGCCCGGCCAGCCCTGATGCTCGGGCTGGGGGGTAAAGTCGGCTTTGACCTTCTGCCCGTCCTCGTAGAATTGCAGGTGCAGGCCAATGGGGTTGTCGCGGCCGCAGACAAAGCACATGCTGGAATCGGGTTGGCGACGGGTATCAGACACGTTCAGCCTCCGGCAGTGAGTGTAGTTTGGCGGGCGGCCCGGAAGGGGGCCACAGTCAGGGCGAGTATAGCCCACCCTGGAGAAGAGTCAACAGGTGCACCTGGTCTGAAAATAGCGCCAGGGCCCTGCTGGGCAATTGCTACCTGGCCCGCTCCACCCAAGCCCGGCCTTACCCCAGAGGGTGTGGGTGTGGGGGGCGGCTGCTGTGCGGCCGCCTCACAGACCCACACCGTATAGAAGGCCTGTTCCGGCCGCATGCGGAGCATGACGCCCGGAAGCCGAAGGGCATTTTCATCGTGCACTGAGCCCAATTAGGCATGGGGGGCCGGGCAATGTATCAGGACTCAAAGGCGAGCAGCGGCTTGCCCGTAGCATCGAGGGTGGTCTGGGCGAAAAAGGGCGGGTCGCAGGGTTGCCGGGACAGCAGGCGCGGCAGGATGAGGCGCACGTCGGGCAGCAGGTCGAGCTGCAGGGCCTCGGCGGTGGTGAACCAGCCGGGCGTGCCCTCGGGGCTGGGGCACAGCTCGCCCGGGCCGGCGCTGCCCGTAAAGACAAAGACGACCACACCGCGCCCGCCCTCATCGGCGTGGATGATGCCGCACAGGCTCAGGCCCAGGGCTTCGATACCGGCCTCTTCCCACACCTCGCGCCGAGCCGCCGCCAAGATGCCCTCGCTCTCCTCCACGTGCCCGCCCAGGCCGTTGTAGAGATTGGGCCACAGGCGCCGGTCTGGCGCGCGGCGGATCAAGAGCCAGCGCTCGCCTCGGCGCAGGAAGCAGAGGACGCGGGGGATGGTGGTGTAGCGGTGTTCGGTGCGTGTGGGCATGATGGGCTCCTTGACGTCATGCGTAACAAGTAAACCGTAATAAGTAAGGTTGCCATCTCGGCATGCCTGATGCTCTGCGCAAGCCGTAGCTAGATGAAGATCCTGAAAAGCATAGTGCTCCGCCATGACAACCTTACTTATTACGGTTTACTTATTACGCGCCATGGCGACCTTTTGCATCACAGATCACGCCTTACGCATCAAATCCTGGCGATGAGTCCAGCCAGGGGGATGCGCTTGAGCGCGACGGCGTGCTGCGGGCAGAGCTCGTGGCAGCAGTAGCAGCGAATGCACACGTCCATATTCATGTGCGCGCGGCGGTTGGCAATGGTAATGGCGCCTACGGGGCAGTTCTCGGCGCAGACGCCGCAGCCTGTACAGGCGGGGCCGGCTTGAGGGCGGGCGACGAGCCGGCGCTCCAGCCAGCGCTTGAGCCCGGGCGGGCCCAGGAGCACGCTGGGCGAGCCGGCCATAGGAACATGAAAATCCTTGACCCGGGCGGCCGCAAGCCCGATGCCGGTCATCTGCAGGTCACTGACCTCTGCCGCGAGCAGTCCCCGGCGCTGGGCCATGCGGATGGTGGGCACCGTCTGCGGGTCCAGGCGGATCAGATCGAGGGCCGCCAGGTCGAGGGCATTGGCGTCATCGCTGGCCAGGAGCAACCCCAGCTCGCGCGGGCGGCCGGCGGCTGGGCCCTCGCCCTCCATGGCTACAATGGCATCCATGATATTGAGCGCCGGCCTGGCCCAGGCGCCCAGGTCGAGCAGCATATCCGCAAAGCGCTCCGTATCCTGCAGCTTGCTGTGATAGCTGAGCTTGACGCGCCCCGGGATGAGGCCGAAAAGGTTCTTCACGGCGCCGGTATAGCGCAGCAGACCGTGGGTCTTGAGCTTGGGCAGGTTGATGATCACATCGGCCCGAGTCGCCGCGCGCATAATGTCGAGCATGCGCACCAGGCGTCCGTTGGGGCAGGGTACGGAAACCGAGTCACAATCCTCGTTGAGTATAGCCCCCGAGGCCCCCGCGGCCAAATCCATGCCGCTGATGCGGTAGAGCGCGCGCAGGCTGCGCGGGTTAAAGCCGGTGCCGCCGCCAGAGCTGTCGGCGATTGTGGCCTCTGCCCCGGCTTCGCGTACCATCTGGGCGACAACCTGCACGAGGGCAGGGTGAGTATCGATCGCTGTATCCGGCGCTTTGGCCAGCAGCAGGTTGGGCTTGATCAGCACCCGCATGCCGGGGCGCACAAAGCGCCCCAGGCCGCCCAGGGCGGCAACAGCCTGCTGCACCGCCCCCTGCACCTCCTCCAGGGCATAACTGCGGCAGCGGCCGATGTAGACGGTGGGCATCAGTTGTCTGCACCTCTCGCTAGCTATTATGCCGGCTGCCTCTGAAAGGCGCCACGCCACATCAAGGCAAGCCCGAGGGCGATGAGCACGATTGATGCCACGATGACGGCCAGGTGGCCGCCGAAGAGGGAGCCAAAGATGACAAAGAGCCCGAGGCTGATGGCGCCGAGCACCGCCGCGCCGATGAGGAGGCCCTGCTGGCGCACGCCGAGGAGCCAGAGGGCGACCAGCCCCAGGGCCACGGCCAGCGGCTCCAGCGACCAGAGGTAGGCCCAGGCGCCCCAGTCGCCCGTGATGGCATTGTAGAAGAAGAACAGGGCATTGCTGAGCAGGATGACGCCGGGGACGGCGAGCCCGGCCAGGGCGCGGTGCTGCTCCCACCAGATGGCGATGGGCAGCAGGAAGGCGAGGGCCGCGAGGACCAGAAAGCCCGGCCAGAGCTGCGCCCAGCCCAGGCCAACGAATGAGGTGAGGTTGACCAGCAGGAAGTAGAGCCCTGTCAGAATCAGGAGCAGGCCGGCGAAGAGGGTGCCGCGGTGTTGCATGGGTTGTCCTCCTTGTGGGAACGGGATGCGACCGCAGATGAATTGTGTAGTGATGGCTTCAGCCATTTGCCTTTCTGTGTCGTGCGGGGACGAATGGCTGAAGCCATCACTACAACACTGAGCGAGAGCATTGTGCCCATTTCACGGCAAGCGTTCTACTGGCTATACGCAGTTGGAGCAGCGTGAGTTGTTGGCGCGGAGGGTGCACCTCCTGTGGGATAATGTGGGATTCATGTGGGATAATGGCGGGGTGTGGGATATTGTGGGATAGTTGTGGGATAACTGGGGGCAGATCCGAGATCTGCCCCTACTTTTTCAGGATGTAGAACGTGGCGCGCTTGTCGCCGATGCGGATGAGCACATCCTGATCGACCAGGTCGGCCAGGTCGCGGCGGAGGGTTTCGGGGCTGACGTCGGGCCAGAGCTCCTGGAACTCGCGGTTGGTGATGCGGCCGTGTTCGGCCAGGTAGCTGAGGGCCAATTGCTGACGCGGGTTGAGGGAGAGGGCTGCCCAGCGAAAGCCATCGGGGCGGGCCTGGATGAGGCGCTCGCCTTGGCCCTGCAGAGTGACGCGAAAGCCGTTGGCCGTTTCGGCAAAGATGGGGGCCGGCAGCCCCTCGGCCTGCATGAGCTGCAGCATACGGTCAATGCCGTAGCCCAGGCGCTCCACAAAGCCCAGGTCGGCCAGCACCTGGACGATGATCTCGTTGCGGGCAAAGCGTTCCTGGGCCAGGTTTTCCAGGGTGACGTGACCGGGGAGGCGCCCGGGGCTGTAGACCTCGAGCCGATCAGCGAAGAGGAGCACGCGAATCTCCTCGCCGCGGATCGAATAGTCGCGGTGGGCCACGGCGTTAACGATGGCCTCGCGTACGACCGGCAGGGGATATTCGGGCTGCTCGTCGCGCGCCAGCCGATCGATGCGGGCGCCGCGGCGCATGTTGGCGGCCAGAAAGGCCTCGGCGCGTCGGATCTGCTCGGGCAAGGGGCCGCGGGCCACCTCCTGCAGAAAGACGTCGCCCATGGTGGTACCCGGGTAGCGCACGCAAAGAATCTCGGCGGCGGGCAGGAAACGCTGGGGGCTGCGCCCAAAGAGCAGGATGCCGGCCAGGGTGGGGGCGCCTTCAGCTGTGAGGCCGCCGCGCTGGCGCAGGAACTCCTCTGCCGTGGCGGCAGGGTGGGTGGGTAGGGCTGCGGCATAGGCCTCGACGGCGCGCCAGTCGATATCGTCATGCCCGGCGTCGGCGACCGGTTGCGATTCCAGCCCCATGTTACTGCGCGCCAGGAGCAGGTCGCGCAGGGGGCGCGGGCCGAGGGGGACGTTCTGGCTGCCCTGGCGCTGGTAATAGGCGCCGCCCAGGGCGTAGACGTGGGGCAGGCCGGGCGGCACAATCAGCACCAACAGCCGGCGTCCGTCGCACGAGACGATCTGCGGCAAGGGGATGATCAACGGCGGGTCACAAGAGAGGGCGGCGGCTACAGCGTGGTCAATGATGCCCTCATCCTCGACCGCTGACGGGCTCTCGAGAGAGATCAGCACTGTGCCGCCGGCAGCGTTGGCCAGGGCAGCCAACGTCTGCGCCAATCGATGACTGGGGACCTGGGCGGGCAGAAGCGCCACACGCTCACCGGCGCCGCTGCTCAAGAGGGTGCGCACATCCTCTGCGTTCACAATGTCCCTTCACCTCCCGAGGGCTGATGCGTGATACGTGATGCGTAAGGCTGCCATGGAAGGTGATAAGTAAACCGTTTACGGTTTACTTATCACCTTCCATGGACCTCACCCGTCACGCATTGCGTATCACGCGACAGTAACCGCCGGGTGATCGGCCGCCTTACGCGGGGTGGCAGGGCGGCGGCGAGCCGGCGGCCGGTGCTCGGGCGCGGCGGGCAAGAGCGCCGCATCCAGCACCTGGTACATGTGCTCGACGGGCACAACTCTGAGCCCCTTCAGCACGCGCTTGGGCACCTCGACCAGGTCCTTTTCGTTCTTCTTGGGCAGAACCAGAGTCTTGATGCCGGCGCGGTAAGCGGCCACGAGCTTTTCGCGCACGCCGCCGATGGGGAGCACCTTGCCGCGCAGGGTGATCTCGCCGGTCATCGCCACTTCATGGCGTACCGGGCGCCCTGTGAGGGTCGAGATCAGCGCCGTGGCAATGGTGATCCCGGCGGAAGGGCCCTCCTTGGGGATGGCCCCCTCGGGCACGTGGATGTGAATATCGATCTTGTCGAAATCCAGGCTGCCGATGCTCAGTTCCTTAGCATGGGCGCGGACAAAGCTCAGCGCAGTCTGCGCCGATTCCTGCATCACATCGCCCAGGGAGCCGGTGAGCGAAAGGCTCCCTTTGCCAGCCATCGTCTCTACCTCAATCGACATGGTATCGCCGCCGGCTTCAGTGTAGGCCAGGCCTGTGGCCGCGCCGACCTCGTCCTCCGCTTCGGCCAGGCCGAAGGAGAACTCGGGCGGGCCCAGGTAGCTGAGCAGCGATTGCGCGGAAACGCGCACCGGCGCATGCTTACCTTCGGCCACCTTGCGCGCGACCTTGCGGCAGATATTGGCGATGGCGCGGTCCAGATTGCGCACCCCGGCTTCGCTGGTGTACTCGCGGATGATCTGGCGCAAGACGTCATCGGAAAAGTGAAGCTTTTCCAGGCCATGCTGCTCCATCTGCCGCGGCACCAGGAAGCGCCGTGCGATCTCGAGCTTTTCCTCCTCGACGTAACCCAGGAACTCGATCACTTCCATACGGTCCTGCAGGGCCGGTGGGATCGTGTCGAGCACGTTGGCCGTGGTGATGAACATCACCTGCGACAGGTCATAGGGCACCTCGAGGTAGTGGTCCGAGAAGGCATAGTTCTGCTCCGGGTCCAGCACCTCCAGCAGGGCCGCCGAGGGGTCGCCGCGAAAATCGGCGCCGATTTTGTCGATCTCGTCGAGCATGAAGAGCGGATTGATCGAGCCGGCGCGGCGCATCGTCTGGATGATACGGCCGGGTAACGCGCCCACATAGGTGCGCCGGTGGCCGCGGATCTCGGCTTCGTCACGAATGCCGCCGAGGCTCACGCGCACAAAACTGCGGCCCAGGGCCTGCGCAATGGATTTGCCCAGCGATGTCTTGCCGGTGCCGGGCGGCCCCACGAAGCACAGGATAGGGCTCTTCATCTTCTTGCCGGCCAACTTGCGCACCGCCATATGCTCCAGGATGCGCTCTTTGGCCTTGGGCAGGCCATAGTGGTTATCCTCCAGGATCTTGGCGGCGCGGGAAATATCCAGGTTGTCCTCCGTGGCGTTGGACCACGGCAGGGCGAGCAACCAGTCAATATAGGTGCGGATAATGCCGACCTCGGGCGCACCCGCAGGCATGGCTGCCAGGCGATCCAGTTCCTTGTTGGCGCGCTCGCGCACTTCGTCGGGCATGCCAGCCTGGCTGATCTTTTCGCGCAGCTCGGCCATTTCCTGCATCTGCGGATCGCCTTCGCCCAGCTCGCTCTGGATAATGCGCATCTGCTCGCGCAGGAAAAACTCGCGCTGGCTGCGATCAACCTCCTGCTGTACCTGAGAGTGGATGCGGCTCTCAAGCTCGAGCACATCCAGCTCTTTAGCCAGCAGGATGCTGATTTTCTGGAGACGGGCGGTGACGCCTTCCGTCTCCAGGAGTTCCTGGCGTTGGGCGGTATCAAGTGTGATGACCGAGGCGATCAGGTCGGCCAGCCACCCAGGCTCCTCGACATTCATGGCAGCCACAAAGGCATCGTCATTCAGGCTGCGGCTGAGCCGCACGACCTTTTCAAAGAGGGCGAGCACGGCCCGCATCAGCGCTTCGGTGGAGAGGCTGTGATCCTCGATTTCGGGGATCGTCTCCACACGCGCCGTAATGGCGGGGTACTCGCCCGTGAACCCCAGCAGGCGGACGCGCCGCCGGCCCTGCACCCACACACTCGTGGTGCCGTCGGGCATGCGCAGCATACGGCCGATGAGCACCTCGGTGCCCACCGGGTAGAGATCATCCACACTGGGGTCCTGCACTTCTTCATCGCGCTGAGTGAAAACGGCCACGCGCTGATCGCGTGACATCGCTGTCTCTACGGCGCGGATCGACCGCTCGCGCCCAACAAAGAGCGGTGCGACCATATGGGGGAAAACAACTGTATCGCGGGCGGGAAGGAGAGGGAGTTCCAGGATTTCCTCTGGGGCTCTCTGCTCCTCGGCGATCTGATCGTCGAGGAATGCGTCGAAGCTTTCCATATCCATCTCGTCCGGGCCTATGCGTCCTTTAGCTGCCATCCGGTGTAATCAAAACCTCCGGTTATCCTACCAGTCCATATAACAACAGACGACTTGCCACAAGGGCCAGTCGCCGTGCTGTCCCGTTAACTATACCACAGTTTGGTAGAAACACAAGCGCCCAAACCTGCCGCTCGTAGGGAAAAGTGAGGTATAGAAGCGGGGGCTACTTCTCCCTGTAAGTCGCCCAGGCATCGGGCGATTCGTACGACTGCACATAGGCCAGGCGCACGTGGGGCAATGCCTCGCGCAGGGCGTGGTAGAGGGTACGGGCGATGTTCTCGGAGGAGGGGTTGATCTGGTCGAAGGGGGGCGTCTCGTTCAGGTTGTGGTGATCGAAGCGCGACAGAAGCTCGTCGAGGACGCGCTTGAACTCGGTAAAGTCAAAGGCAAGGCCGATCTCATCGATGGTTTCCGACTCGACACAGGCCACGATTTCCCAACGGTGGCCGTGCAGGTTTTCACACTTGCCCTGATAGCCGCGCAGGGCGTGGGCGGCATCGAAATGGCGACGGACGCAGATTTCGTACATGGGGCCTCCTGGCATGCAATGGGCCATGCGAAAGGTGTGCTATACAACCGTACCCGAACTCGCTTTAGCAGGCGGCTCCATGATGTACTCCTGATCGAACGGTCGGGAGCGATGATACGGATACCAACGCAGCCCGAGCGTTTGGGACTCGACCAGACGATCGAGGGCCGCAAAGACTTGGTCGGGGGTCACCTCGAGGTGCTCTTCGTCCGTGAGCAGCACGTAGACCATGGGGCCGGGTATTCGCTCATATGGCGCGAACCATTCCGGCAGTTTGTTGACGAGAATCGAATCGAGACTGTTGTCACTCATTAAACTCACCTGGCACGATGAAGCTGTGCCTTGAGATAGCGTATATCTGTCAATTTAGCAGACTTGTGGGCTCCCGTCAAACTGCCTGCTGCCTCTGCGACCGAAGACCACCAACACCGGCCCCGGGCCCGTCGCCAGGCGCCGATTGCAGGTGTTGCCAAGACGGCCCGTTGGGCCGTTAATCGCCCTATGGCGTGTACAGTTCATTCCTGGACAAGGGGGTGCTCGTTTGTCCTGAAAACGAACTGCACCCGTTCAGTTGGCCAGGGCACGTCAGGCCGATACCCTGCGCCTCCGTACCGCCGCAATGAGGAGCACCACTGCCACAGCTGCTGCGCCTGCCTCCGCTGCCAGCGCTACGCCGGGCGCTCTCTGCTGGGCTGCGCTGATGCCCACGAAAGACCACCAGATCACCGCACTGTAGGCCAGGTCCACGCGCGTCCAGGCCACTGCAGAGGCAATGCCCGTGGCGATGACCAGCAGGGCAATCGCCCAGGTCTGGGGCGCCAGGCCGAAACCGCTGAAACCGGCGACGGTGAGCACGACGGCCACGTTGGCGATCGAGGCGACCGTGATCCAGCCCAGGTAGATGCTGAACGGCGCGTTCACGAGCAACTCCTCGATCACCGGCACTCGCATCAAGCCGATATCCAGCAGCAGGTAGATGGAGATCAACGACCCCAGCAGGGTGAACATGGCGATCAGGGTCAACGAGAAGATGTTGTACTGCCAGAGGAAGATCCAGGCGATGTTGGCTGCGGAGCTGAGCACAAAGAGCCAGCCGATGCGCTGCAGACGGGGGTTGTAACGCTGGGAGGGCAAAGCCTGGTAGACGATGAACCCACCCAGGAAGATGTAGATGATCCCCCAGATGATGAACACATAGCCGGCGGGGGTGACAAAGGTCGGAAAGCGGTTCGACACCTCGGCGGTCGTCTGCCCGCCAATGGGCAGGATATTGGCCAGGGCATTGACCGCCACCACCGCAATGTAAGCGACCACATTGGCCCACTGTCTCGCCGTGTCCCGGTTCATGGCGCCCTCCTTGGCCGGCTGAATAGGCAAGGCCGGCTTGCTCATCACCAGCAAGAAGAATGCCAACCGCACAATCCTGCCAGTCGCCCATGCCCATTGGGGCACAACACACGACGAAAACACCGCTCCATGGGCAGGTTGATTACAGGATGGCCTCCAGCAGCATGATCGCCCCTCTTTTGTCCAGCGGCTCATTGTTGTTGCCGCACTTGGGGCTCTGGATGCAGCTGGGGCAGCCGGCGGTGCAAGGGCAGCGCTCGATGGCCTCGCGGGTGGCTGCAAGGAGCTGAGGCAACAGGGCAAAGCCCTTCTCCGTGATGCCCGCGCCGCCGGGAGCGGCGTCATAGATAAAGATCTGCGGCAGGCCCGTATCGGGGTGGGCCGGGGTCGAGACGCCGCCGATATCGAGGCGGTCGCACATGGCAAAGAGGGGCAGAATGCCGATGGCGGCGTACTCTACCGCGTGCAGGGCGCCGGCAAAATCACAGCCCTGTGCAAAATCAGGCGACCCCTTCGCGTTGCCTGGCTCGCCGAATGGCCTCGCGATTCTCAAAGGGGTTGCCTGATTTTGCTCTTGGCGCGCCCGGGGCCGGCTGAGGTCCGCGGGCACATCGAGCCAGAGGGTGTGGGTATCAAAGCTCTGGGGCGGGAGCTGCAGCACGGCCTCGCCGAGGACCTTCTCGCTGAGCTGCTGGCAACGCCAGCAGCCGGTGACCTGTGAGCCGACGCGTACGTGGCGACATCACTTATTACGGTTTACTTATTACGCATCAAGGCGACAGCCGCGTCAGGTCGCGCGGGAAGATGGTCGTCTCACGGATGTTGCTGAGCCCCAAGAGCTGCATCAGAAAGCGCTCCAGGCCGATGGCGAAACCGCCATGCGGGGGCATGCCGTGGCGGAAGGCCTGCAGGTAGCCGGCAAAGTCACCGGGGTTGAGATTGCGCGCCTCCAGGGCCTGGATATACTCGCCATAACGGTGCAGGCGCTGGCCGCCGGTGACCAGCTCGGTGCCACGGAAGAGCAGGTCAAAACTGTTCGAATAGGCCGGGTCGGCCGGGTTGGGGTGGGTGTAAAAGGGCCGCTTGGCCATAGGGTAGCCGGTGACAAAGAGAAAATCCGAGCCGAACTGCTCCTGCGCCCAGGTCCCCAGCCAGCGCTCGTGCTCAGGCGCCAGGTCCAACTCGCCCTCCAGGTTTTGTCCCAGGGCTTCGCCGACCAGGCGCAGGGCCTCGGGAAAATAGATGGAGGGAAAGCTCTCGAGGGCGCGCGGCAATTGTACTCCAAGCAAGGCCAGGGCCTCCTGATGGTCCGTGCCCAGGTGCGAGAGGATGGCCCGGATGACGCCGGTGACGACGGCCATCACATCGTGATGGTCATGGATAAAGCCCATTTCGGCATCGAGGCTGACGTACTCGTTCAGGTGGCGGGCGGTGTTGTGAGGCTCGGCACGGAAGACGGGCCCGACCTCGAACACGCGCTCATAGACGCCAACCATGATCTGCTTGTAGAACTGGGGGCTCTGCGCCAGGTAGGCGGTGCGCCCGAGGTAATCTACCGGGAAGACGTTGGCGCCGCCCTCGGTGGCCGTGCCGACCAGTTTGGGGCTCTGGATCTCGGTAAAGCGCTCGCTGCGCAGGTAACTGCGAAAAGCGTGCATCACACCGGCGCCGAGGTGAAAGATGGCACGTTTTTGCGGATGGCGCAGGCCTACGGCGGCGTGATCCAGGAAGACGTCCAGATTGGGCTTGAGGACGCGCTTGTTTAGCTCAAAGGGGGGCGGCTCTTCCACGGCGACGAGCACATGCACACGACACTGGCGCAGCTCGTATCCGCCGGGGGCCTGGGCTTCCTCTGTCACCACGCCTTCGATGCTGAGGACCGACTCATCGGCCAGGGGGGCCAGCTTGGCCAGCTCCGAGGGGTCATCGATCACCGCTTGCAGGATGCCCCAGCCGTCGCGCAGGGCCAAAAAGTTGATGCCGCCCAGACGGCGCAGGCGGTGAAGCCAGCCCGCGACCATGACCCGCTCGCCGGCGTGCTGGGCCAATTCGGTGCTCAGAATGCGCTTCATGCTATGCCTCTGCTCTGTTGTCGCTCATACGGCAAAACGGCGGCTGATATACAATCCCGTGGGGCAGGGAGCCTATTAGAGTCTCCATAGAGAGGATATACCACATCCTGAGGGGAAGGTCAAGCGCCGTAGGGGTATTCCAAGATTGCAGAGTTCGTAGGAGGGGAGAATGCGGTCTCAAAGCAACGATTGGGCAGCTGCCATTTTGTCAAGCGCCTCGGCGGGGCGGATGGCTCTCACCGATTTCCTGGACCTTCTGCAGGAAGGCCTGGCTGGTAGCCGACTCGGCCTCCATGGGAGCAAGACCTGCGCATGTTCTGTATCCAGTGGCTCGCTTGACGGCCCTTTGGCTGTATGGTAACATCGCCGCGGAAGGAGAAGCATGGCCTGGAACCTGGATGATACCATCGTCGCTGTCGGCACTCCGCTGGGGGAGGGGGGCATCGGCATTATTCGTGTGAGCGGACCGGAGGCGCGGGAGGTGCTGCAGCGCCTGTTTGTGCCAGCGCATGGAGCGCTCACGCCCTGGCGGCTGAGCTATGGCCGGGTGGTGGACCCGGATAGCGGTGTGACGGTGGATGAGGCGCTGGCGGTGTGGATGCCGGCGCCCAAGACGTATACCCGGCAGGAGGTTGCTGAGATCCACTGCCACGGGGGCCCCGCGCCTCTGCGGCGGGTGCTGGAGCTGGCGCTGGGGGCGGGGGCGCGCCTGGCGGAGCCGGGCGAGTTTACCCTGCGCGCTTTCCTGAACGGCCGGCTCGACCTGGCGCAGGCCGAGGCGGTGATCGACATTGTGCGCGCCAAGAGCCGCGCCGGGCTGCAAACGGCCGTGGGGCAGCTGGAAGGGAGGCTCTCGACGCGCGTGGCGGCGGTGCGGGCGCAATTGGTGGGCGCGCTGGCGCATCTGGAGGCTGCGATCGATTTTGCCCAGGATGAGATCCCCCCTTGCGATCTGCCGGCCATCCTGACGGGGGCAGCGGCGGCGCTGGATGGGCTCCTGGCCGGGGCGGAGCAGGGGCAGGCCTACCGCCAGGGCATCCGCACGGCGATTGTCGGGCGGCCCAACGTGGGCAAGTCGAGCCTGCTCAATGCGCTCTTGGGCCGCGAGCGGGCTATTGTGACGGCGATCCCGGGCACGACGCGCGATACGTTGGAAGAGACGGCCGTGGTGGGTGGCGTGCCGTTGGTGCTGGTAGATACGGCGGGCATCACTCAGGCGCGGGACCCGGTGGAGCGGCTAGGGGTGGAGCGCAGCCGGGCTGCTATCCTGGCCAGTGATCTGGTGCTGTTGGTGGTGGACGGCGCGCAAGGGCCTGCAGCCGACGACTGGACAATCGCCGGGCTCGTAGGCGAGCGGCCGGCGGTGTTGGTGATCAACAAATCCGACTTGCCCGCGGCGCCGGGCATGGAGGGTCTGCTGCCCGGCCGCCAGAGCGTGCGCGTTTCGGCGCTGACCGGGCAGGGGATTGAGGATCTGGAACAGGCTGTGCTGGATACGGCCCTGGCGGGCCATGTGCAGGCCGATGAGATGCCCCTGGTGAGCCGTCCGCGGCAGGCGGATGCGCTACGCCGGGCGCTGGAGAGTGTGCGTTCGGGGCTGGCTGCGCTGCAACAGGGCTGGCCCGATGATTGTATCAGTATCGATGTGACGGATGCAGTGGCGGCCCTGGGCGAGATTACGGGCGAGACGGTGACGGACGACCTGCTGGCGCGCATCTTTGCCGACTTTTGTATAGGCAAGTAGTTGGAGGACGTTGATTTGAAGGTTGCGTTGGTGTGCTCGTACCTGAATCAATATGGTGGGGCAGAGCGCGTGCTGGACGTGTTGCACGAGATGTTCCCGCAGGCGCCCATCTACACCTCCATCTATGCACCCGAGATGATGCCGGAGGTCTATCGCACCTGGGATATCCGCCCAAGCTTTCTCAATCGCTTGCCTTTCATCCAGAGCCACCACCAGCCGTTTCTGCCGCTCTACCCCTATGCTTTTGAGTCGCTGGATTTGGATGGCTATGATCTGGTGCTGAGCAACACCAGCGGCTTTGCCCATGGAGTAATTACACATCCGGGCACCACGCACATCTGTTATTGCCTGACGCCGGCGCGCTTTTTGTGGTCGTACCCGGCCTACGCGCAGCGTGAGCGCCTGGGCCGCCTGTCGCGGGCGCTTCTGCCTTTCTTACTGACGAGTCTGCGCACGTGGGATGCACAGGCCGCCGACCGGGTGGATGATTTCGTGGCCATCTCGCGCGCGGTGCAGGAGCGCATTCGCAAGATCTACCGCCGCCCATCGGCCCTGATCTACCCTCCTGTGCGCACGAACGATTTCGCCGTGAGCGAGGAGGTCGATGATTACTATCTGATCGTGTCGCGGCTGGTTCCTTACAAGCGTATCGATCTGGCGGTGCAGGCCTTTAACCGTTTGGGCAGGCCGTTGGTGATTGTGGGCGATGGGCGAGACCGGGCAGCCCTGGAGCGCATGGCCGGGCCCAATGTGCGCTTTGTGGGGCGTGTGCCGGATGCGGAGCGCAAGCACTATCTCTCACACTGCCGGGCATTCCTCTTTCCGGGTGAGGAGGATTTCGGCATTGCGCCGCTGGAGGCTTCGGCTTCGGGGCGGCCGGTGATCGCCTATGCGGGCGGTGGGGCGCTGGAGACGATTGTGGAGGGGGTGACGGGTACTTTTTTCCACGAGCCGACGCCCGAGTCGCTGGCTGAGGCGGTAGAGCGCTTTGATCCGGCCGCCTGTGACCCCATCGCCATACGCCAGCATGCTGATCGCTTTGGCGTGGCGCGTTTCAAGGATGAGCTGAGCCGGCATATTGCCGCGGTGATGGGCGGCGCCGAGTCGCCAGAGGTGTTGCGGGGGCGGGATGGAGCCGCAGATGGACGCGGATGAACGCTGTGGAACCACGCGCATGAGATGGTAGCTTATAAGGAGAGGATATCATGGCAGCGGCAATGACACTGGAAGAATCGTGGCGCCTGGCTATTGAGAAGGAGCGGGAGTCGCGCGAGCTGTACCTGCATCTGGCGTCCATGGCCGATGATTCGGCCACCAAGAACCTCTTCCGCTTCCTGGCCAGCGAAGAAGAGAAGCACGAGCGGATGCTGCAGGATGAGTTCGACCGGGCGTTCATGCCGGATATGTAGGATGTAACGAGTAATACGTGCATTATGTCTTACGATCCCGGTGGTTTGCTCTCATGCTCGCGGCGCAGGGCCTCGTAAGTGGTGACCCAGTCGACGATTTCGCGCCGGCGCTGCTGTTCCTCCAATTTGGCGCGGCTCTCGCGCTGGCGCACAACGCGGGTCATGATCTCGCGGGTCACTTCTGCCGGCTCGACCACGTGCGTGAAGGTGAATATGCCCTCCTCACCGGCCGTATCGATATCGACGTTGCCATAGTGGAGCAAGGCGGCCAGGGGACCGGGGATGGCTGTGTTGACGTTTTGAATGCGGTCGAGCGTGGCCTCGCGGCGGTGCTCAGCGAAGAAGAAGGGTTTTTTCTCGACATCAACGATGCGCTCGTCAGTCAGGATGTAGATATCGTTCTCCCAGTCGATGTATTCCCAGAGGAACCAGAGGACGATGCCGGCGAGGAGAAGCACGAGCCCCAGGGCGACCCCCAGCGCCCGATCGGGCGTGATGAAAGGGAACTCGCCCATTATCGCGGCTATCGTGACCATCAGCCAGATGAACCCCGCCAGCATCGGCTGCCAGATTTTCTTTAGCAGGAATATCCAGTGCTTGCGCCAGGTAATCTGGCTGCCTTCGACCAGACGCAGCGGAGGAAAAGGACGCAGGCGCTTGAGTGCCTCGACCAGGCCGCTGCTGGCCCGGGCAGGCCGCTCGGCGGCGGGGGGCGGTGGAGTAGTGGCCTGGTTGCGCGCCTGGATCTCTTCGATGGTCATCCAGCCCAGGCGCTGTTTCAGCTCGCGGCGCATCTGCTCATAGCCAGAAGTATAATTGCGCGCCTGCGCCCGCTCGATCTGCTGGAATACCACATCCTTGAACCCCGTGGCGCCGCTGGCGTGATCAAAGAGGATCTGTCCAATGTGGGTCTGGGCGGCGGTTTCGATGGCGATATTGCCATAGCCCAGCAGATTGCCGAAGAACCCGGCATTGACCGTGACATTCTGGATCATATTGAGCGGCGCGGCGTGTTGGGTCTCGTCCAAGTGGGCGAGGACAAACTCGCGGTGCACGGTGCGCTCAGTGGTAACGGCCAGATAGTCGTTCCGCCAATCGAACCAGCGGAAGATCACGATCGAAGCATAGATAGTTGCGGTCACGATAACGGCGGGCACCCAGCTCCAGGCTTCCGCCAGGCTCCCCAGGTACACCAGGGCTGCGCCCAGCAGGGCCAGGATCAACGTCGGCAGGAGCAGGCTGCGCAGAAGGAGGAACCAGTGGCGCCGGACGACCAGGATCACGACCTCGTTAGGGCCGAGCCAGGGGAAGCGTTCGTTGTGCAGCTTACGCTCCAGCTCTTCGGTGAGGAAGAGCTGTTCCTCCAGCGTCGGGACTTGGGCCAGGAGCCGGCTGAAATCGGCGCGGTCGATGACCAGGGCGTTGATGTCGGTCATGGCCTGTACGGTGGCGTCGTGGGGCTCACCCACAAGGAGTGAGGTGGCGCCGAAAGAGCTGTCTGCGCGCAAGTAGCCCACCGGCCGCCAATGGCGGTTCTGCACGGTGCGCACCAGGGCCTCGCCGGTGATGATATAGATGAAAGCGCGCCCGGGCTGGCCCAGCCGCGCCAGAAGGCTGCCGCGCGGAAAGGTTACCTCGCGGGCGATCTCGGCCACGCGGCGCAGGTTAGACTCGGATATCTGCGCAAAGAGCGGTACCTGGCGCAGGCAGCTAATGCGGTCTGGGACAGCCACAGGGCGTACCTCGTGAAGCGTCAAACACCAGAGTTGACCGGCGCAAAAGGCGGGCGACGGTTCTCTGCCAGGGCCTGCAACTCGGCGAGGGCGGCCAGGGCCTGGCGATAGGCCTCTGGGTCGCGCCGGTCGAGGTGTAAGGCCTGGAACTCATCCTCGTCATCGATACGCAGGCGCCCGTCGGGCGCGACGAGCACATCGAGCGCCAGATCGTCATAGTAGAGATCGTGGCCCACCAACCGGGGCGGGCGGGTGATATTGCAGTACCAGCCGCGCAGCCGGCCCCCGGGGCTGCAGACTGCGAACACATTCCACCAGCGCTCAAAGCCATAGGTCTCGCGAAACAGGTCACCCCGCTCCATGGTGTAGAAGCCCAGGTCCACGGCCTCGCGGTTGAAGGAGGCTTCGATGGTGATCTGCGCGCTGTCTTGGGCAATCACGGCGCCCTGCCAACTAAAGACCGGGCGGCCGTCGGCATCCTGTTTGTGGACAGTGATCTGTTGGCCCAGCAGGCTCATGGCGCTCAGACAGCTTTCCGCGACCCTCGCCACCGGTTCCAAGAGACGATATCCTCCATGGGCCGGCGGTCGCTGTGGCGAGGCTCTTCGTCGGGGATGCCGACGGGGACCATGGCGGCTACGCGCACCTCTGCGGGGATGCCGAGGATCTCCTTGACCATCTCCTCGTTGAACCAGCCTACCCAGCAGGTGCCGAGGCCCAGAGCAGTGGCCTCCAAGATCAGGTGTTCGACGGCAATGCCCATATCGAGCATGGAGTAATCTAGCCCGCCGCGGCTGCCCGAAACCCCTGGCCGGGCGCAAGCCACAACGATGAGGGGCGCCTTGGGCATGGCGTTCTTAGGCCCGCCCGCGGCCGCCAACGCCCGGCGCACCTGCGGATCGGTGACGGCGATAAAATCCCAGCATTGGGTATTGGCCCACGATGGGGCCAGGCGCGCCGCCTCAAACAGGCGCTCGATGGCGCCGGGCGGCAGGGGCTCATCTTTCATGCGGCGCACACTAAAGCGCCGGCGGATGATATCGAGCAAGTCATCCATGCTGCCCTCCTGAAATGTGCTTGCTGTGAGCATATCATAAAGAAGCTGCGCGTGCAAGCGACTCGCCCACCTGGGTGCCCTATGGGACAACGTGCCTAAGCGGATTGTGGCCCCTTCGGCGGTTTCGTTCCTGGCCCCAAATCAAGCCGCACCCGATCTTTCATGAGTCGTGGGCGCAGAGCATTACCCTTTGGTCAGCGGAGAGCACGGGGGGAAGAAAGCCCGCCCTCGATGCTCTCCGTGTCTCCCGGTGCTACTTGCCCCGCGCCTCCCTGATCCACTGCAGCATCTCGGCGACGCGGGCGCTGATGGCGCCGTAATCGCCGTTAGCGACGGCCTGTTTGGTGATGAGGTTGGAGCCAACGCCCACGGCGCAGACGCCGGCCTTGAACCAGGCGTTCACCGACTCTCGGGTGGCCTCGACGCCGCCGGTAGGCATGAGGCGGCTCCACGGGCAAGGGCCCAGGATCGCTTTGACGAAGCTTGGGCCGCCTACCTCGGCGCCAGGGAAGATCTTGCAAATCTCGACGCCCAGCTCTTCGGCGGCGGAGATCTCAGAGGCGCTGCCACAGCCGGGCATGTAGGCGACCTTGCGACGGTTGCACACGCGGGCGACCTCAGGGTTCAAGACAGGGCCGACGACGAAATTGGCGCCCGAGGCGATGTAGAGGGCGGCAGTGCCGGGGTCGACGACCGAGCCCACCCCCAGGATGATTGATGGGTCAGCCTTGGTAAAGTGGCGCACCAAGCCGGCAAAGACCTCATAGGCCAGGTCGCCGCGGTTGGTAAACTCGACGACCCTGGCGCCGCCCGCGGCGCAGGCGGCGACGATGTTCTTGGCGGTCTCCAGGTCTTCATGGTAAAAGACAGGGATCAGGCCAAGGTCAAGAACGCTGTTGAGAACCTGCATGCGAGGAAAACGGGCCATGGTATACCTCCGTAACACGTAATCCGTAATGCGTAAAGAGCCATTGCAGAGAGGCTTGTAGTGAGCGCTTGAGCGCTCTGCCCGGGGTGACGGAGAAGATCTCTGTCCACTACCGGCGGGTTGGTCCGGAGCGCTCAAGCGCCCACTACAAACCCTGGTGGTTTCCGCACTCAGCGGGAGACGCGGCCAGAGGCATCGCCTGCCATGAGTTTTTCCACTTCGGCCTTGGTGACCAGGTTAAAGTCGCCCAGGATGGTGTGCTTGAGGCACGAGGCGGCGACGGCAAAGTGCAGAGCGCGCCGGTGATCGTTAAAGGTGCGCAGGCCGTAGATGAGCCCACCCACAAAGGCGTCGCCGCCGCCCACGCGGTCGACGATGTTGGTGATGTCATGGATGGGTGCGGTCATGAGCTCTCCCTGCTCCCAGAGGACGCCCGACCAGGTGTTGTGGCTGGCCGAGAGCGAGCCGCGCAGGGTGATGGCTATGAGGTTCAGATTGGGGAAGCGCTGGTGGAGTTGCTCACAGACGCTGCGATAGGCAGCGGCCTCAACTTTGCCAGCAGAGACGTCGGCGCCCGCAGCGCGGATGCCAAAGACCTTGTCAGCATCCTCCTCGTTGCCGACGGCGATATGGCTCTGCTCCACCAACTCTGGCATGACCTCGCCCGCCTTGCGCCCCCACTTCCAGAGGTTGGCCCGGTAGTTGAGGTCGCAGGAGACGGTGAGGCCCATCTCGCGTGCAGTGCGGGCGGCTTCCAGGCAGACCTGGGCGGCGCCTTCCGAAACGGCGGGAGTGATGCCCGTCCAGTGGAACCAATCGGCATCGGCGAAAACGGCTCGCCAGTCGATCATACCGGGCTTGATGGTGGCCAGGGAGGAACCGGCGCGGTCATAGACGACTTTGCTGGCGCGCTGTGCGGCGCCCATCTCCATAAAGTAAATGCCCAGGCGGTCGCCGCCGCGCACGATTTTGCCGGTGCCGACACCGTACTGGCGCAGATACTGCAGGCACGCCTCGCCCAGCTCATTGTTGGGCAGCCGGGTGACATAATCCACAGCCTGCCCATAGTTGGCCAGAGAGACGGCTACGTTGGCCTCGCCGCCGCCATAGATACAATCGAATGAGCGCGCCTGCACAAAGCGCTGGTAGCCCGGGGGAGAGAGACGCATCATAATCTCGCCAAAGGTGACGACCTTCTTGTCCACGGATAACCTCCTGGGGATGGTCACAGCTGATGGCACTTTCACCACTACCATACCGCCACTGACCCAAAACCGCAAATCCGTCACCCATGCCCGATTGGGCACAACGCACGGTGAAAACGCCTTTCAGCTTCTGGGCGTCATGCTCCGCATGCGGCCGGAACAGGCCTTGTATGCGGTGTGGGTCTGTGGGGCGGCCGCACAGCGGCCGCCCCACAGACCCACATCCTCTGAGATCAGGCCGGGCTTGGGCGGAGAGGGCCAGCCGGCAAATGCCCGCAAGGGCCCTGGCGCTATTTTCAGATCATACTAGAACTCGACTGTGCCCCCTGCCAGCGGGATGGCCATCCCGTTGGCGCGTAGAACGCCTTCGACGCCTTCTGGCAGGGCAACCCGGCCATGGATGGCGCCCCCCTCAACGTGGAAATCGGCGGTGATCTCACCCAGAGGGTGTACCATGCGGCCACGGGCCTCGGTCAGGGGGCCCAGTTGGGGCGTGATCTCGACGCGGCGGAAGCCCAGGCCGGCTGGCCGGATGCCCAACAGGGTGGCGTAGTAGTGGTAGAGTGGGTGGGCGCCCCAACCGTGGCAGTCAGAGCGGGAGGGCTCTGGGTGCTCGAAGGTGGTCTTAAAGCCGGTGCCCTCCAGGTCGAACCAGAGGCCGAGCCGCTCGTAGAGGGCATCGATGCGGCCCAACTCGCGGTAGGTCTCGAAGAGATAGTGCATAAAGTAGATGGTGGCGCGCGCCAGGTCCGGGGCGTTGAGCAGGCCCGCAGCCACGCGCTGCCGCCGCTCCGGAGGCAACTGGCCGCTCAGCAGCGCCAGGCACTGCGTATGCTCGGAAAAGCGCCGGTGGGCGCGGTCATCGGCATAGAGGCCGCGGCCCTCATCCCAAAAGGCTTTGTGGGCGGCATCTGCCAGCGAGGCGGCGCTTTTCCGGGTCAACGAGGCCCGCTCCGGCTGGCCAAGCATCTCCTCCAGGTCAGCCAGGAGCGCAAGGGTGTAGACGAGGTGCCAGTTGATGACCCCGCTGGCGCCGGCCATGGCTTCGGGCGGCATGCCCGAGGGCCAGCCAGGGACCCAATCTGTGAAATTCCAACCTTCCACGGCGTGCAAGAGCCCATCCTCGCGGATGTGTTGTTGGAAGGCTTCGATTACACTGTGCACGCCGGGCATCATCTGCGCTACAAAGGCCGGGTCGCCGCGCCAGAGGGCATAGTCGCGCACCATGCCGACCCACCAGAGGGAGAAGGGAGGAATGATCTGATCCTGACGGGTGGGGTAGCGCGATTGGGTGATGCCGGAGGGCTGGCGCGAAATCTCGAAGAGGCGCAGCGCCTTGCGCGGCAGGCGGTCATCGTGGGTGAGGACGTAGGTTGTCAGCACTTCCAGGCGGCAGTCGCCGACGTACATGAGCCGCTCATAGTAGGGGCAGTCCATGTAGGTGTCGTGGGCGCACATCTGCAGGCCGCGCAGGAGGATGGGCGCCATCCCGGTGAGGCGCGGGTCGCTGGCGGTAAAGGTGCTCTCCGGTTCCAGGGGGTAGCGCGTTTCCAGCAAGCGCAGGCCCTCGATCGTGAGGGGCTCGCTGCCGGTGTGCACCACAAACTCGACATAGCGGCCGGCCTGCCACCACAAGCTCTCGAAGCGGCGGTGCGCGCCGCCGTCGGGGAGGAAGGTGTCGCCGATGCCGACAAAGAACTTGCCCTCGATGACGTTGCGGTTGCCCTTGGGAGCGAAATAGCTGGGTTTTTCGAAAAGCGCCTCGGCCCAGTGGGCGCGTATCTCGCTCTGCGCGCCGCCCGATGTGGTCAGCTGCAGGTAAGCACAGTAATAGTTCTCCAGGTCGACGATGACTCGACGCCAGGTGTGGGGTGGGATGGTAACAGCGCCGCGGCCGGCCAGGAGATCGTTCCAGGCCTGCGCCTCCGCCGGCAGATGATCTGCGGTGCGGGCCGGGGTCATGACGGCGTTGCGGGGAGCCGGGCGCTGATTCCGGGGGCCTACTTGCTCTGAGGCGGCAGGGGCCGGCAGGTCGTCTGCCGTGATTGCCGCCACCAGACGGGCCGAGCCCACCTGGCGTGGCTCTTCCAGCATCGGGGGCAGGGTGGCCGGTTCCATGCGGTGCCGCGGCGGGATGCCAAAGATAGCGTTGTAGCTGGAGCCCGGCTCGAGCACGGTGACCGGCTGCCAGCCTTCGCCCTCGCCACGCTCAAAGCCCCAAGGGAAGTTGGCGCCATCGACACGTTGGCCCGCGCCGGTGGCCCAGGCAAAGACGGGCGGAGTGAAGGCATAGCCTCCCAGCTTTTTCGCCTCCCAAGGGGCTGCCCCCGTGCCCAGCCGTTGCACCCACGCCTCGTCCTCGGGCGCCAGGAGAAAGCCGGGGTGGGCCGTCATCTGTGGGTGAATGGCGTACTCGCCCAGCGAGTGGACGCGCGCCACCAGCATATGCTCGCCGGCGGCCAGAGGCAGGTCGTAGGTTTCGTAGAACCAATGCCGAGGATCGCCATGCTCGCTGCTGCGGCCTATGCGCTCGCCATCGAGGAAAAGCTCATAGCGCTCGTCGGCGCTGACGTGGATGCGTACGGTGGCAGGCTGTTCTACGGCAAAGCGGCAGCGGTAGGCGACAACGAAGGGGGGCTCGCCTGCTGCAGGCAGGTGAATCCAGGAGGCGGGCCAGCGGCCGATCTCCTGCCAGGAGACGTCGGCGCCGAAATGGGTAAAGGGGTCCTGGGTGATGAGGGTGCGGTAGCTGCGCTTCTGTTCGGGTGACATGGGAAGAGTCCTTTCTGGTGAACGAGCATCCCATGGCGGGACAGCAAGCCCGCCCTACGCGCAACGCGGGCGCATTTCGGAACGAATACCGTAGAGATGGGCCGGCGGCCTGTGTTGCGTGCTGCCGGGCACAGCCCATCAGATACACGGCCCGCCGGGCCGTCCCTATGATGGGTATGCGGCAGCCGGCGGCGGAATTAGCGCACGAGCACGGCGCGGGCCGGCCCGCCATCGGCGCCCTGCAGCAGCAGCGGCAGGCAGATGAGCTGATAACGCCCGGGCGTCACCCTGGAAAGGTCAATGGTCTCCAGTGAGATGACGCTGGCCTGCAGGAGCGTCTTGTGCACCGGGTGACCGGGCATTTTGTAGGGCTCGATGGAGAGGTAGTCAATACCAACCAGGCCGATGCCCCGGTCGACGATCCACTGGGCGCCGTCGGCATCCAGGGCGACATAATCCTGGTGGAAGGTCATGTCGCCCGCCTCCCAATAGCGGGAATTGCGCGTGCGCAGGAGCAGGCGGCGGCAATCGGCGGGCACGCCGGCGCGCTCGAGGTCGGCGGCGGTGACACGGCTCACGGTGGGCAGGTCAATGACGTCAGCCGGGCCGATGAGGACGTCGAGGGACATCTGGTCCTCGGTGGCGCCGCCCGGGACAAAGTGGATCGGCGGGTCCACGTGGGTGCCGGTATGAGTGCTCAAGGAAACATCGGAGACATTGGCGCCATCTTTTTCGATGGTCCGCCGCCGCTCGATGTGGAAGGGTGGGTCCGAGGGCCAGACGACCACACCGTTGTGCAGGGGAACTGAGATATCGATGATGGCCATGTACAAGACTCCTTTCGCGAATGGTCTAGCGCTATCACAGCAAGAGCGAGGCCGCGACAGACCTGAACCTTGCGCAGACCTGACAGGTTTTCGAAACCTGTCACGTCCAGAGCTATAGCTTGCCGGATAACATCAGAATGCCGAGCACGATAAAGAGGATCGCCGAGATTTTCCCCAGGAGCTGGGCTGGCACAACGCGGGTAATGGCCTCACCGCCGAGGACGCCGATGAGGGTGACGGTGGCCAGCGCTGCGGTAGCGCCGAGGAAGATGGCCAGCGGCTTTTGGTGTTTGCAGGTCATGTTGATGACGGCGAGCTGGGTCTTGTCACCGAGCTCAGCGAGGAAGAGCAGGCCAAAGGTTGTGGCAGCGATTTTCCAATCCAAGGGTTCCTCCGTGGGCTAACACTACAGCCGTACTTACCCATCGGGGCGCGCGGATCCTATCCGGGCATCGCGTTTCGCACGCGACCGGAGTGGAGCCATTCGGGGGATTTGGCGGGCAGGCGCGCAGCACCTTGGCCGGCTGTTACTGGGGGCCGGCTGGACCAAGTACGGTTG
>DAOTVS010000281.1:0-5357 GCA_034436375.1 Anaerolineae bacterium | reverse complement strand
GCTCAGCAGGCTTGAGTGTCAGATCGAGCATCGAGTCGGTGGCGCCTTCGTTGGTATATTGCTCAATCTGCCATAAGAGCGAAGGGGTCACGTTAAAGGTCACCCGCAGGCCGGGAATGCCAGCGCCTACCAGGGGCATGGCATAGTAAGCGCGTAGAGAATGCAGGCGTACCCAGGGCTGGGTCATGCGGCCCTGCGGGGGATGGTTCATATTCGCATAAACCGGCTGATGTTGGTGCCACAACAACCCCACATAGATGCGCGGCCCCACCGTAAAATGTACTGGCGGCAGGTCGATGCGCTCATCGCCCTGTGAGCCATGGACCACGTAAGTGACCCGGTCGCCGCGCTCAAAGGGGCCCCACAGGGCCCGCCAATATGAGGAAAGCCCGGCATTGTGATCCCACGAGGCGCTCTGAAAGCCCCGATCGACGTTGCCATTGGGGTGAATGACCTCATAAGTTACCCAGACCGACTGCCCTGGCGCCACCGGGCTTGTGCCGATGGTGAGCCTCACCCGCTGCCCCGGCGCTACACGCAATGGCTCGCGGCCGGCGTCGGCAGTCAAATGCCAGATCTTCATGATTCACTCCTTACCCCAATATGGATTGTTCTTGCGCGGGTAGCCGATCGCGACTTGGTAAACCGCGGATGTCATCCGCGGGCATCATGGCAACAGGCTCCCCTTCCCCCGCCTCGGGGTGCACACCGGCGCCAAGCCTTTGTCCCCCAAACCAGCAATAGGCGTGCCAGGCTGGGAGGCGGCATCGGCGAGCATGTGTGGGTGAGCCCACTTATCCTTAATCCAGACTTAACACGGTTTAACAACACTTTTAAAACACTGTGCTATGATCAGGCAGAAGGTAAGGCCCACAGGCACTCTTGCCTTTTTTACCATAACGGCTGTAGAATCAACGCAGGATTGGGTTGATTGTCTTCTGGAGGGTAGGAACCATGTTATCCAGATATCGCAAATGGTTGACTCTAACCATCATAGTCGTTGTCTTTGTCACCCTGGCCGCCTGTGCCTGGCCGCTGGAGGGGTTGGTCGTACAGAAAGTGCAAACTCTCGTGCCCACCGCAAGGGTCGAGGCACAGATCGTCCAGACGCGCCAGCCCACGCAGGCGCCCGTTGAGGTTGCGGCAGCGCCCGCCCAGAGCGTGACCGGGCTGCCATCCGTAGCCTCTGTGGCCAAGATGGTGCGCCCGGCAGTCGTGCAGATCGCCAACGAGCAGATGGTCACCGACTTTTACCAGCAGGTGCCGCAGACGGAGACCGCCGGTATTGGCTCTGGCGTCATCTATGATAACCAGGGCCACATCCTGACCAACTATCACGTCATTGCCGGCAGCCAGCAGCTGACCGTAGCCCTGCCCGATGGGCGACACTTCCCGGGTAAGATCATCGGTAGCGACCGCGATACGGACCTGGCCGTCATCCAGATTCAGGGCGATAACTTGCCCGTGGCCCAGCTCGGCCAATCCAGCTCGCTTGAGGTCGGTGATTGGGTCGTGGCTATTGGCAACGCCCTCGGGCTCAAAGGCGGCCCGACAGTCAGCGCCGGCGTGGTGAGCGCCATGGGGCGGGCGGTGCAGGAGCCCTCTTCAGATAACCAGCCCGGTCCCTACCTCTACGACCTGATCCAGACCGATGCGGCCATCAACCCCGGCAACTCGGGCGGCCCTCTCGTCAACCTGCAGGGTCAAGTCGTGGGCATCAATACTCTGGTCGCCGGCATGGCTGAGCCAGGTGTGCAGGCCCAAGGCATCGGCTTTGCCATCGCTATCGATACCGCCAAGCCTATCGCCGATGAGATCGTGGCCACCGGGCACGTGACGCACCCCTACGTTGGCATCTACTACCTGGGACTCAACCCCGCCCTGGCTGCCCAATTGGGCACCGACCAGCAGTCTGGCATCGTCATCGCCCAGATCGGCCCTGGCTCACCCGCAGAGCAGGCCGGCCTGCAGGTGAGAGATATCATCGTCGGCATCAACGGCGAACAGGTCGATGATGAATCGACCTTCGGCCTTCTGATGAACAAGCACAAGCCCGGCGAGCAGATCACTTTTAACATCATACGCGATAACCGCAAGATGAACGTATCGATCAAGCTGGGCCAGAGAACCTCGGATCAGTAGCCGCAGAACAAAAACAGGGCGCCTGCCGGGAGGCTGGAGATTCGCGGCAGGCGCCCTGTTGTTTGGTGCAGGCTATCTCAGGCCGGCAGCGCCACTTCACGCCCCTCGCGCGCCGAGTGCGCCGCAGCCAGGACCAGGTCAAGGCTCAGCGCCCCCTCACGCATGGGTGTGCGTGTCGGCCTGCCCTCCCGGATTGCCCCAATAAGATCCAGGGTCTCTGCCAGATAGATGTCCTTCTCAGAGGAGATGCCCAGCCTGGTGTCGCCAGGCCGATCGGTACAGACCAACGTGGCATGGTTCGCATCGGTAAAGCTGGCCGTGATGTTCCGGGTGACAATATCGAACTCGGAAAGCCACTTGCCGGGTATGGCCGTGTTGGTGGCGGCGATGGTGGCCAAGGCGCCATTCTCGAAAGAGATGATGGTGGCTGAAACATCCTCCACGGTATAGCCGGGCACATCTTGGTGGAATAGATTGCCCATACGCGCGTAGACAGCCCTCGGCTGGCCCAGCATATAGCGCGCCAGGTCGAAAAGGTGGATGATCTGTTCCACGACCTGCCCGCCACTCTTGGAGCGATCGCGCCACCAGAGAGCGTGCAGGTGATTGCAATAGTACTTGCCGACCATCAGCGAGGCCGGGCCGGCCTGGCCAGTGGCCATTGCCCGCTTCAGGTATTCAGTCGCTTCACCAAAGCGGTTCATAAAGCCGACCTGCGACTTGCAGCCGGCCGCTTCCACCGCCTGCACCATGGCCCAGGCTTGCACGCTATCGAGAGCAATCGGCTTTTCGATAAAGATGTGCATGCCACGCTGAGCGGCCTGCATGACTTCATCAGTGTGTGCAAAGGGCGGGAGGCAGATATAGACCAGGTCCAGCCCTTCATGGTCGAACATGTCGTGCCAGTCCTGATAGACATGGGCCCTGCCCGCAGCAAATCGCGCGTTGAACCCATCAGCGCGGGTACGATCCTCATCGCACAGGGCAGCCAGGTTGATATCCTCAAGCCCGGCCAGTATCTGTGCATGGCGTTGGGCGATGCCACCACAGCCCAGGAGCCCAGTCCGCAATGGTGCCGCCATTCCAACCTCCATCAGAAACGCACTGCGTATTTGATCACCTGTGACGGGGCCTCTTCGATCTGCCGCCACACATCCGGCCCTTTGTAGATCGGCACGATGGGGTTGATCAATCCCGGCGCCGTGAGCTTGCCCTGGCGCATCATGCTGACAATCGTATCCTCGATGCGCCGCACATCCCAGGCCGGATAGTCGCGCGGCTGGTGCCCCCAGCCGCAGCCGTGAGGGACGATCACCGTGATGCGATTGTGGTGCCACTCGCGCCCCAGCCAGAGGCCGTTGGCCTCCCCTTGATAAAAGCCGGCGGAGCAGACGGTGCCGCCGAGGCGCACGGAACGGATCGCCGTGTGCAGGGCAGCATAGGCGCCTGAGCTCTCAATCGCGACGTCGACCCCCTGCCCCCCCGTCAGCTCGTGTATACGCAGGGCGATATCGCCATCACGCGGGTCAAAGGTCTCATCGGCCCCATTCCTGGCCGCCCACTCGCGCCGATTGGGCAGCGGGTCCACAGAGAAGACCTTCTCTGCGCCAGCCAGCCGCGCCATATGCGTGGCCAGGAGGCCAATTGCCCCCAGCCCGATGACGGCCACCCGATCACCCAAGCGGATATTCGACTCGCGAATGCAGTTAAAGGGAACATAGGCCGCCTCGAAGCACACCGCCAGCTCTGGGTCGAGGTCACCCAGCGCCCAGAGCCGATCTTCGTGGCAGATGTTGGTCTCGCGCACATCCATGGGGCCAAAGACGCGATCGCCAATATGCCACCGAGTCACCTCAGGCCCAACAGCGATTACAACCCCCACACCGGCGTTGCCTGTGCCCCATGGCGCTTCTCGGCTGGGCCGCGGTCGGTCGGCGCCGGGCTTGGCCTCGACAAAGATGCGCTGCTGCAGATCGAACTCCTGCCCACGAAAGTTAACGTCGTCGAACATGGCCCTTGTAGTGCCATGTTTGCCGCTGGCGAGCTCGGTCTTGACGAGCACTTCATGCGCTTCGAGGGGCGGGTCCTGATACTCCAACACTTCGACCTGATGGGGTCCTGTGATAGCCAGACGGAGAGGCATTTTGCGTTTCCTTTCGATGTCGGTCTGCTGGAGCTCATCCCTTGATGGCGCCAGCGGTCAACCCTTGAATGAACTTGCGTTGGAAAATCACATAGACAACGACGATCGGTAGCATGACGATGGTCGCGCCGGCCATGGTCAACGGGTAGTTCTGGGTGTATTGGTTCCGGAAGAACATGAGGCCCAGCACCAGCGGCCTGAGCTCCTCTTTCTGCATGTAAATGAGGGGCAGCAGGAAAGAGTTCCAGGCGCCCATGAACTGGAAAACCGCCAGTGAAGAGATGCCCGGCCCCGCCAGGGGCAACATCACTTTCCAAAAGACCCCCACCTCGTCGCAGCCATCAATCAAGGCGGCATCGGCCAGCTCCCAGGGCAAGGCCAGGAAAAAGGCCCGCAGGAAAAAGATGCTGAACGGCAGCCCCAGGGCAATGCTAGGCATAATCATTGCCCAGTAGGTGCCCAGAAAGCCGATATCTTTCAGGATGTAAAAGAGGGGGATCATGATGGATTGGAAGGGAACCATCAGCCCCAACAGAAACACGTAAAAGATGATATTGCCCCCCGGTAGCTTGAACCGCGCAAAGCTGTAACCGGCCAGGCAGGCGAGCCCCAGCACCCCCACCACGATGGGCACCGAAACATAGATGCTGTTGCGCAGGTACTTGCCGAACCGGCCCTGCACCCAGGCCTGGACAAAGTTCTGCCAGTGCAGCTCGGGCGGCGGCCCCAGCGGGTTGGCGGCCACTTCGGCCGTCGTCTTGAAGGCTGTTGAGACAATCCAGAACAACGGGATGATACACAGGAGCGCGAAAAAGATCAAAGCGCCGTACTGAAAGAACTTGAACACCCAGTACCGGGCGGGACGTCTCCGCCGCACTCCCCGGATGCGCTGAGCTGTCATAGCCATGGGTCTACTCGCCTCTCTCGCGAAGACGGATAAAGACGTATGAGCTCACCAGCGACAGCACGGTCATGACCATAGAGAGGGCCGCGCCGTAGCCGATCGAATTCTCTTGGAAAGCTTTGCGGTAGGTGTAGGTGGCAATGACCTGCGTGGCTGTGCCAGGCCCGC
>DAOTVS010000280.1:0-17532 GCA_034436375.1 Anaerolineae bacterium | reverse complement strand
AGTTCGTCAAGCCCTACGATCAGGCCCTGCTCGATGAATTTGGGGGCGGCATTCACTTTTGCGGGCGAGGCACGGCCTTTGTGGCTTCCATGAGCCAGAGCCGCAATCTCTCCAGCATCAACTGCTCGCAGCCCGAGCTCAACGATGTGCCAGCGCTCATTCGCCTCTGCCAGTCCCACCAGATCGTGCTCCTGGGCCTGCCTCGCGCCTATGTCGACGCCGGCTACCGCACGGGCTTTATCCTCAGCGCATAGCGCTTGCCGGGTTAAGGGCTGTGCAACCGCCCGGCATTAGGCCATCAGGTGTGTGGTGGGGGGTATCGCCGGCTGTTCCGCCGCTCTGCAGAGGGGCGGAACAGCCGGCGATACCCCCACCTGAAAGTCACTGATTACAGGAACCGGTGCTAGAATGGGATCTCATCCTCGAGCGTCCCTTCGCCAGCCGGTGCGCCGCCTGCCTCATGGCCCTCGGGTGCGCCCTCTCCACGCTGGCCGCCGCCAAGGAACCGCACCGTATCGGCCCGCAGCTCCAGTGTGGCCCGCGGCTCGCCATCGCGCCCCTTCCAGGCCGAGACGCTCACCGAGCCCTCAACCAGCACCAGCCGGCCTTTGCTGAGATACTGGCTGCAGACCTCGGCCTGCTTTCCCCACGCTGTAACCCGGAACCATGTCGTCTCCTCGCGCTGCCCCCCCTCTCGGTCCTGCCATTTGCGAGAGGTTGCGACCGTGAACGAGGTCACCGGCGTGCCTTCCTGGGTATAGCGCATCTCGGGATCGCGCCCTAGATGGCCGACCACGATGGTTTTCTGGTACATGTGGCTCCTCCTCTTTGCTTGCGGCCCACTACTATGTCCCCATCATAACACAAATGTTCTGTTTTGCCAAGGGCCTCCGTGTCTCTTTGTAGCCCACTCGGGGCAACAGGCGTGAGTGCTCTCACGCTGAGTAACCCAAGGTCCGTCGGACCCTGTCAGCGCTTAGAACCTTGGCTTCTATGCTGGAGCGCCGCCTGCCAGGCGGCCAAGGCCGCTGGCGCTCTATGTGCAAGCCAGGGTCCTCGCTCGTGTAGGGGAAACCTGGCTTGCACGGCGAGAGCCCTGAAGGGGCTTCGTCGCTCAAAGCTCGATAGCCTCGGCCTCGGGCGGCCTCGCTCAAGCGCCCAACTGAGCTTACCAACAGTATCAGCGGGCAGTCGGGCTCAGCAAGCCTTGTCGCCATTGCCCACGATCGCCACCTCGATCCGATTGCGCCCCCCTGACTTGGCCCGGTAGAGCGCCTCATCGGCCCGCTGCACAATGGCTGCCCCGTGAGCATCCACCAGGGGATCATAGCCGGCCACGCCAAAGCTCGCTCCCAGTTGCTCGACCACGCCCCCGATCTTGAAGGGGTACGACTCGATGGCGCGCCTCAGGCGCTCGCAAAGGGAAAGAGCGGCCTCGGGTGTGGTGTGAGGCAGCAGGATGGCAAACTCATCGCCCCCGTAACGGGCCACGATATCGCACTTGCGCACGGTGCTGGTGATAAGGTGGGCAAAAACACGCAACAACTCATCGCCCGTCAGGTGGCCATAGTGATCGTTGAGACGCTTGAGGCAATCAGTATCGAGAATCACCAGACTGAGGGGAAGGTGATAGCGATTGGCGCGGCTGATCTCCTCATCGAGCCGCTGGTAAAAGCTGCGATGGTTGAGCAGGCCAGTCAGGCCATCTCGTGTGGCCAGAAACTGGGCTTGCTCGAAGAGATAGGCATTCTCCAGTGCGACCGCCGCCTGGTTGCAGAGAATACGGAGCAACTGCACCTCCTCGGGTGCAAAGGCGTCGCTGCGCTCGGCCCCCACGGTCACCAGTCCCAGGTAGGTGCCACGGGTCGAGAGAGCGCTGGTCACCAGGGTGCCAAAGGCCTGCGGCGCCGGCTTGGGGTCGGCGGGCAACACCGTAACGTGAGAATTGGCAGTAGCCTGTTCCACGAGCACGGGTTCCGCCGCCGACTGTTGCGCCGCCTGCCGCAAGGCATCGAGCAACTCTGCGTGCAATGGCCAAGGTGAGTACACCCGCCAGGCGGGCCCCCCCACATCCGGAGTGAACAGGCAGAGCGCCAATACATCGCATGTCAGCGCCGCCGAGATCGCCCGCTTGAGCACTTCGAGCACATCCTCGCGACGCAGCGCCCCAGCCAGGGCCAGGCCGACCTCCTCCAACCGACGCAGCTCGCGCCGGCGCTGGCGCTGCAGCTCTCGGTTGGCCCGCCGCAGCTCGTCCATGAGGTAACGGTTCGACAACAGCAACTCCTGCCGTTCCAGCGCTCGCGCTACCGTCCGGCGCAAGAGCTGCAGGTCCCTCAGGGGCTTGAGCAAATAGTCGCAGGCGCCCGCGCCTTGCGCCTCCGCCGTCGAGATGTCGCCTTGGGCGCTCAAGATCAGCGCCTCCGTATCAGGGCTGCGCTCCTTCAGCTTCCGCAACAGACTCAGGCCATCGATATCGGGCAGGCGCAGACCGATGATGGCCACCTGATAGATATCCCACTCCAGGAATGACAGAGCCTGCTTGCCATCATGCGCCAGAGAAACTGCCATCTCAGGCCCTTCCAGGGCGGCGTGGATCAACTCACGCACAGCCCGGTCATCGTCGACCACCAGAATCCGGGCCGGAGGTTTGTCAATCATCGGCAGCCTTTGCTCAACACCCATGTCCGGTTTTCCCTTTATCACCCTGCTCCGGCAACGGGGGCCGCAACACCCGCAAGCCATCGCGCCCGCCGACAATGACCATACTGGCCATGCCCAGAAAAAGTCCGTGCGCCACTACCCCTGGTATGGTGCAGATAGCCATCGCCAGATCGAGCGGATCGGCAATTGCAGTAAAGCGGCAGTCGATGATCCAGTTGCCCTCGTCGGTCAAAACCGGGATCCCCTCCGCCATGCGCCGCTCAGCTCGAGCCCCCAGTTGCTCCAGGGCGCGCATGGCCGGCAACCAGCCAAAGGGCACGACCTCCACCGGCACCGGCGCTCGCGTCCCCAGAACCGGCACCAGCTTGCCTTCATCGACCACGATGATCGTCCGCGCGCTGGCTGCTGCCACAATCCGCTCATGCAGCATCGCCCCACCGCGCCCCTTGATCAGGTTGAGCGCAGGATCTACCTCATCGGCGCCATCGATCGTCAGATCAATATGGGGATGCTCCTCAAGCGTGGTGAGGGGGATCTCCTGCGTACGCGCCAGGGCCTCTACCGCGAGGGAAGTGGGGATACCGACAATCCCCTTCAGGCGCCCCGTCCGCAAAAGCTGCCCGATACGGCGCACGGCAAAGGCGGCCGTGCTGCCGCTGCCGAGGCCCACAACCATGCCACTCTCAACATAGCAAACTGCGCCCTCAGCCGCGCTTCGCTGCCAATCGACGATCATCCGTTACGCTCCACTAACCTGTCGCTTCTGGCGGCTCCAAACCTGCAGACGTGAGTCAAGGTTCTAATAATAGACGCCGGCGACCTATTCCGCCAGCGCCCGATGACTGTGCTCATAGACCACGATCTTCAGCATCTCAGCCAGGCGCTCTGCAGCGCCGCCAACACCTCCTCTGGAGTATCCACCAACTGTACGGCCTCCATTGCCTGCGGCCGCAGGATCAGCTCATCCGCAATGGTCTGCAGCAGGCGCCGCCAGCGCCCGCCCAGGGCCACCAGCGGCCGTGCGGGCAGGGCGTGCGTCTCCAGCAGGCTCCAGGTCAGCGCTAACTCGGTCAGCGTGCCGACGCCGCCATCGACCGCCACATAGCCATCGGCCCGGGCCACCAGATGGACCAGGCGCTCGATATAGCTGGCCTGAGGGCGGTCTTCGCACACCCAGGCGTTCGTGGGCACACCCCAGGCGGGGAGCGTAACCCCCACCGTGTGGCCGCCCGCTGTCCGCGCCCCCCGGCACGCCGCCTCCATGCATCCGCCAAAGCCGCCCGTCACCACCGTGCACCCGGCCTCAGCCAGCAAGCGCCCCAGCCTCTGCACACGCTCATACTCCGGGCTGCCCGGCACCACCTGGGCGCTGCCGAACACCGAAACGACCCGTTGCTCCTGTGCGCTCATTGCGTCCGCGAACCCGCCTTTTTGCCCTCGATGACCGGTATCTCCAACACACGGTAGCCGTAACCGTTGATGACCTCTGTCCGACGATAGCTTGAGCGCCAGCGCTGATCGGTGCCGTAAAGGTGTATGTGCCCATGGATCAGGTACCGCGGCTCAAAACGATCCATAAAGCGCACCAGACTCTGAAAGCCTTTGTGGCAGAGGTCCGGGCGATCGTGGATGCCCAGGGGGGCCGCATGAGTCATCAGAATGTCGAGGTAGCGCCCCCGGCGCCAGCGATTGAGGAGCAGGCGCGGCCACAACCGGAGGCAGATGCGCCGGGCCACCTGTCCCTCCGTATATTGGTAGGGCCCGGGCTTGTAGCGGCGTGAGCCCTCCAGGCCGGCAATAAGCAGCCCCTTATAGTTGACCACGCGTCCATCCAGGTTCACACAACCGCCAGGATACGCCGGCTCGATGCCCTGGGGCGTCTGCTCCCATTCACGATCATGGTTGCCGCGCACGAAAAAGACCGGCGCTGTGAGCATGGTCACAATGTATTCAAGGTAATCATAGGGTAAATCGCCGCAAGACAGAACGAGGTCTACGTCACCAAAGTATTTTCGAATATTGGGTCCGTAGACAAGCTCGACGACCTTGTCGGCCACCACCAGGATCTTCAAGGGCGCCTCACTTTCAGCATACTCCATTATACCGCTGTGGCTTTCACTTGCCAACACCAGCCGCAAATGGCACGTTTCTTGCTGGCTGGAGCCCAGGGTAATGCCCAGGCTGCTATCTATCCGGCCCACCTTACATCGGCGGCAGAAAAGGGTGCATCCTGGATGCGTATCCGCCGCCCGGGTTGCAGCCGGCCATTCTGCCACGCTGCCGCCCGGCCTCAACCCGGGAAAGGGGTCAGGCATGTCCGGCCGCCCTGTGGGGCGGCCGGACATGCCTGACCCCCTTAAGGCCCTGTACCGGGGCAGCGCGAAGCATGGGGCCCGGTTGCCAGGGCAGAGCGCCTCTGAGGGTAGCCTGTTGGCCGAACTCGTTGACTTATTTTGGATGCACCCGCAGAAAACGCCTGCTTGACGAAAAGGCCCACCTGCAGTATAATTCGCAAGCCTGTTCGCCGGGGACACCGGGAGGGACTGCGGTCCCTCCTGTTTCATGCTCGCCGAGTACAGCAGGATGGCTGGAAGAGGAAAGGCTCGCCTCTGCGCTATGGCGAGTTGAGGAGCGTGAGGCGAGCCTGGGATGCCAGGGTTGAGATATCTGGGGTAGCGCTGGCTGTGGCCAATATGGCCTCGTTGCCTCAGTCTCGGGCGCTCATACCGATCGTCCGGCAGATGTCAGTGATCGGCAGGCGGCCTTTTCTGGTGCTCGCAGGCGCCAATCAGGGGCGCATACAGCTTGTGCTCGATAGTCGGAGAGCCCTGATCTTGGGGCTACGGTTGGGCTGACCCTGGGCATTTGCGCCATAGGGCGATCAGCGCTCTTGGAGTCAAGTAAAAGTTAAGCCGCGGCAGAATCCGCGCTGCCCAGTTCTTAAGCAAGAGAGGACGTCGTCATCATGGAGGAGATTACCCTCACCGCCCAGCCGCGGACGGTCATTGGCAAGCAGGTCCGGCAATTGCGCCGTGAAGGCCAGGTTCCGGCTGTAATCTATGGTCACCGCACAGCGCCGGTTCCGGTGCAAATTGAGGAACGCGCCTTGCGTACGGTCTTGCAGCATGCTGGCGGCACGCAGTTGGTCAAGCTCACGGTCGGCGATGGCCAGGCGCCGCGCATGGTTCTCCTGCGCGAAGTGCAGCGTGAGCCGATCAGCCGCCGCCTCGTTCACATCGACCTCTATGAGGTCGTTATGACCGAGCGCATCCGCAGCGAGATCCCCGTGCTCTTTACCGGGGTGTCGCCCGCCGTGACGCGTGGCGATGGCCTGATGTACCACGGCGTGGAATCGGTCGAGGTGGAGTGCTTGCCAAGCGACCTGATCCCGCATATTGAGGTCAACCTGAGCAGCCTGACCCAGGTCGATCAGGAAATCACAGTCGGCGACCTGCAGTTGGGCGACAAGTTCCAGGTCCTCAGCGACCCCAGCGAAGTATTGGCCCGCGTCATCCCGGCGCGTGCGGAAGAGATTGAGGAGCTCGCCCCGGCGGCCGGCGAGGCTGAGGTCGAGGTCGTCAAGCGCGAGAAGCCCGAAGAAGAAGAGAAATAGCGGAGCAAGCCATCTTGCCCCGCACCAGAAACGTAATGAGCATCCGTGGGATGGCCCATACACCGTCCCACGGACATCATCCTGCCCCCATCGTCTAGTGGCCCAGGACACAGCCCTTTCAAGGCTGCGACAGGGGTTCGAATCCCCTTGGGGGCACAACCTCAACGCGCCAGCTTTAGGGCTGGCGCATTTGCTTTTAGTGAGGCCTTGTGGCCAAGGCGCAAGGGATCTCAAGGATGAGAAGATCTCTGCCAGTGCACGTTGTCTTCGGTATGCCCAGTTGGGCAAGGGTGACTGCTGAGGATGGGATTACCATGGAACAGATGATTCCTGTCGCGTGCAACAGGGATTGCTTGGGCGGCTGCCCCCTGGTCGCCAATGTCGAGGATGGCTGCGTGAAGCGCATCGGCAACAGCCCCTATCGAGGGCCCTACATGGAGGGCTGCGTGAAAGGCTTCCAGGCCGCCCGCGCTCTCTACGCCCCCGATCGCCTGCAGCACCCCCTCATCCGTACCGGCGAGCGCGGCGCGGGCCAGTTTCGAGAAGCCCCCTGGGATGAGGCCCTCACCCTGGTTGCCCGCCGCCTGGCTGAGATCAAAGCCCGCTACGGCGCCCAGTCCATTCTCAAACTCGGCGGCTCGGGGGCCTGCCGCGGCGCCCTCCATAACACTGGTAGCCTGACCGCCCGCTTTCTACACCTCTTTGGCGGTTGCACCCGCACCTATGCCAGCTATTCCTCCGGCGCCGTCACCTTCGTCACCCCATATATCCTGGGCGATTGCTCGGCGGGCCTCGATGCCGGCTCACTCCGCCACTCGAACTTGATCATTCTGTGGGGCGCCAATGTCGCCGACTGCCGCTATGGTGCCGAAAGCGCAGCGCGCCTCCGCGAAGCCCGGGCGCGCAGAGTGCCCATTATCGTGATCGACCCACGTCGCTCGGCCACCGTGCGCGAGCTGGGCACGCAGTGGGTGCCCATCCGCCCCGGCACGGATAGCGCGCTGCTCATGGCAGTGCTCTATGTGCTATGCACCGAGGGTCTGGTGGACCGCAGCTTTGTCGCACGCTATAGCGTGGGGTTCGATGCCCTCGAGGCGCGCATCCTCGGCCGCGATGGCTCCGGCCCGGCCTGCACACCCGAATGGGCCGAGACCTGCTGTGGCACGCCGGCAACGACCATCCGCGAGCTGGCCCGCCTCTATGGCCGCACGAAGCCGGCGGCGCTCATCCCTGGGCTTTCTATGCAACGCACTTTGGGCGGCGAAGAGACGGCGCGCCTGGCTGTTGCCCTGCAGGTCGCAACGGGTAACCTGGGCCGGCCAGGCGGGTCCTCGGGCGCCTATGGCATCGGCTTCCTCGACAGCCCGCGTATGGGCAGCCTGCCCGTGCCACCAGCCGCCATTGAGCCGCGCATCCCCGTCTATCGTTGGGCCGACGCAGTGCTGGCAGGTCAAAGCGGCGGCTACCCCAGCGACCTGCGCGCTATCTATGCCGTGGGCATCAATTATGTCACCCAAGGGGCAGATGTACAGAAGAACCGGCGCGCCTTCCAACAGGTCGAGTTCTCCGTCTGCCACGACCTCTTCCTCACGCCAACCGCCGCCTGCTGCGATGTCGTGCTGCCGGCTACGCATTGGCTGGAGCGAGACGATATCATCTTCGCAACGGGCAACTATCTCCTTTTCTCCAACCGGGCCGTCGAGCCGCCCGCCGATGTGCGCCACGATTATGACATCTTTGCGGACCTGGCGCACCGGCTGGGGTTTGGTGAAGCCTTCACCGAGGGCAAGGATGAGGCGGCCTGGCTGCGCAGCTTCATAGCCGGCTCGGATGTGCCGGATTATGATGAGTTCAGGCGCACCGGCATCTGGGTCGCCCCCGAGCAGGAGCGCGTGGCGTTCAGCGATTTCGTGGCCGACCCGGTGGCGCACCCCTTACAAACTCCCTCCGGCCGTGTGGAGCTCTTGAGCGAGGCCTATGCCCGCGAGACGGGTTTTTCGCCGCTGCCCGCCTGGCGCCCACAGCCGGCCGATGCGCGCTACCCGCTGCAGTTGATCACGCCCAAATCGCGCTACCGCCTCCACTCGCAATGGGCCAACATCCCCTGGTTCACCAACCACGAGCCGCAAAGCCTCTGGATTCACCCGCAAGACGCGGCCTCGCGGGGCATCGCCAACGGGCAAGAGGTGCTCGTCGAGAGCCCCGAGGGCCGGGTGCACACCGTGGCCCGCATCACCGAGGATATCGCTCCCGGTGTCGTCTCGTTGCTCGAAGGGTTCTGGCCGGCCTTTGATGCGGACGGCGTAGACCATGGCGGCTGCGCGAATACGCTGACCTCGACCACGCCCACCCTGCCCAGTCAGGCGTCACGCACGCATTCGGTGTTGGTGCAGGTCAAAGGGGTAGGCCGAGGCTAAAGCCGCCGGCCTGAGAGAGCCAAGCCCTCCGGGCTGGCCAGGCTAGGCCGGACATTCATACCGGCATCACCGCTGCGCGGAGACGAGCGACCGAGGTCGCCACTACAGCTCTGTGGCCTCACAGGCCGCACTCTTTGCGCCCGCAGCGGTAATACAGGGGAATGGCCCACTCAAAGACGGCCCACGGCAGCCATCTCTTCAGAGCGATCGCAGCCGCCTCGGGCAAGGGCGCGACGACATAGCGCAGGCGCGGATTGGGCGTGCGGATGATCCGCTCCACGGCCTGGGCCAGGCGCACCGGGGAAAAGCCATTTCGCTCGTCACGCTCCATGACGCCGAGTGCATTGTCGAGGGCTTTGGCATAATCCGGGTTCTGCGCCGAGGCTGCCGCGCGGCTGCGATGATCGGTGAACGCGGTGTGCGCGTCGCCGGGCTCGACAAGCACTACTCGCACGCCCCAGGGCTTGACCTCCAAACGCAGGGCCTCGCTCAGGCCCTCGACAGCATATTTGCTGGCGCTGTAGAGGGCCTGGTATGGAATGCCCACCTGCCCGGCGATAGAACTGATGTTGATGATCTTGCCCGCACGCTGGGCGCGCATGGTCGACAGCACTGCCTGGCACACACGGAATGTGCCCATAAAGTTGGTTTCCATCTGGATGCGCGCTTCCTCGATGGAGGTATCCTCGACCGAGCCGGCGATGCCCATGCCGGCATTGTTCACCACCACGTCAATGCGCCCGGCCTGCTCGAGCACGGCCTGTACCCCGCGCTGCACCGACGCGTCATCGCAAACATCCATCGGCAGCATGGTGAAGGGCAAACCGGCGGGGGCGGGGCGCCGGCTTGTGCCAAACACCCGATACCCGCGCTGCGCTAGATAATCGGCGCAGGCCTTGCCGAAACCAGAAGAAGCGCCAGTGATCAGGACAACCGTGGGTGTGCCAGCCATGGAAAGCTCCCCTGCGCCGTAAAAAACGATGGTGCGCCGATGGGGCCCATTCTACCATGGTCCAGGGGGGTAAGCAAAGGGGCAGCATTCCGGTACGCCCGCTTCCTGCCCCGCGCCCCGTTCCTGGGCCTGGGATGAGCCGTTGTTTTCCTGTTGCTCTTCTATACCCAATGGGTGTACAATAACGGCGCGGACATCGACCTGGCCGGACCCCTCCCAGGCGTCGCAGACGTTGGCGCCCCTGGTGGCTGTTGCCGGCTCGCAGAGAGGAATGGGATTCCTTATGAGCAGCGCCATCATCACCCTTCTGACCTTTTTGCCCTTTGGCGTGATCCTCTGGCTGGCATCATTGGCCGACCGGCGGTCCATCGAGGGCGCCAAGCACCCCGTGCTGGCCGGAGTGAGCTATTTCCTGCTGATTGGCTTTTACGGCACCCTGATCCTGTTGGGATTGTTCCTTTGGGCGGCGGGCATCTTGTCTATGCCGCTACCCGAGCAGATGTTGGCCTCCTTCCAGCAGATGGGCCTCGATGCAGCCGGCGCCCATACCGCCCTTGCCGGCGTAGGCCTCGGCTTCTGGCTGCCATCCCTCGTGGGCATTGTTTTAATCTTGCCGCCTGTGCGCCGGCTGCTAGCCCACCTGCTGCCCATTGACCCCTCGCGCACGGTGCACGCAGTGGCCCTTTCCTACACTATGATCATCGTGATCAATTTGATGGTCACCCTGGGCGCCGGCCTCAACACCCTGGCTTCTATGATGAAAAACAGCGCCCAATCCTCAGGCAACAGCGTCGGCATCGGCGCAGTGTGGATGCAGGAAGGCTTGATGGCCCTGCTGGCCCTCATCGGCGTGGGCTGGCTTTCACGCCGGCGCCTGGGCGATGCGCTACGGCGGCTCGGCCTCACCGTGCCCTCATGGCGACAGCTGGCGCTGGGACTCGCGATCGGCGTTGCCCTGGCCCCCCTCATCCTGCTAAGCGAGCGTCTGTTGTCAGGTGTGGGCGTCAGCAGCGACGCCGACGTGGAGCGCCTGACTGAGGCCCTGCTGGGACCCCTTTTCGCGTCCATCCCGGGCATCCTGACCCTGGGCCTGGCCGCCGCCCTCGGCGAGGAGCTGATCTTCCGCGGCGCCCTGCAGCCGCGCTTCGGCATCATCGTGACCGCTGCGCTCTTTGCCCTCACCCACTCCAACTATGGTATCACCCTCTCGACAGCTATTGTATTGTTGCTTGGGGTAGTGCTGGGCCTGCTGCGTCGGCGCGGCAATACCACCATGTCGATGTGCACCCATGCCGCCTATAACATCACACTGGGGCTGGTTGCCTTTTTCCATCTGATGTGAAGAGAAACCCGCCGGGTAATGAGCTCCACAGCCAGCCGGCTATAGCCCTTTGGAGGTGTGGAGTGAGTAGTAATATCCCTCACTCCACACCTCTAAAACTCATCGAGTACGAGCCATGGCGCCGTTTCCAGCACAATCTCCTCCAGGCTACCCCGGGCGTTCACGCGCACGCCCGTTTCTTTGGGCGGCCAGATCACGACCTTGCCCACCCCGCAGGCGTCGTCGCCGCCCCGCACAAAATACCGCCCTTCATTGCCCACGAGGAATGGTCTTGACAAGCAACAGCAACTACGCTAAACTAGCCCCGGTCCGCGCGGCGTGGCGCCGACTCGGCCCCCGGTGCTCTCGCCAGGACGAGTAGACTGCCAGGAGGCACTCGACGAGGTACCGAGGCAAATGGAAAGTGACGACCTGAGCTACTATCTCTATCGCTTGGCCGGCGCACTGGTCCCTCACATCCCAGTGCAGGTCGGTTATGCCCTGGCGGCAGGGGTCGGCTCGTTGATCTGCCGCGCTTCCCACGCCCGGCGCATCGTAGAGGACAATGTCTCGCACGTGTTGGCGCTGCCGGCCGATTCGCCCCGCGTGCGCCGGTTGGCCTGCTCCATTTTCCGCAACCAGGCGAAGAACTATTTCGATCTATTACGCCTGTCAGCGCTCAGCACCGAGGATATCCGGCGGTTGGCGCGCTCGGTCCAGGGGCGTGAACACATCGAGAAGGCCCTGGCGCGCGGCCATGGCGCAGTTCTCATCAGCGCGCATTTCGGCAACTTTGACTTGGCCGCGCAGGTTGTCGCGCTCTATGGCTATCGCGTCACCACGGCCGCCGAGCGGCTGCGGCCGGAGCGGCTGTTCGAGTATGTGCGAAGCCTGCGTGAGAGCCACGGGCTCCGCTTTATCCCCATCGACGCCTCACTGCGGCCCATGTTCCGAGCCCTGCACAACAATGAGATCGTCGGCCTGGTTTTGGACCGCAACGTCACTGATGCCGGGCGACCGGTCGAGTTCTTTGGACAGCCGGCCCGTATGCCCGACGGCTATCTGCGGCTGGCCCTGCGCACCGGCGCGCCGCTGCTGGTCGCCTTTTGCCATCGCCTCCCAGATGGCGCCTTTGAGGTCAACATCGAGCCAGAGGTCCAACTCGAGCGGACCGGCGATATGGAGCACGATCTCAGCGTCAGCCAGCGCCGGGTGATTGCGATCTTTGAGCGCTACCTGCGGCGCTATCCCGACCAGTGGGTCTACTTCCAGCCCGTGTGGCCCCAGCCAGATTCTGATGAGAGGCGCCGAGTCAAAGACGCTACCGCGATCGAGGAGATGGCACGGTGAAGATTGCTCTGGTCACACCGTACGATTACCCTTTCCCGGGGGGTGTTACAGAGCACATTGCCAGCCTCGACCGCGTGTTTCGGCGCTGGGGGCACGAGGTGTGGGTGCTCGCGACCTCTAGCAAAGATGAGGACGAGCTGGATCATAATGTGCTGCGGGTGGCGGGGGGCGTCTTTCCCTTTCAGGCGAGCGGATCGGTAGCCCGTATCTCGCTCTCTCCGCGCGCCTACAACCGGGTCAAGGCAATTCTGCGCGAGAAAGCCTTTGATATCGTGCACCTGCACGAGCCGCTCATGCCCGCCCTGCCCCTGGCCGTTCTGCGCCATTCGCGCGCGGTGAATGTGGGCACCTTCCATGCCTACCGCGAGACGGGGCACCCGGGCTATATCTACGGCCGCCACCTCCTGCAGCCCTTCTTCGACCGCCTCAACGGCCGGATCGCCGTCTCGGATGCAGCGCGCGATGCCGTAGCCCGCTATTTTCCGGGCCCCTACCGGATCATCCCCAACGGCATCGACTATGACCGCTTTAGCCGCGACCTGCCCCCCGTGGAGCGCTATCACGATGGCCGGCCCACGATCCTCTTTGTGGGCCGCCTGGACAAGCGCAAGGGCTTTGAGTATCTGCTGGAAGCTTTCGGGCGTGTGCGGATCAGCATCCCCAATGCCCGGCTCCTGGTCGTAGGCGCCTATAACAAGGAGGATAAGGAGCCCTACGTTTTGCAGGCGCGGCAGGACGGCATCCGGGGCGTCCACTTTGTGGGCTATGTGCCGGAAGCCGAAAAGCCCCGTTACTTCCGTTCTTGTGATGTCTTTTGTGCCCCATCGACGGGCAACGAGTCTTTTGGCATCGTATTACTAGAGGCGATGGCCTCAGGCCGGCCGGTGGTGGCATCCAACATCCCCGGCTATCGCAGTGTGCTGACCGACGGGCGCGAGGGGTTGCTGGTGGAGCGTGGCGACGTGAGCGGCCTGGCCTCGGCCCTGATCCGCCTGCTGCGCGACCCCGACTTGCGGGCGCGCATGAGCGCTCAAGGCCGCGAGACGGCACGTTGCTTTGCCTGGGAAAGGATCGCCGCCCGTGTATTGGACTATTATAACGAACTCATTGAGGAAAGAGCTGATAACCCCCATGATCAGTGATCACCTGCGCCGTTGGAGCCGCGCGCTTGTTGAGCCCATCGCCCGCGCGCTGTATCGCCTGGGGCTCACCCCCAACACCCTGACCCTGCTCGGTTTCTCCCTGGGGATCATTCCTGCCGCCCTGCTGGCCCTGGGTCACCTGCCCCTGGCGGGCGTGCTCATCCTTGTCTTTAGCGCCCTTGACGCCTTTGATGGGACTCTGGCGCGCATCTCGGGCCAGGTCACGCGCTTTGGCGCCTTTTTAGATTCGACCCTGGACCGCGCTTCTGAGGGGCTACTGTACCTCGGGCTGCTGATCCACTTTACTCGCGCCAGCAACCATACGGGCATTTACCTGACCTATATTGCGCTCGTAGGCTCGCTGCTCGTCTCCTACACCCGCGCCCGCGCCGAAGGTTTGGGGCTGCGTTGCCAGGGAGGCTGGTTCACCCGCGTGGAGCGCATCCTTCTCCTCTCGCTGGGGCTGATTGTCGGCTGGCTGACCCCGGCGCTGTGGCTGCTGGCCATCCTGACCAACATCACCGCCGTGCAGCGCATGGTCGACGTCTACCGCCTCACACGCCATGATCCGCCGAGCAAGCCCGGAGTTTGACACACTCTCAGCGCAGTGCTACACTTGCACTATGTCAACATCTGGGTCCGCCAGTACGAAAATAGACAGGGTTAACAGGATTAACAGGATGGAACACATTCTGCTATCAGCACGCCACTAATCCTGTCAATCCTGTAAATCCTGTCCAATCGCTTTCATCGTGCGTTGTGCCCTCTTGGCATAGGCGACAAGACAGGAAACCCATGGTGAGAACAAGCTCCTTCATCCGCCGGGCGCTGCCCGGTGCGGCCTTGCTCGGCGCTCTGGCGTTGCTCTTTGCCCTCTCGGGGTGCAGTGCGGTCACGGTGTTGCTGCCGCCGACAGGTACCCCCACCCTGACGCCCACCCACACCAGCACGCCGACTGCCACGCCAACCAACACACCCACCATCACTCCCACACCCACCAACTCGCCGACGCCGCCCCCTACCGCCACGCCAACCACAAGCCCGCTGACCATGACAGCCCAGCTCGAGCCCGCTACGGTGCTCCAAGGCCAAGTCAGCGTGCTGATCGTGAGGCCCAGCCGTGAGGCCAGGGTCACCGCCACCCTGCGCGGCAAGCCATGGCCCACCTTTGAGGAGAAGGGGCGCTGGTATGCCCTGGCCGGCATCTGGGCGACGACTGCACCCGGCAAGTGGACCATCACTGTCAAAGCGGAGGACCCACTGGGCGGCCCCGCGATCACCCAGCAACTGACACTGACCGTCGCAGCGCGCAAGTTCGATGTCGAGGACGTCGCGATGGAGGACTCCGCCATCAACCTGTTCGCCGACCAGAGCGCGGTGCAGCAGGAAGCGAACACCGTGGCGGCAGCAGTGGCGCCCTACACGCCCGAGCGCCTGTGGCAGGGGCCGTTCCTGCAGCCGATCCAGGGCGAGGTCAGCTCAACCTATGGCGAGGCCCGATCGTATAACGGTGGCCCGGTTTCGGATCGTCACAGTGGACTCGATCTTGCAGCGGATGAGGGGACCCCCATTGCGGCAGCCAATGACGGTAAGGTGGTCTTTGCCGGCAAGCTCGCGGTGCGCGGCAACTGCGTCATTATTGATCATGGATGGGGATTGTACAGCGGGTACTATCATATGAGCGCCATCAAGGTCCCGGTGGGAGACATTGTCAAGAAGGGGCAGATCATCGGCCTGGTCGGCACGACGGGGTTCTCCAACGGGCCGCACCTGCACTGGAACTTTTGGCTGGGAGGCCAGATCATCGATCCGGCGTTTATGGAGAGCTGGCAACTGCCCGATTCGTAATGCGTGATGCGTAAGGCGGCCATTGCGGCAGGCCCGACGCTTCACACAAGCCCTGCCAGAGCGAGCACCTCGAAAAGCGCAACAGGCTCCACAGTGGCAACCTTACGCATCACGAACCACGCATTACGGATTACGCCCCCGTCGGGGCCTGGGCGCAGCAAGGAGGCAACATGTCTGACGACAAGCACAGCCCACTGGTGGAACTCGCCCGGCGCACCATCGAAACCTATGTGCGCGAGGGCAAGATGATCATGCCGCCGGCCGAGCCGTCGCCGGAATTGAAGCAGCGCGCGGGCGCTTTTGTCTCACTGCATGCCCACGGCGAACTGCGCGGCTGCATCGGCACCATCGAGCCAACGCAGCCCAACCTGGCGCTGGAGATCATCCACAACGCCATCTCCGCCGCCATCCGCGACCCACGCTTTATGCCGGTCACAGCGGATGAGTTGGCGGACCTCGAGATTTCCGTGGACGTCCTTTCGGCGCCCGAGCCTATCTCTTCGCTGGCGCAACTCGATCCCAAGAAGTACGGCGTTATCGTCGAGAACGAGTACCGGCGCGGGCTCTTGTTGCCCGACCTGGAGGGCGTTGATACGGTGGAGTGCCAGGTCGATATCGCCCGCCGCAAAGCCGGCATCCGACCCCATGAGCCGGTACAGCTCTACCGCTTTACCGTCACACGCTACCACTAGAGCATCGCTCGCGAGCCAGACACACCCATATCACGGCCAGCAACCGATCGGCAGAGAACCACACGCCCGGCCATAAGCCTCTTGGGTGTGGGGGTGGGTGTTGGCGCTGTCCTGCTGCCCTTCTAGGCAGCAGGACAGCGCCAACACCCACCCCCACACCCTCATCGTAAGATGCCTAAATCGGCGGCAGAGCAGATTGGCCGGCTCCTCCAGACACCTGGCTCAGTGCGCGGAGGGCAGCTGCGGCGCGAGGGCCGGCTGCTCCGTTTTGGCCCGCTTGCCAAACCAGCGGCGGACCAGGGCCTTGCGTCCCTCTTCCACAAGGAACACGATGGGCGTAAAGGCCAACAACATCAGCCACCCTTCCAGGCCCACCGGGGCGGTGCCGAAGATGTGCTGCAGGAACGGAACATAGATCAACAGCGCCGCAAAGGCCAGCTCAAAGGCGATCCCCACCAGGGCCAGGCGATTGCTGAAAAAGCCCACGCGGAAAACGCTCGTCCGCTCGGTACGGCAAGCAAAGAGATTCGCTATCTGCATGATGACAATGCCTAGAAAGACCATAGTGGCCGCCTCGCGCTGGTAGAGCGAGCCGATGGCAAAGGCCGGGTTGGCCCCCGTGATGCCCCAGTGCCAGCCGCGCCGCGTCAGCTGCCAGAAGTAGCCGAACAACTCGCCCACGGCCAGCAGAAGGCCCAGCCAGAAGTAGCCCCGCAGCAGCGTGGGCGCGTTCAGCAGCTTTTCGCTGCGCGAGCGGGGCGGCCGCTGCATGACATCGGGCTCAGGCTTTTCCGTGCCCAATGCCAGGGCTGGCAGCGTCTCCGTACCCAGGTCGATCGCCAGGATCTGCAGCGCCGTCAGCGGCAATGGCACGTTGAGCAGCGCAAAAAGAATGTAGGGCACCGCTTCGCCACCCAAGTGCGCAAAGATATAAGTGACGAATTTGCGGATGTTGTCGTAGACTGCGCGGCCCTCCTCCACCGCTGAGACGATGCTGGCAAAGTTATCATCGGTGAGGATCATCGCCGAGGCCTCTTTGGCCACATCGGTGCCGGCGCGGCCCATAGCCACGCCAATATCGGCCCGTTTGAGGGCCGGCGCATCGTTCACCCCATCGCCGGTCACGGCCACCGTCTCGCCGAGCGAGCGGAAGGCCTCGACCACGCGCAGCTTGTGCTCCGGCGCTACGCGGGCAAAGATCACCTCGTCGCCTCCGCCGACGACCTGCCGGAGCGTCTCATCATCCATCTTGTCCAGCTCAGAGCCGGTAACAATGGTGAGACGATCACCCTTGATAATGCCGATGCGGCGGGCAATCGATTCCGCCGTCAGGCCATAGTCGCCGGTGATCATGACGATGCGGATGCCAGCCTCGTGCGCCATCTGTACCGCAGCCGCCACTTCGGGCCGCGGCGGGTCCTGCATCGCCATCAGGCCAATGAATGTCAGGTCCTGCTCTACCTCTTCCGGCGTGTAGATCTCGGGGCGGGCAGTCAGTTCGCGGGTCGCCATCGCCAGCACACGCAGGCCTGC
>DAOTVS010000279.1:0-4029 GCA_034436375.1 Anaerolineae bacterium | reverse complement strand
CAGCCTCGACCTCCCGGCTGACTTGCCGGCGGGCGATTATTGGCTCTATACCGGTATGTATTCCTGGCGCGACATGAGCCGGGCCAATGTGGTCGATGAGAACGGCCAGCCGCAGAGCGACGGGGTGTATCTGGGGCCGGTCCATGTAAGCCCCTAATCACCTTGGGGCTGTCCATGCTCAGCGGCGTTGGCTATGCACCTCCGTACCAGTACTGAGCGCGGGCCTGTTTGCTCTCCGGGTGGATGCCCGGTATCCTTCGGCATGCGGCCCGTCTGTGCAGATAAACCGCATTCAGTGCTCGCATTATTCCACAAAGTGGTGCTTCAACTGCATTACATCGCGGTAGGTGACCACGCCCACGATTCTGTCGTTGCTATCGACGATGGGCAGCGCCCTAAAGTCATAGCGGTCGAAGAGTTGGGCAGCTTCTTTCAAGGTGCTGTCGGGGTTGAGGCTGATGACGTTCCGCACCATCACATCATCCAGATGAGCCTTATCATCGGCCTGGAGCAGTTCCTTGATATCCAGCACGCCCAGCAAGCGAAGGTCCTCGTCCACGATGTAGAGATACATTACCACATTCTTGCCCCTGGCCGCCCGACGATACTCGTCCTGCGCCCGCTCCACCGTCATGTTGGGCGGGAAGGCCAGGAACTCGCGCGTGGCAAAGTTGAGGATGTGCTCTTCCTGCTTTTCCATGATAGCACGGATCTTGTGAGCATTTTCGGGGTTCAGCAGCTTGAGGATGGCAGCGGCCTCCGGCGCCGACAGCACGGAAAGCACGTCGGCGGCCTGGCCGGTGGTCATCTCATCGATCAGCTGGGCCACCCTGGTGGTCTCCATGGCCGCCACCAGGTCTCGCTGTGTACTCGGCTCGATCTCCTCCAACGTGTCGGAGGCCTGCTCGGTCGGCAGCTCCTGAAAGATCTCCACCCGCTGCTCGGGGTCCATCTCTTCCAGGATATCGGCCAGATCCACCGGGTGCATGTCGGCCAGCTTGTCTTTGAGGACCTTCAGGCGCACGTCGCCCTGGAAGGGGCCGATCTTAGCCGGCAGAGGCTGGATGTATTGCCAGGAAACAATGTCCTCCTCGGTGCCTTGTGCGAGCTGGGGCATCCATCCCAGAAGCCACGATAGGCCCATGCGCCGCAGCATGCCGGCCCGGCTGAAATCAACCTCGCTGACATAGAGCTTGCCATTGCGCAGCGCCAGCCGCACGTCATAAACCACGCTGAGTTCCCGCCCCTCCAGATCGAGGACCTTCTTATCTAGAACGTGATCCCTGAGCAGGATGGCGTTATCATCGGGCTCTCCTGTGAACGCTGCGATCCGATCGGCGGCGATAGCAATCTCACGGGCGCCAAAGCTGGCGACCTTGTCCCAGGGTACGATAGCATGCTCGCCAAAGGGCAGCGCCAGGTACAGGTGCGTTACCACGGGCAAGGCGTGGTTCTCTTTGATCACCACGTCCTGCAGGCGGCCGACCTTTTTCTTGCCCACGATTGCCCGGGCCCCCAGTATCTGGCTCAAGAGAAAAGTCTCCTCCGGAGCGGCAGCGTGGGCAGCTCCGCTATGGGTGCTCGTTTGGTCCATAGATCACCTCCTGTGTGGCATTGTGGCTAGCTGCCGATGACGAGAGTGATGAACTTGTAGAGCAGGAGCAGCAACATGCCGATCAGGTACAGCCGCAACATGAGTAGCGAGATACTGACCATGCGCGTCATCTTGATGCGCGGGTGCTTGTATTTTTCATTGATCTCGTGCACAGCGACAAAGAACTCGCGAATGGATCTGACGGCCCTATTCATGATGCTTCCTCCCGGCGGGGCTGGCGAAAGCTATTTCCCACCAAACAGGTTGGGGAACAGCGAGGTCAGGGTATAGCCTGTGGACAGCAGGATCAGCCCGATCACGATAGCGAAATCGATGATGTTCTGGAGGGTGTTGTTTTTGTATTTGCCCATCAACTCTTCATTGTTCAGGAGGAGGATCAGGAACACCAGGGCGGCTGGCAGGAGTGTAGTGGCAACAACCTGCACGAACAGGGTGATCAGCACCAGAGGCGCGCCGGGAATGAGCACCAGGATACCTGCGGTCAGCAACGAGAAGAAGTAATAGGCGTAGAACCACGGCGCTTCTCGCACCTTGTGGTTGAGTGAGTGGGCCCAGCCGAACACCTCGCCCACGGCCCAGGAACTGGCGAGCGAGATGCAGATCGCGCCCAAAAAGCCTGCATCGAACAGGCCAATGGCCATGAATGCCCCGGCGTACTTGTTGATGGGCATGAGGGCCATGGCGGCCTCAGCTGCGCTCTGGATGTTGGATCCAAGGATAACAGAGGCCGTTACAACGACACAGAAAATGGCTACGATCACCGTGACGGCCGAGCCCATGGCGGTGTCGATCTGGCTCCACAGGATGTCCTTCTCTTTCACGCCCTTGTCGACCACGGCGCTCTGTTGGAAAAAGACCATCCAGGGGGCGATGGTTGTGCCTACATTGGCCATCAGGAAGAAGAACATGGTTCCCGTCAGCCCGCCAGGGAAGCGTGGGATGATGCCCAACCTGACCACTTGACCCCAATCGGGGTGCAACAGGAAAGCGGCAGGGACATAGATCAGGTTGATCAGGCAAAAGGCGAGGGCGATCTTTTCCCAGGTCCAGTAGCGCCCCTGCAGGATCATCAAACCCATCAGGCAGGTCACGATCAGCACTGTGGCCCAGGGGGGAATACCAAAGATGCGCAGGCCGGCCGTCATGCCGATGTACTCAGACACCAGTGTCAGCCAATCCGTGAGTCCGAGGTCGAAGAAGCTGAACCAGCCCCAGAAGGGGCCAAAGGCATCGAAAATGGCTTCAGCGTGGCCGCGCTTGGTGACGGCTCCCAGGCGCACCGTCATTTCCTGTATAAAATAGGCTATCGGCCCCAGAAGAACCAAGAACCAGATCAGACCATAGCCATACTTGGCTCCCGTGGCCGTGTAGGTGGTAATGCCGCCGGCATCATTGTCGGCAACCATGACCAGGATGCCCGGCCCGGCAATGATGGCCAGGAGCCGGAGGAACTTGATAAGTCGTTGGCCGCTGTAGTAGGCTTTACCTACGGCATTCATGCCTCACCTCGGCGTGGCGCACAGGCCCGCTCTGCCCTTGGATGCAGGCCTGCGAGGGTACCAGAGATCTGTTCTCTGGCTGTTGATCTGTGGCGCAGTAGCGCCCGCGGGCGCAACCGCAGTGCATCGAGCGGGCGCCCGGCCCAACTTCATCTTCCGGACGGCAGCCAGGCTATTCGTTTGTGGTGCCAGAAAGGGTTCTAGCTCCAAATGAGACCGGGAGTAGTCGCAGTATGCTTTGCTGCTGCGAGGGGTGCGGGGGATCAGAGCAGATCAGCTTCATGGCGCTCGCGGTGGCAGGCGACTAAGTGTGCCGAGATTCTGCCTTGACCCGGGCGACTCTGACCCCACCCTAATCCATCTGTTCGGTATAGCACACTCTGGCACGCCATCACCCCCTTCCACGCCCGTGCCGCCCCGATTAGCCAGGGCCTGTGGCAGGCGCCGCCCTCAGGCACGACGACACGGGGGCAAAAAAAGGAGCCTCCACGTCACACCAGGGAGGCTCCAGCACGAATCACAACACAACAACACCGCGCCGTTTGCGCCGCGGGGTGCGCCCCCTGGTCAGAGCTTTGGCACTGCGCAGCGTAGGGGGGTCATTGCCCCAGCCACTTTGAGCAAGGCCTTAAGCCGACCTTGCCTGGCCTACCCCTTGGCGTCTCTCGACGTTTCGGGCCAGTGGCCTATGTCTTGCGCAGACGCCTCGCCTAACGAGGTCTTTATTTGCCCAATCATCATACTGCACTATGGCAATACAGTCAAAATGCAGACTTGGCTCAAATTGCTTTCAGGCCAGGCCGGCCTGCTTGAGCACCTCCAGCCCAGCGCAGGCTTCCTCATAGGTGACACTGGGGCCGAACTCGACCGTGCGCAGGATGCCCTTGGGGAGTGCGCGGGCCAGGGCATGGAAAT
>DAOTVS010000278.1:0-7119 GCA_034436375.1 Anaerolineae bacterium | reverse complement strand
CTCGGGGAGCGGGGGTGTTGTCGTTTGCGCCAGCTCTGCAGCCTCCTGGCTGGGGGTGATCGTCTCTGTTGCCGTGATGGGCATGGCCGGGGTCACCGTCACAGGGCCAGTAACGGTCGCCGTCGCTGTAATGGGCACGCTCGCGATCTGTGCCGCGGGGCCCTCAGGCTGCGCCGGCGTGCCCTCCGTACCCGGCAGGGTCGGCATCTCAGTGCCGCCCCCCTTGCCCAGCGGAGCAGCGGTCATGCGGGCGATCTCGTCAGCCGAGGGCTGCCCTGCCGCTGGCTCCTTCGGCAGAGGAGCTGCGGTCGCAGCGGGCGCAGAGCTCGCAGCAGCCGTATCAGCAGGGGCGGCCGCAATGCCCATCTCTCCCTCCGACGTGGGCGCAGCAGCGGGCATTTCGGTCACCTCATCCTGGGCCGTAGAAGCAGCCCCCGCCCCCAGGGCCTGATCGTTGGCGACCCCGCCTGTCGCCGGGGCAGTGGCGCCCGCCATCGTGGCAGTACTGGGGGCCTGGGGCTCGGCCTCGCGCCCCGCCATCATCGTCGCCGCTGCCGGCAAGGGCGCGTTGAAAGCCGGCGGCAGGCTCAGGGCATTCCCTGCCAACGCAATCACCAAAAGCACCGTAGCCAGCACGGTCGCCGCACGCATACCGTTATAGACCCAGGAGCGCATCCACAGGGGCGTACGCGACGGCTGCACGTTCAGCGGGATCGCAAAGGAGCGCGGCGCCTGGACAGCCGGAAGGTGGCGCACCAACTCCACCGTGCGCTGCAGCGCGCGCAGGTCGTCACGGCAGGCCTGGCAAACCTCCAGATGGCGCCGCACCTGCCTCTGCTCGCGGGCCGTCAACTGCCCATCCAGATAGGCTGATAGATTGTCTTGGCAAAAGCGGTGGGCCTTTGCGCGTCCCAATAGACCGAACATACCGTTCTCCGTCAGTCAGATCCCTGCCCGAAGCCCTGTCTCACCACTTAGACGGCCTTGGCCGCCCGTTTGTTCCCTGCTCACCAGATAATCCCGCAAGCGAGCCCGCGCCCTGCTCAGGCGCGACTTGACCGTACCCAAAGATGCATCAGTAGCCGCCGCAATCTCCTCATAACTCAAGCCCTGCACATCGGAGAGTACCAGCACTATGCGCTGATCGAAAGGCAGCCTGGCAATGGCAGCTTCGATGGCGTGCGCCAGTTCTGCATTCAGCAGGGCCTCTTCGGGACTCTCGTTGCGATCAGTCAGTGAGGGGGAATAATCGGGGTCCTCGACCAAGTCCTCCAGAGATGTCTGGGGGCGGCGCTTTTGCCGCCGGAGCTGGTCATAGCAGGCGTTGGTCACAATACGGAGCAGCCAGGCTTTGAATGAGCCGCCACGAAATACGGACAGGGCGCGATAGGCCGCCAGGAAGGCATCCTGCGTCGCATCCGCAGCCGCCTCAGGCTGCCCAAGCACCCGATAGGCCACGTTATAGGCCATGTCCTGGTAGACACGGACGAGCAAGTTGAAGGCATGTTGATTCCCTGCGCGAGCAGACGCAATCAGGGCCTGTTCATCCATGGATACCAGCCTTCGCGGAAAAGAGGGCCCTAAACCCGACAGAATCGGCGAACTGGGCCGCTTGACGAATTAGCCTCGTTTGCCTATACTTTTAGCGGTCGCTGGTGCAGGCCGAAGTGGCGGAACGGTATACGCGGCGGTCTCAAAAACCGTTGGAGGTTGACTCCTTGTGGGTTCGAATCCCACCTTCGGCATAAAAGCCACACTTCTGATTATAGTAGCATGACGGATTCTGACAAACCGCTCGTCGCCTTTGCCCGCGAAGGCCAGGAGCAGGGCTAGCCCGTACCGGGGGGTAGCCCTGCTTGTTTGCCCGACGCCGACGTTCTTGTCAGCCCGGATACATTCTTAGGAGGAAACCATGCCGCTCGTCAGCAGCAAGCCAATTCTCGAAGAGGCGATGCGATCGCACTTTGCCGTTGGGGCCTTTAACGCCAACAATATGGAGCAGGTGCAGGCCATCGTCGAGACCGCGCAGGAAGAGCGCGCTCCAGTGATTCTGCAAGTCAGCCAGGGCGCCATCCGCTACGCCGGTATGGATTTTGCCGCCGGCTTGGTCAAGATCGCTGCCAGCTTGGTGGATGTCCCCGTCGTCTTGCACCTCGATCACGGCACCGACTTTGACCAAAACGTGCTCTGCCTGCGGGCCGGCTTTACTTCGCTGATGTATGACGGCTCAGCCAGGCCATTCGAAGAGAACGTGGCTGTTACGCGGCGCGTGGCCGATATCGCCCATATCGTGGGCATCCCCGTCGAGGCCGAGCTGGGCAAGGTGCTCAAGATCCAGGACAAGGTGACCCCCGAGCAGGTCCTGGCAGCCATGACTGACCCGGCTCAAGCGAAGGAATTCGTCGAGCGCACCACCTGTGACTCCCTCGCTGTAGCCTGCGGTTCGATCCATGGCATGGTCTCGCGCGAGGCCGGTCTCGACATCCAGCGAGTCGCAGCCGTCCACGAGGCGACCCATATTCCCCTCGTGCTGCACGGCTCCTCGGGCGTCCAGCATGAGGCCGTGGTAGAGGCCATCAAGGCCGGCATCTGCAAGGTCAACGTCGCCACCAACCTCAATGTGGCGCTCATCGAGGGCATCCGCAAGGCTTCAGCGGCGCATCCGGATGAGACCGACCCGCGCAAGATCATTGGCGTCGGCCGGGATGAGGTCAAGGAAGTCGTGCGCGAGAAGATCCGCCTCTTCGGCAGCGCGGGCACCATCGACAGCACGGGCGGCTTCCGCTCTGCCAAGAAGAGCTTCCGCAGCGCCGAGTTGGGTGAAGTTGAGTAATCCGTAATCCGCTATGCCGGCCGGCTTTACGGTCGGGGAATTGCCGGCCCGGGTTGCCGGCAGGAGGTTCTCATGACTAGAGTTGGCGTCCTGACTGGGGGCGGTGACGTTCCCGGCCTTAACGCAGCTATCCGTGCGGTCACGCGTCGTAGCCTGGAACACGGCTTCGACGTCTATGGCATCCGTAACGGTTGGGAAGGGCTCGTTGAGGGGCAGGTAGAGCCCCTGAATCTGAAGAGCGTGTCGGGCATCCTGCACGTCGGCGGCACCATGCTCGGCTCTTCGCGCACCAACCCCTTCAAGCGGCCCGATGACCTGAAGAAGGTGCTCGATAACATCCGTGAGCTGGGGCTCGATGCCATCGTCGCCATCGGTGGCGAGGATACGATGGGCGTGGCCGAGCGGCTGAACCGCGAGCACGGTGTGCCTGCGGTTGGCGTTCCCAAGACGATGGACAATGACGTCTGGGGCACCGATTATTGCATCGGCTTTGATACGGCTACCACGACGGTGAGCGAGGCCCTTGACCGGCTGCACACCACCGCTCATTCCCATCATCGCGCCCTCGTGGTTGAGGTGATGGGACGGCATGCAGGTTGGGTGGCCGTGGTCGGCGGCCTGGCCGGGGGCGCTGATTTCATCATCATCCCCGAAGTGCCCAGCAGCATCAGCAAGGTGTGTGATCACATGCGCCGCCGCTATGCCATGGGCAAGCGCTTTAGCATCATCGTGGTCGCCGAAGGCGCACAGATCACCGACCTCAACGTGAACGAGGACCTCGGTGAGACGGATGCCTTCGGCCATGTGCGCCTCGATCGCCGCGGCCTGGCCGAAACCATCGCCAAGCAGATCGAGAAGCAGACCGGCTTTGAGACCCGCTCGGTGGTGCTCGGGCACCTGCAGCGCGGCGGCTCGCCCACGGTCTTTGACCGCGTGCTCGCTACCCGCCTGGGCGTCCGTGCAGCCGATATGGTCAAGGAAGGCAAATTCGGCTTCATGCCGGCCCTCCAGGGCAACAAGATCGTGGACTTTCCTCTGACCGAGGCCATGTCCAAGATGAAGACGGTCGATCCGGCCCTCTACGAGTTGGCCGAGATCTTCTACTAGACCGATCCGGCAGGACCAGGTCAAACCCGGCGTCAGTTGGGCGAATGCCTTGGCGTTCGAGTGAGGTCTGGCACTTGCTTCCAATAGGAAAAAGCGAGGTGGAGCATAATCGCCCCACCTCGCTTTTTCATTACCCAGGGTGTCGATTTCGCCTGCACAAAAGGTCCTGAGCGCTGACAGGACTGCCGTGACAGTCCTGAGCCACTCAGGCGGAGCCTCGTTCTCCCAGATAACCGCCGGGGCCTCAGTTCGCCGGATCGAGCACCAGGCGCGCCTGCTGCGCCTTGAGGACTGCGTCTCGGCTATAGAGCAGGGGATGAGCCTGCCCCTGCCGCCAGGCATTGATGGTATCGCCATAGTGCCCACTCAGCGGATTGCCCGACTGCCCCGTAGCCGTGGTCGCCAGGCTCTGGCCGCTGGCTGAGAGATCGATCACCATGCGATAGGCCGAGGCAGTGCCTACGGCCAAGCGCTCGCTGTAATCCGGCAGGGTCGCATTCACGGACGAGGCCGAGCCGCCGTCTCGCATGGCCCCCCGGTTCAGCCAGATCGTGAACGGCCACTGCACACCCAGCGCGTGGCGGAACCAGATGTTATGCACCCGACCCCAGTTCCACTCATAGGGCAGGTCGCCGTAGCGGCGGCCCAACCAGTCGAGCGCATCGGCAAAGGCGCTGTGAAAGATGTCATCGCGCGTCTCTTGCTGGGGCGTGCGCGTATCGTCGAACCAGGGGTTGGCAGGTTGGGTGGCCATGCCCTCCAACACCTTGCGCGCATCGGGGTTAATGTTCAGATATTCCTGCACCAGGTCCGGCCCCAACTCATCATCCAGAGTATGGTGCGCCAGGCGCCAGTAAAAGGTCTCAAAGATGCCGGCCCCGGCACTGTCGGCGTCATAGTGCAGATTCCAGTCGCGCAGATAGGGCATCGAACGCTCCTGAATCCAACCCTGGGGCGCCAAAGTGAGCAGATGTGACAGCAGCGGCTGCACCGGTCCCAGATCGTCGTTCAGGACGGCTTCGCCCTGCGCAGCCGTCAATTTGGGCTGCGCCTGCAGCAACTGGCTGATGCGGTCCGCCCGAAAGGATGTCTCCGTATCGGGCGAGGTCGGTTCCGGCAATCCCGACACGGCCAGGGCATTGCCGGCGGCCACGATCCGCCCGTCCTGAGGATTGTGCGCCTGGGGCAAGGCGTCGGGTGAGACGAACCCCGCCCACTCATAGGCGCCGGTCCAGCCCGGCACGGGCAGGCTGCCGTCGCCCTGGCTGCGCACCGGTATCGTCCCGGCGACGGCATAGCCGATATTGCCGTCTATGTCGGCATACACCAGCGTACGCGCGGGCACCGTCCATGCGCGGGCCACAGCCTGGAAATCGTCCCAGTTGCTCGCCCGGTCGAGCGCCAGCACGCAACGGGTATAGGCCGTCGGCTGCCCGGCGCCGGCCCAGCGCACGGCCACCTGCTCGCCCTGGCTCGAGGGCGCGCTGAGCAAGGGCCCGTGCCGGGTGACGTGCACCGTCAGGTCCACCGGCTGGCCCTGCCCCCGCACCCGGATCTGCTGCGGGTAGGCCTGAGCCTGCTCCCAGCGCCCGTCGTATTCAGCCTGCAGCGGGCTCGCGGCAAAGTACGCTTTGCCTAGTTGCATGCGCACCCGCTCCACGTAGAGGTCCGTTGTGTCGCCAGCGGTCTCGGTGCTGCCGAAGGCGATCGTGCGGTTGCGCCCGCTGAGCACACCGGGGATGCCCGGCAGCGTGCCCCCGATCACATCATAGCGGCCACCGACCAGGTGTATCTCATACCACGCCCCCGGCATCTGTACCGGCGCCGCCATGTCGGCGGCGAGGATCGGCCGGTTGCCCGCCGTGCCGGCGGAGGCCACCGTCCAGGCGCTGCCCCCTGCCGGCATGGTGTCGCCCCAGGCCCAATCTTGCCCTACCCCATCTACCAACAGCGCCTGGGCCAACGCGGCGCCGTTGCCCAGGTCGCCGGGCAGGCTCAGGCTCAAGCCCCCAGCCGGCTCCAGCTCTGCCGCGCGCTCGGGGCCGACCGCGTGCACCAGCCGGGCGCGCAGCAGCTCCTGCTGCCAGTCGCCGCTCTCCCGCCAGGCCACCAGGCGCGCCCAGGCGACGCTATCCAGCGGCTGCCAGGGGGCCGGCGTATAGTGGAGGAGGGAAAACTCGACGGGCAGATGCCTCCCCGCCATGGAGAGATAGGCATTCACCCCGCGCGCATAGGCCTCCAGAGCCGTCCGCGTATCGGCATCGAGCAGGTCCCACTCCGTTTGAGCGTCGCGCGCGAACCCGAGCGTGCGCGCCAGCTCGTCGCTCTTGAGCGCCGGCTCGCCCAGCACCTCAGCCAGCGTCCCCTGGGCGGCCCGGCGGCTCAGCTCCATCTGCCAGAAGCGATCCTGCGCCTCCACATAGCCCTGGGCGAAGAAAAGGTCCTCCTCATCCTGCGCGTAGATGTGCGGCACGCCCCAGCGGTCGCGGATCACCTCCACGGACCCCTTGAGGCCCGAAACCCGCAGCTGCCCGTCGGTCACCGGCAGCCCGGGCCGGAAATAGAGGTAGACCGACCCTACCCCCCCAGCCAAAGCCAACACAGCCAAGATCACAACAGCAAGAACGATCCTCTTGCCCCAACGCATCGGCATGACGCCGCGTCCTCCATCGCTGTAAATGGCGTACAGATTAGCACAGGCAGGGAGTTGCGTCAAAGCCTTAATGGTGGGGCGCAGCTCAGTGCACTGCTAACGAATGGGCTCGCTGATCCGCCTTTTTTGGGAAATTGTGGCGGGAAAATAGGCCAGGTGGCCTATTGACAGGGGGCAAAATGCGCAGGATAATGGAAACCAGCAGCACATTATTGACCCCATCCGCCCTTTGCCACACGCTGAAGCTTCACCCTGCCAAGGAGGCGAAATGTCGCGTCCCATTGCTGCCCGTCTTTCCCGCACCCTGCTCGTCGTTGTCCTTTTTGCCCTTCTTGCCTGCACCCTCGGCTCCACCATCGCCCCCCCCAAGTTTAGCGGCTACGACTGGAGGCGGTAGCGCCAGCATGATGAGCCGATCCTCCTACCGCGAGCTCCTGGCTGCCCCCACCCAGGATGCAACGCTGGCGCCGGGCTCCCCGACCCCCACCGCCCTGCCGCCGACGCCCTCGCCCGTGGGCCCGCAGCC